>CALGGB010000181.1 GCA_937880925.1 uncultured Rhodospirillaceae bacterium | reverse complement strand
GAAGGAGGTCGACGCGAGCCACGTCTCCAATGCCCGCCCGGACGGCATCCTGGGCAGCGGCGTGCTGCACTTCCATTCCGACCACACCTTCTTTCGTCATCCCCTGAAGGCGATCTGCCTGCACGCCATCGAGGTGCCGTCGGCGGGCGGCGACACCCTGTTTGCCGATTCCCACGCCGCCTACGAGCATCTCCCGGCAACGCTCAAGGCGCGCATCGCCGATCTCTCCTCCCTCCAGCTCTTCGACTACAGCGGAGACTATAACCGCCGCACCCTGGCAAGGGACGCTCCGGCCGATGCCCCGCGCTGCTGGCACCCCCTGGTACGCGAGGATCCCGACAGCGGCGCCACGGTGCTGTTTGCCCATATGCACACCACGGCCGCGATCTCCGGACTCACCGATGCAGAGGCCGACGCGCTGATGGAGGAGCTTGCCGGCTATATCGCCGATCCTGCCATCGGCTACCGCCATGTCTGGCGCCCCGGCGACGTGCTGTTGTGGAACAACATTGCCCTGCAGCACGCCCGCACCGATTTCGACGCCCGTGAAAAACGCACCCTGCGCCGCGTGCCCATCGCCGTCAGCGAGGCCGAGGCGCGCGAGGAAACCGCGCAGGCGGCATGAAGGAGAAGAAGTACGTGGCAACCCCCATCGTCGAGACCCAGGTGAAGTGGCCGAACGGCGCCCGCTGCGCCGTCATGCTTTCCTTCGACTTCGATGCCGAGACCCTGTGGATCGGGCGCGACAAGGCGAACTGGAAGCGCCCGGGCACGTTGAGCCAGGGCAAGTACGGCGCCAACCTCGGCGTGCCGAAGATCCTGGAGACGCTGGAGGACGCGGGCATCCCGGCGACCTTCTTCGTGCCGGGCTGGACCGCCGAGAACCACACCCAGCGCGTCGAATGGATTCTAGAGCGCGGGCACGAGGTCGGCCACCACAGCTATCTTCACGAATGGATCGACCCCGAGGACCCCGCCGCCGAGGAGGCCGAACTCGACAAGGGCCTGGAGGCGCTGGCGAAAACCGTCGGCGTCACGCCGAAGGGCTACCGCTCGCCGGCCGGCGAGACCAGCGGCAACATGGTGCGCCTGCTCACCGACCGCGGCTTTCTCTACGACAGCTCCATGATGGACGACATCAACCCCTACCGGCACCGCCTGCCGGACGGCTCGCCCGGCGTCATCGAGCTGCCCTGGCACTGGAGCCTGGACGACGCGATCTACCTGCTGTTTTCCATCCGCAATCCGCGCCCGGTCTTCACCAACAGCCACATCATGGAGATCTGGCAGGACGAGTTCCGCGAGATCTACGCCTGGGGCGGCCTCTTCGACCTGGTGATGCACCCGCAGGTCATCGGGCGGCCCTCGCGCATCGCCCTGCTGCGGGAGTTCATCGCCTGGATCAAGACCTTCCCCGGCGTCTGGTTCGCCACGGGCAGCGAGGTCGCCGAGGCCTGGATCGCCCAGGCCGGAGAGGACGCATGAGCCGCCGTTTCGCCGGCAAGGCCGCCATCGTCACGGGCGCGGCGGGCGGCATCGGTCGCGCCACGGCCCTGCGCCTGGCCAGCGAAGGCGCGCAGGTCTTCGCGGTCGACCTGAAAGAGGCCGATCTCGCCGAGACCGCGACCATGGCCTATGGCTCCTCGTTCACCACCATGCTCGCCGATGTCGCCGACCGGACTGCGCCCGAACGCATTGTCGCGGCTGCGATGCAGGCATTCGGCAGGCTCGATTTCCTCATCAACAACGCCGGCATCGGCGGGCGCGGCGGCAGCGTCACCGATACCGGGGACGACGGCTGGGACAGGATCATCGACATCAACCTGTCGGCCGTCTTCCGCATGAGCCGTGCGGCCCTGCCGCATCTGCCCCGGCCCGGCGGCAAGATCGTCCACATCAGCTCGGTCTTCGGCATGGTCGGTTTCCCGGAGGGGCCCGGTTACGCCGCATCCAAGGCCGGCGTAGCCCAGCTCACGCGCCAAATGACCGCCGACTTCGGCGCGCAAGGCATCAACATCAACGCCATCGCGCCCGGCGTCATCGATACGCCGATGACCCATCGCGCCATCAACGAGGACGCCTGGTACCAGGAGGCGATGATCAAGAACACGCCCATGGGGGTAGGCCAGCCCGACGACATCGCCGGGGTCGCCGCCTTCCTGTGTTCCGAGGATGCCCGCTACATTGCCGGCCAGGTCATCCCGGTCGACGGCGGCTGGCTCGGCACCCGCTACTGGCCGAGGGACTGAACGCCATGACCGCGCTCTCCTCCATTGCCCTGACGGAAGGCGGCTTCGGCCGCCGCATCGCGGTGGAGGATGGTGCCGCCTTCGTCGACGCCATGGAGGCCGCGCCGGCAACGCTCCCCGGCGCGCTGGCCGAGGGCCGCGGCCTGCTGGCGATCAGCGGTCTCAACGCCATCAGCGACGATCCCGATCTTCTCGTGCGCCTCAGCCGTCCCTTCGGCCGGGAGGTGGAGAACTACCGGCTCACCACGCCGCGCCTTAATCTGGTCCATCCCGAGATCCCGCAGATCTTCGTCATCTCCAACCTGCCGCCCATGAACTTCGCGCCACCGGAGCGGCCCGACCCGCCGACGACGGCGGACGGGGGCCTGCCCGTGCAGTTCCCGCACCGGCGCGGCTGGCACACCGACCAGAGCTTCCGCCGTCCGCCGCCCGACATCTCGCTGTTCTACGCCGTCACGCCCGCGCCGCCGGGCCAGGGCCAGACCCTCTACGCCGACGGTGTGGCCGCTTACGAGAGCCTGCCCGCGTCGCTCAAGGACCGCGTCGAGAACCTGCAGGGCCTCCACGTCGCCCCTTTCCGCGGCTACGGCGAAGACTCGGTGCTGGTTGGCGAGACGCCCAAGCCGCTTGACCCGCGCGACGGACCCCAGCCCCAGCCGGTCGTGCGCGTCCATCCCGAGACCGGTGCGAAGGCGCTTTATCTCTGCGAGCGCGAGCAGATGGACTGGGTCCACGGCCCCTTCCTCGGCATGGAGCCCGGCCCCCACGGCGACGGCGCCCGCCTGCTCTACGAGCTGATGGCCCACTACACCCAGCCGCGTTTCGTCCATGTCCAGGAATGGCAGGCCGGCGACATGGTGATCTACGACAACCGCTGCACCATCCACACCGCCACCTGGTTCGACGCCGCGGCTCACGGCCGCCTCATGTGGCGCACCACCGTCTGGGGCAATCCCGGCAATTCCTACGAGGGCGAAAGGCGGAGCTGGGACGCCGTCTGAGGGCGAGGCCGCACCTCTTTCTCACTCCTCATGCCAGCCTTCGCTGGCATGAGGAGGAGGGGGAGTGCGTGATCGACGCTCCTACCTCGTCGGCGCCCGTCCCTCGACACCGGCGCGGGCGCGGCGGGTGAGCCACCAGCCGTAGGGGTCGGGCCAGCGTTCGTAGCAGGGATCGGCGCCCAGGGTGACGGCGGCCTGCAACGGCCAGAAGGGATTGTTGAGCAGCTCGCGGCCCATGGCGACGAGATCGGCGGCACCGTCGGCGATCACGGCGTTGGCGTAGTCGGGGTCCAGGATCAGGCCCACGGCCATGGTCGGCATCCCGGCCTCGCGTCGCACCTGCGCGGCCCAGGGTACCTGGAAGCCCTGTTGCCGCTTCACCCGCGCGGCGGTCACCGCGCCGGAGACGCCGCTGGTGGAGCAGTCCATCACGTCGACGCCGCGTGCCTTCAGTTCCCTCGCCAGGATCACCGTGTCCTCGATCGACCACACGCCCTCGTCGCCGTCGACGCTGGACGTGCGGAAGAACAACGGCAGATCGTCGGGCAGGGCCGCACGCATCGCCTCGGCAACGGCCAGCGGGAAGGCCATGCGCCCTCGCAGGTCGCCGCCCCAGCGGTCGTTGCGCCGGTTGGATTTCGGCGACAGGAAGGTATGGATCAGGTAGCCGTGCGCGCCGTGGATCTCGACCGCCTTGAAGCCCGCCTTCACGGCGCGGCGCGCGGCGGCGGCGAAGGCATCAACGAGCCCCGTGATCTCGTCGTCGCTCAGTTCCGCCGGTGTGTGCCAGCCGTCCATGTAGGGGATCGCCGAGGGCGCCACGGTCTGCCAGGGTGCATCGCCGCGCGCCGCCTCGTCGGCTTCCGTCAGAGCAAGGTTGCCCTCCCAGGGCCGCTGGGAACTTGCCTTGCGCCCGGCATGGCCGATCTGGATGGCGGGAACCGCGCCGTATCCCGCAACGATGGCGGCGATTTCGGCGAGCCCGACGACATGATCGTCGCTCCACAGGCCGACATCGCCGTGGGTGATACGCCCGCGTGCCTCCACCGCTGTTGCCTCGACGAAGACGATGCCCGCGCCGCCGCGCGCCAGGGTGGTGTGGTGGTCGCGGTGCCAGTCGGTGACATGGCCCTCGATCGCCGAATACTGGCACATCGGCGAAACGGCGATGCGGTTGCGCGTCGTCATGCCGCGCAGGGTCAGCGGCTGGAACAGGGGCGGCAGGTCGGACATGCGAGCTTGAGCCTTCTTCGATGGACCGCCACGATGGCCGACCCCGCCGACGACCGCAACGGAGTCCCTTGCCCCATGGTTTCCCGCAACGAGCCCGCCTTCGATGCCGACGAGATGTTCGAGGGCCTGCGCGACTGGGTGCTGACCGAAAGCCCCACCGTCCATGTCGCGGGCGTCAACGCCATGATGGACAAGGCCGAGGCCGCCATGGCCCGCCTGGGCGCGACCATCGACCGCCAGCCCGGCGTCGACGGCTACGGCGACATCGTCATCGCCACCGTGCCCGGAAAGCGTGAGGGCCCGGGCGTGCTGGTCCTGGGGCATCTCGACACCGTGCACATGGTCGGTTCGCTCGACGGCCCGCTGCCCTTCCGTCGCGAGGGCGACCGCATCTACGGCCCGGGCATCTACGACATGAAGGGCGGCATGTTCGCTGCGACCTATGCGCTGGCCCAGCTCCAACGCGCCGGCGAGACGCCGGAACTGCCCGTCACCTTCATGTTCATCTCCGACGAGGAGGTCGGCAGCCCCTCGACGCGGACCCGCATCGAGGAGGTCGCCTCGCGCCACAAGTATGTGCTGGTGCCCGAACCGGCCAAGGGCGAGACCGGGCGGCTGGTGACGGGGCGTTATGCCTTCCTGCGTTTCACGGTGCACGTCAGCGGCAAGCCAGCGCACGCCGGCTCACAGCTTGCGCGCGGCCGCAGCGCCATCGCCGAGATGGCGCGCCAGATCATCGCCATCGAGGACATGACCGACCGCGAGCGCGGCGTCACCTACAGCGTCGGCACCATCCAGGGTGGCACCTTCGTCAATGTCGTGCCGATCGCCTGCAGCGCCCAGGTGCTGGCTGTCGCCCCCTTCGCCGAGGCCATGGACGAAATCCGCGGGAGGATGGCGGCGTTGAAGGCCTTCAATCCCGACTGTTCCGTCACCGTCGAGCCCGGCGTCGAACGCCCGCTGTTCGAGGCGAGCGAAGGCACCATGGCACTCTATGAGCAGGCCGAGGCCATCGCCCGGGAGATCGGCTTCGATCCCGGCCACGGCCCGTCCGGCGGCGGCAGCGACGGCAACTTCACCGGCGCCCTGGGCATCCCCACCCTGGATGGCATGGGCCTCATGGGAGACGGCGCCCACACCCACGAGGAACACGTCCTCTACAGTTCGCTGGTCCCCCGCGCGAAGCTGCTAGCCGGTCTGTTCAGGACGCTGGAGTAGTCACACCTTCTCACCGTCATCCCACTTTCTCTACAGTCATCCCGGACAAGCGGCGCAGCCGCGCAGAGCCGGGACCCATGCCGGAACGAATCAACACGCGACGCGATTGTGGGGTCGTTCCGGCATGGGTCCCGGCTCTTCGCTGCGCTTCGGCCGGGATGACGGAATGGGGGAGGAGGGGGGGAGAAGCGCCTCAGCCCTTCCAGTGCGGGGGATAGGTGTTGTCGTAGCCGGGTAGGGCCTTGATCCTGGCGCGCCAGGCCGACAGCGCCGGATAGGCATCCCAGCCCTTGTCGAAGCCCAGGCCGAAGGCCTTGACCTCCGGCCGTGCTGCCAGCCGGAAGAAGAGCTCGAAGTGGGGGTAGGCGACGAGATCGGCGGCACTCATGGCGCTGCCGACCAGCCAGTCGCCTTTCTCAAGCGCGGCTTCGTAGCGGGCCAGTTCCTCGCCCACGGCCTTGGCGGAGGCTTTTACCTCCTCGGCCTTCTCCTCCATCTTCTTGTAGAAGACCGCGCCGGAGATGGCGTGGGTGTGGTGCTGGAAATAGGCGGCGTGCTCCAGAACCGCACGCCAGATGGTGCCGGTGTCCTCAGGATTCGAGCCGAACAGGGCGGGCTGGGGCGCCTTGGCTTCCAGCCAGACGAGGATGGCGTTGGACTCGGCGATGGTGAAATCGCCGTCCTTGACCACCGGCACCTTGCCGCGCGGATTCATGGCCAGGAACTCGGGCTTCTTCAGGTCGCCATCGGAGAAGGACAGCAGGTGGCCGGTATAGGGCACGCCCTTGACCTCCATCGCCAGCATGACGCTCCACGCGAACGGCGAACCCGAACCCCAGAAGATCTCGACGGCCATTGGCATCCCTCCCGCTGATCCCGGCCCCGTGCCGGGGCGCGGATGCTAGGGCCGGGCCGGGTGGGGGGCAATGGGGTTGCCGCCTTCCACCGTTTCACCCTTTCACTGTCATCCTCCGGTCAAGCCGGACCATGACACCGAGACAGAGGCGACCGTCGCGGTCACAGCATGGGCCCAGTCCCCCGAGTTGATCGGGGAATCAAGCCGGATGGTGACATGTGGGGATGGGGCTGTTGCCCCCTACACCACCACCAGCTCCCGCGGGTGCCTGGAGAGCAGCTCCAGGCCGTTGTCGGTCACCAGGAAGCTGTCGATCCATGCCGCGCCGGAACCGCCGGGCCAGTTGTCCCAGACGTCGAACTGGTTCTCCAGGTTGAAGACCTGGCCCGGCGTCACGATGCGCTCGCCCAGTTCGGGGCGGGGTTTCACCCAGTGACTGCCGCACCAGTCGGGCGGCATGGCGATGCCCAGGGAATAGCCGCCGACGAACCAGACGTAGTCGCGCAGGCCGGCGCTGTCGATGTAGGCGTCGGCGACGTCCTGCACCTTCGACAGCGGATCGCCCACCCGCACGGCATCGACCACCGCGGGCGTGCAGCCGGCGGACTTGTCCATCATCGCGGTCCAGCGCTTGTCCGGCTCGCCCAGGCTGAAGGTGCGGTTGACGTTGACGTGGTAGCGGTGGAGGCAGCCGCAGAAATCGACGAACACCAGGTCGCCCTGGCGGATGCGGCGGTGCTGGGGCGGGCTGTGGTGGGTGCCCGCGCGCGGGCCCGAGCCGATCATGGAGCGGATGCCGGGATAACCGCCGCCGGCCTTCATCATGCTCGCCATGATGACGCCCTCCAGCTCGGTCTCCATCACGCCCTCGGCGATGGCGTCGCGCGCGGCCGCCATGGCGTCGTCGGCGATGGCCGCGGCCTTGCGCACCACCGCGATCTCGGCCGGGCTCTTGATGAAGCGCAGTTCCTCGACCAGGTAGGAGCCGTCCGACACGGTGGCGCCCTGAGTCTCAAGCGCGGCCTTCAGTTCGCCATAGACGCTGGCGTGCGGCGCAAAGTTCCACGGCTGGATGGCGATGCGGCCCTTGCCCATGCCACGCTTGGCGATGCCTTCCACAAGCTGGGGCAGGTGCTCCCGATCGTAGGTCATGACGTGCCAGTCGGTGATCTCCGGCGTCGTCGAGACGATGGTGGTGTGGCTCGGGCTGTCGAAGAAGGTCGTCTCGTCGCGGTCGGCGCGTACCAGGCAGGCGGTCAGGTTCTTCAGGTGGTACCAGATCATGTCGTAGCCGGTGAGCCAGGTCAGGTCCGCCGGGTTGGTGACCAGGATGGCGTCGAGACCGGCCTCGGTCAGCGCCTTGCGCACGCGGGCGCGGCGGTCGGCGTATTCCTCGGACGTGAACGGCTGCTCCCAGTCGACCTGGTCGCGCAGATGGCTGTGGATCATGGGCTCCTCGTTGTGCTTCTTGTCATGCCGGTGGACAAGTGGAGTGTAGCAGGGTGCGCCGCACACGCGAGCGGGTTTCGGCGCGGCGTTGCTTTGCTTATGGTGGCGCGCCCATGACAGCGCCCATGACATCCGCCCCTGACGACACCAAGCACCGCGTCCTCAAGGAGACCTTCGGCTTCGAGGCCTTCCGGCCGGGCCAGGAGGATGTCGTCGACGACCTGATCGCAGGCCACCACACCCTGGCCGTCATGCCCACGGGTGCGGGCAAGTCGCTCTGTTTCCAGGTGCCGGCCCTGGTGCGCGGCGGCCTGACGGTGGTGGTCTCGCCGCTGGTCGCCCTGATGGAGAACCAGGTCGCGGCCCTGCGCCTTGCCGGTGTCGCCGCCGAGGCGATCAACTCCGGCCGCCCGCGCGAGGCCAACGTCGCCACCTGGCGGCGCGTCAAGGCGGGTGAGGTGACCCTGCTCTACATGTCGCCCGAGCGGCTGATGACGCAGCCCATGCTGGCCGCGCTTTCAGGGTTGCCGCTTGCCATGTTCGTCGTCGACGAGGCCCACTGCATCTCCCAGTGGGGCCACAGCTTCCGCCCGGAATACCGCGACCTGCAGCGCCTGGGCGAGCTCTTCCCCGAGGTTCCCATCGGCGCCTTCACTGCCACCGCCGATGCCGTGACACGCGACGACATCGTCGCCCGCCTCTTTGCCAACCGGGCCAGGGTTCATGTCGCGGGCTTCGACCGGCCCAACATCCGCCTGATGGTCGCGCCCAAGGCCAATGTGCGCCGTCAGCTTCTCGACTACGTCGCCGCTCACGAGGGTGAATGCGGCATCGTCTATTGCCTCTCGCGCGCCAAGACCGAGGAAGTCGCGGCCCAGCTTGAACAGGCCGGGCACAAGGCGCTGGCCTATCACGCCGGCATGGATGCCGATGCCCGCAGCCGCCGCCTCGACACCTTCATGACCGAACCCGGCATCGTCATGGTGGCGACCATCGCCTTCGGCATGGGCATCGACAAGCCGGACGTGCGTTATGTCGCCCACGTCGACCTGCCCGCGACCGTGGAGGCCTATTACCAGGAACTCGGCCGCGCCGGGCGCGACGGCGCCCCCGCAGAGGCGCAGCTCTTTTTCGGCCTGCAGGACATCCGACTGCGCCGCGTCTTCATCGACCAGAGCGAGGCCGACGAAGCAATGAAACGGGTCGAAAGCCGCCGCCTCGATGCGCTGGTCGCCTATTGCGAGGCGGTGGAGTGCCGCCGCGCTTCGCTGCTCGCCTACTTCGGCGAGACGGTGGAGCCGTGCGGCAACTGCGACGTCTGCCTCAATCCGCCGACGGTGATCGACGGAACGGAGCTGGGCCAGAAGGTGCTCGCCACCGTGGCGCGCACCGGCGAGCGTTTCGGCGCCGCCCACATTGTCGACAGCCTGCTGGGCCACAGCACCGAGAAGATCGAGAAGTTCGGCCAC
>CALGGB010000180.1 GCA_937880925.1 uncultured Rhodospirillaceae bacterium | reverse complement strand
CACTCGTCGCCCATGCCCATGCCGTGGAAGGGCATCGCATACCGCTGCTCCCAGAATTCGTCGGGCAGCCTATAGGCACGTTCGGAGAGCTCGCGAAAGGTCAGGCCGGCGCGGATCAGCGGCAGGTTGTGCTGGATGTTCTCCCAGGCAGTGCGGTAGAGCCGGCGCTGTTCCTCGGTCGGCTTGCCGGGCTTGCAGTGGAAGGTGCGCGACATGTCCGCGCCATAACCCCAGGGCCCGATCATGCCGGTATCGATGGCAAAGAATTCTCCGGCCCGAATCATGCGGTCGCTGCACTCCTGGCCCCAGGGATTGGTGCGCCCGCCCGAACCGGCAAGCCGGTACTCGACCCACTCGCCGCCATTGCGGATGTTCTCGTGGTGGAGCTCGGCCCACAGCTCGTTCTCGGTGATCCCCGGCCGCAGGTTCTCGCGCACGCGGGCAAGACCTGCCTCGGCGATCGTGATGGTCTGCAGGATGAGCGTGATCTCGTCGCGTGTCTTGATCGCGCAGGCCTGTTCGATGACCTCCTCGCCCGAGACGATCTCGATACCCTGGGCCATCAGCGCGAGCATGGCGATGGGCTCGCAGATGTCGATGGCGACCCTGGGCCTGGCTCCACCGTCGCGCCGGATCAGCGCTGCCATCTCGCCTGCCCACCGGTCGGCAAACTCGCCTGCGCGATCGCCGGCGGGAAAGTAGGTAAAGACAATGGCATCATGTACCGCGTCGATGATATCGGGCATGCCGTCGCCGCCGTGCGCCCTCTCCCAATCAAACATCGTCACCTTGCCCTGGGCAGGCACCCAGGCGCAGCGAAAGGGCGAATGCAGATTGTAGATCTGCGCCCAGCGGGTGCCGGTCGCGTAGCGCACGTTGACACCGCCGAACAGGATGATGCCGGCCAGCCCGCGCTGACGTACCTGTTCTTGGACGCGCTCCATGCGATAGCGACGCATGCGCTCGACATCGATGCCCTTCTCCCAGTCCTTGACGGACCAGCCGGGCACGTTGCGCGCGAGATAAGTGGGATCGGTCATCGGTGGTTCATCCTTGGCAGGGGATTGGAGGGCACATGGAGGGCGGGCCTAGTCTGACCAGTGCGTCGAGCATCACGACGCCCTTGCCTTCGGCGCACACGAGCAGGGGATTGATTTCAGCTTCCTCGACACACGGATGCAGGGCGAGGCGCGAGACATCTGCGATGGCCTGAGCCAGGGCCGCGACATCACCAGCGGGTCGCCCGCGGAAGCCTTCCAAGATCGCACCACCGCGCAGTTCCCGAAGCATTTCCCGGGCGCTGGCCGCATCGATGGGTGCCGGGCGCACACTGGTGTCGCGATGGAGCTCCGCAAAGATGCCGCCGAGCCCGACGGTAACGACCGGGCCTACCCTTGGATCACGGCCGAATCCGATGAGCATCTCCACCACGCCATGGCACATGGGCTGTATCAGGACGCCACGAACCCTCGCACCGGGTGCATGACACGCGGCGTTGGCCCGCATCCGCCCAATTGCATGGCCCAACGCATCGAGGTCGGGAAGATTCAGCGCAACGATGCCGGCTTCCGATTTGTGCACCAGATCCTCGGAAACCAGCTTGGCCACGACGGGATAGTCGAACCCAAGATGTTCGGGCACCGCTCCATCGCGCAGGAAAAGCCCGGGAGGACCGGCGATTCCCAGGGCCTCGAACACTCCGCGCGAATGCACCTCGTCGAGCACGCCCTCTTCTCGACCCGCAAGCAGATCGTCGACGGCCGCAACGGGACTGACCATGGGAGGGTGCACCGGTGCGCGCGCCTGCAGAACGCACGCGACCGCCTCTGCACAACTCTCGACCGTGCGAAAGGCAGGAACGCCTGAGCCATTCAGCAGTCTGAGGCTTTCCGGTGCATCGGGAACGAGGAAGGCCATCACCAGTGCGGCCCCATCGCCAGCCTCGCGTACCGCATCAACGATAGGGGCCACGGCGAGTTCGGGGTCGAAACGCGCCGACGACCCCACGGCAACGACCAGGATGCCCGTCTCCGGGTCGCAGGCCAGGGTCGAAACGACGTGCTTCATGCTGGCGTAGTTGGCGCCGGCCAACGTAACGTCGACCAGCTTGCCCGCACCCAACGGGATACCGAGGGCGGCCAGGGACCGATGGCTCGCCTGGCTGCAGCCCGCGATTGCGACGCCATGATTCGCCAGCCGATCGATCACCATGGCGCCACCGCCGCCAGTCGTGGCGGCGACAGTCACGCAGGCCGGACGGCGGACACCGCGCCGTCTGGCGGCCAGCAGTGCGCCAGGCGCCTCGACCAGGGCCTCGAACTGGTCCACGCGATGGACGCCGCATGAAACAAGGAAGCTGTCGAATGCTGCCGTCGCCCCGGTCAGACCTCCGGTATGGGAGACCGACAGGGCCTGGCCCTCATCGGAGCGACCAATGACATAGGCCAGCACCGGCTTGCCGGCGGCGTGGGCAAGACGAGCAAAACCCGCGAAGCCGGAACTGTCGCGCATGGTCTCGAGGAACAGCAGGAAGGCGTCGGTTCCGGGGTCGTCGACCAAAAGGCTGCCAATTGCCCCAACGTCACGCTGTGCCTCGTTGCCGACCGACACCATGGCGGAGAAGCCGATGCCAACGGACTCACCCCGCGACAGCAGGGCACCCATGAGGCTGCCAGACTGGGAGATGACGGCAAGCCGGCCAGGAAGCAGGCTTTCGGCCGCAAAGGCAGCATTCGTCGTACAGACGAACCCGTTGCGCGGGTTGACGACTCCCATGGAATTGGGCCCAAGGAGCAGTACACCGGCCTCGCTCGCCAGATCGACCAGCCGTCGCTGCAGGGCCCGCCCCTCCCCACCCGCTTCCGCAAAATCGGAGGCCAGGACCGAAACGACAGTGACACCCGCCCGTGCACAATCGGTCACGGCGTCGAGAACGAGCGGAGTATCGAGGAGGATGTAAGCGTGCTCGACGGGCTCGGGTATCTCTCTGAGCGATGGCCAGCTCGGCAGTCCTAGAACCTCCTCACGGTTGGGATTGATCGGAAAGATTTTCCCCCCAAAACCGTGCTGCATGAGGAACCGCTGGGGCCTGGACGTCAGGCGGCCCGGCGTAGCAGAGGCACCGACCAGTGCGACCGCAGATGGTTCGAGGAGGGCGCGTCGCAGACGGTCGCTATGCCACCCGTTGCCCGGATCGTCTGCAGGCGCGTTCATTCGATGGCAACTGTGCTGTTGGAACGCTGAGAGAAGCGCCGTTCGAACAGGCCTTCGGCAATGCGGTTCTTCAGAATCTCTGTCGATCCTCCCGCGATCATCCAGCCGCGGGTCCGCCGCACGCAGTACTGCACGATGCTCTCCTCGCTGAAGCCGGTGGCCCCCATGATCTGCATGGCCTGATCGGCTGCCTGGTACCCTGCCTCGTTGCAGAGCAGCTTGGCCAAGGCGGTGTCCTGAGCCGAAGGCAGCCCGTCGGCAGCGCACACGGCGGCCTTCATGAGCATGAGTTGCGCTGCTTCGAGACGAGCAGCTGCCTCGGCGAACTTCCACTGGATGCCCTGGAACTCACACAAATGGCGCCCGAACTGACGACGCGTCGCGGCATGTTCCCTGGCAACATCGAAGGCGTGCCGGCCTACGGCCAGCGAACGCGCGGCATTGCCCAGCCGCTCGATGTTGAAGCCTGCGATCTGGCGTTGGAAACCACCCGGACCGAGCAGGACATTGGCCGCCGGGATACGGCAATCTTCGAAGTAGAGCTGTGACCAGGTTTCCCCGTTCATGAAGGTCGAGGGCTGGCCCAGGGTAAAGCCAGGCGTACCTTTCTCGATCAAGACGGAACCGATGCCGCCTACGCTCGCGCCGAAGCGCACATAGACCAAGAACAGCGTCGCTTCGCTGCTGTGGGTTCCGAAAACCTTGGTGCCGTTGACGATATACCCGTCACCGTCCGGGCGCGCCGATGTGGTCAGGTCTGTGACAGCCGAGCCCGCCTCGGGTTCGGTCATGCCCAGTGCCATGATCGTACGCCCCGCAAGTAGATCGGGGAGGAAGCGTGCCTTCTGCTCGGGCGAGGCATGTTCCGCGAAGGTGCGGATGGCGCCAAAGTTGCCCGCCTGTATGACGTCGGCGCTGCGGGGGCAGGCCGCCGCGATGGCGAGGATGGCCAGGATCGCATCGACCAGGTTGCCGCCTGCGCCACCATCCTCTTCGCGGACCGTGATGCCGAGCAGCCCCATTTCGGCAAACCGCGCCGACACGTCCCACGGGAAGCCGCTCGCCATCGCGCGCGCGCGTGCACCGGGAGCCAGTTCCGCCTGGGCAAAGCGCTCGATCCCGGCATAAAAGAGCCTCTGGCTTTCGCTCCAGCTGAAGTCCAAAGAATGTTCCCCTGATGATCGCAGTGCTACGGTTCCGCCACGAAGATTAGCGACCATGGCTTCCTGCAACGACCTGTTGCTGGTTTGGGGTACACAACAAGAGATTATGAGTCAGCTCCGCAAGGCAATCCCGCTCAATCCGCTGCATGTCTTCGCGGTCGCCTCCCGCCACACCACCTTCACGGCCGCCGCCAACGAACTGGGCGTCACGCAGGTGGCGGTGAGCCGCCAGATCGCGGTTCTCGAGGATTTCCTCAAGACGCAGCTTTTCGAACGCCGTTCCCAGTCGATCAAGCTGACGGTCGTCGGTCGCGCGCTGAGCCACAAGATCGAGCCACTGTTCCACGAAATCGAGGCGGCCACCCTCGACGTGCTGGATGTCGGGCGTCAGTTCACTGTGAACCTGCGCACCTACCCTACCTTCGCGAACCACTGGTTGATGCCCAGACTGGGGCTTTTCAAGAACGATCATCCGGATTTCGACATCCGTCTCGATACCCGTGTCGAACCGCTGAGCTTCCGCGGCTCGCATCTGGACGCCGCGATCCAGCTGGGCACCGGGGAATGGGCCGAGGCATCGGCACGCAAGTTGTTCGACGAAGAGGTCGATGCGGTCTGCAGCCCCGAATATGCAGCCAGATTCGACAACTTCACCAATCCCGCCGACGTGGGCCGGGCAACGCTCCTGCATGCCCGCTACCGTCGCCGTGAATGGGAACAATGGGCCCGGACCGGGGACCATGCCATCGATCCGAGGCGCGGCTGTGAATTCGCCTCGTCGCTGCTGGCCTACAGCGCCGCGGTCAACGGCCTTGGCATCGCGATGGGGCAGCTCGCGCTGCTCGAGAACGAACTTGCCACGGGGAGGCTGGTGCGTCCCTTCGGGCGTGCACTTGCCACGGGCAATGCCTTCTGGGTCGTATGGCCAACGACCATCTCGGCCAGCACAATGACCCGCAGACTCATAGACTGGGTGTTGGTGAGCGCCGGCCAGGTACCCGAGTTTTTCACCCATCGTCGCTGAATGCCGCGGAACATGCGCTGCGCTCAGGCACCAGGGTGATGCGCCGGAAGGACATTTTCCCTGGTGAAAGTCGGTGAATCGGAGAGATCGAGGCCAAGTTCGCGGGCAAATCGGTGACCGGAGTAAACGGCCGCTGCAATGGTCGAAGGCGCTCGACAATCGCCGATCGCAACCACCCGCATGGACGTATCCTCCACATCCATGCCGGCGAGAGCGGTGAGCAAGCGGTCGTCAGGCGCCTGACCGGTGACCAGAACGACGGCATCGCAGCTCAGTGTCAGCGGCGCACTCGTGTAGACGGAGGAGAAAACCACCTGCTCCCCGCGCACGGCATCAAGGGCATGGTTGGGTACGATCTCGATGCCCAGCCCGTAGAGACGCTTGTGGATGTGACCGATCTCGAGCGTGTACTCGGTATAGCGCGCCACCGTCGCTCCCGGGGTCACCATCGTGACCCGGCAGCCATCAGCCACCAGCTTCTCGGCAACCACGCTCGCCATGTAGTAGTGGTCATCGTCATAGACCACGACATGCCCCGCCGCCTTAACGCCGTCCATGATGTCATCGGGGGTGAGTATCCTCGCCTCGGCCAGTTCAGGCAGCGGATCGATCCTCTGCCGGCCGACGCCGTCCCGACGCCAGTGCGAACCCGTGGCCAGCGCGACAAGACTGCTTCCGGTCTCGCGCACATCCTGCGCACCCATCCTGCTGCCGAGGTAGAGCGAGACGTTGCTCATGCCTGAAATCTGCTGCAAGCGGTAGTCGCGCACCCGGGACCAGGCACCCAGCCCCGGCAGCCGGCTTTCGCGCGAAACCCTGCCACCTGCCTCGTTTGCCGCCTCGGCAATCATCACTTCGTAACCTCGCAGGCCAAGCGCGCGGGCGGCCTCGAGCCCTGCGGGACCGGAACCGACGATCAGGATGCGATCCTGGGTGGTACGTGCCGGCATCCTCTCGGGATGCCAGCCGCGGCGCCACTCCTCACCCATTGTCGGATTCTGAGTGCAGCGTATCGGCGTGTTGAAGTGATTGTTGGTAATGCAGATGTTGCAGCCTATGCACTCACGAATGTCCTCCGGGCGCCCCTCCTCGATCTTCCGGGGCAGGAAGGGGTCGGCGATCGAGGGCCGTGCCGCCCCGATCATGTCGAGCACGCCGCGCCGGATCTGGGAGACCATCGTATCGGGCGAAGTGAAACGGCCGACACCGACGATCGGCTTGGTGGTCAGCTTCCTGGCGAAGGCGATGTAGGGCTCCTGGAAGCCTTCCTCGCGAAAGCGCGACGTCGCCGAATCATCAGGCCACTTGCCGACGCTGAGGTCCCAGTAATCCGGCAGTTCCGCGAGCAGCGCGAAGGCCTCGGCACCGTCGCCGTCACTCGTCACCCCGCCAGGGCCGCCGAGATCATCGACGCACAGCCTGACGCCGACGGCACAGCGGTCGCCGACCGCATCGCGGGTGTCCTCGATAAGCTCGCGCAGCAGCCGCGCGCGGTTGGCCAGCGCCCCGCCGTAGTCGTCATCCCGCTTGTTATGGCGACGTGAAAGGAAATGCATGGGCAGCCCCATATCGTGGGCCGCATAGATCATGACGATGTCGTAGCCAATCGCCCTTGCGTTGAGCGCGGCCGCCCTGTGCCATCCGCGATAAGCACGAATATCGGACCTGTCCATCGCCCGCGCCGACGCAGGGTGCAGGTTGTAGCTGTGCCGGGCAGTCGGCGCGAGAGGTGTCTCCCGACCGATGAGGTTGGCGCTGACGAAGCCGAGATGAGCGAGCTGGATGCCCGCGAGGCTGCCGTGTTCGTGAACCCGCTCGACCATGGGGGCCAGTATGGGAAAGTCCTCCTTGTCCCAAAGCCTGACGTTACGCGGCGAGTCGCTTGTGTGGTGAATATCAGCTAGCTCGGTGAAGACAACCGCCCAGCCCCCCTCGGCCTTGGTGCCGCGCATGGCGGCCATGGGCGAAGGGTAGTTGCGTCCCATGCCGTTGCAGTGCGGTGCCTGATAGAAGCGGTTGCGCGCGGTAACCGGACCGATGGCAACCGGTTCAAAGAGGATGTCGAAGCGCGGATCGCGGCTCATGTCTTCACCATTCCGGTGTTCGATCTAGTCAAGTGCGCCCGGTGCTGCCTGTGGTGTCGGCTCGGCGGCCTTGCCTTCGCTTACGCGGCGGCGCGTACCTTCTCGTTCGACTTCGTTCGTGGACGCAGGAAGCTGCGCGGCCAGTTGGGCCAGACGCAGGCCGTGCGTCTGCGGCACCATGTAGCCCGCGTCGGCAAGACCCTGGAAACGCGGCCAGACCTCATACTTCTTGTGCATCTGGTGGGTCTGGTAAACGCTCATCTCGTCCGGGACGATGTCGGCCTCGATCGTGAGCGCCCCGTCTCGTGCCGCAGCGGCGATCAGTTCTGCACCGCTCGCGGTGCGCGCAATCATCGCGTTGGTCCCCGGATCGGTTTCGCTCTCGATGCGATTGGGCGATCCGCCGATCCAGGTGTCGGAAACCGCGATGTCCGCGCTCTCGCCGATGCCATCGGGGCAGATACGGCAGCGCCATGGCAGGGTCCACTTGCTCTCTTCAACACCCCAGAGATCAATATAGGTCGCCTCGGTGACGGCACCGTCGTGTGTTTCGATCCGAGTCGGACCGGGACACCCTCGGCCACGATAGCGGAAGGCCGCGATGGCCTCGCGCCGAACCTGCATGCGCTCCAGAAAGTCCTTCATGCCTTCGGGCGGCATGAAACCGCCGCAGACCGGAGTCAACCAGTACTGCACCAGCCGATCGATGCGCTCATCATGGCGCGCCTGGTTGCGAACAGCGGCAATGTCGCAGGGTTTCCCGATGAAAGCGAAAGACTGCTCGCGCGACAGGACGTTCTCCAGTTGGGTAAGCAGGGCCGTAGGACCGTAGCGGGAGCCAGCGCCGGCCACGACATCATCATGGCTGAAGCTGACGTGAGCCTCGCCGAACGTCGGCTCGCGGCGCGAGGGCCGCGCATGGAAGATGAATGCGACCCGCCGGCTCGAAAGCAGATAGCTCGCCAGGGCCGTCAGCACGCCGCCGGTCGAGCCCTCGAAACGGATCGCCGGATCGGCGGCATAGGCACGAACCATCCGATGCCAGGGCCCCCAGACATCGTCCATCCTCGTGGCGCTGTCGATTTCCCGCTCAGGCATCCCG
>CALGGB010000179.1 GCA_937880925.1 uncultured Rhodospirillaceae bacterium | reverse complement strand
AAAACGGCGGGACGTCGCCGCGCCGGGCGACCTTCAGCGCCATGGCTCAGCCGCCCACGCCCAGCCCGAAGCCGCGCGGATCGGTAACGAAACGGCAACTGCCGCTGCCGTTGCGCAGACCATCAGGACAGGAGATACCCTGGATCAGGCCAAGCTCGGGCACGGTGCGGACATCGTGGCCACGGGCCAGCAGGCCCTGCACCACCGCATCGCCGACCTCCGGCTCGACGACAACGACATCGGGATCGCCAGGGTGGAAGACGCGGGGTGCCGCGATCGCATCGGCCAGGCTGACGTCATTGGCCAGGATATCGCTCACCACCGAGGCCATCAGCGGCCCGGAGAGAACGCCGCCGGTAACGACACCGGCAAAGATGACCTCCCGCGCGTTTTCGTTGACCGTCAGAACCGGCAGCAGCGACATGCCGTTGCCGCGTACCGGACCGGGTTCAGCCGCCAGAACGATGCCCGTCCCCGGCGCCACACGGCCGTTGCCGAACAGGTTGTTCATGGTCGTGGCGCAGGAAACGGCATTGCCGTAGGCATCGACAACGACAAAGCCGGAAGCCGCAGGACTTTCCTGCAGCACCACCGGCGGTCCCGGAAGCATGGAAAGCGGCGTGGCGGCTGCCGGATCGTAGGTCGCCATGAGTGCGGCGCCATCGTCCGGCTCGGGCAGTTCGTCGGCCATCAGGCCACGGGCCACCGCATCGCGCAGCGCGACCTCGGCAATCAGGTGAGCACGCAGATCCGGGGCCGTGGCCTGGGCAAGCCTTGCGCCACCATCGAGCATGTCCCAACTCCACAACATGATCGGTCCGCCGTCGAAGCCGGCGCCGGGCACCTTGGTTTCGGATTCGGAACCGAGGATGGTCCAGGGCAGGGCCCGCAGGGCAGGCTCGCGCCAATGCGGCACAAAGCCGCGCAGGTTGGCGGAGGGAAGGGTGACCCCCGTGGCGGCAACGCCCTCGATGAACTGTGTGGCTGAAAGACCGCTGTAGAAATCGCCGGCGCCGCGTGTGCGGATGTAGGAGAGCATGCCGGCCAGATCGCGCTGGACCAGTGTGTCGCCCTCGCCGAGAACCTGGCCGTCGGGCCCCCCGAAGATTGCCCGCGCCGCGGGATCCTCCATAAGGGCAGCGCCGACCAGGGCGAGATCGCTGGCCAGCCCGCGCGAGACCGGAATACCGAAGCGGGCAGCCCGCTCGGCAGGTGCCACGACGTCGGTCCAGGACAGCTTGCCGAAGCGGGCGTAGATCGCGAACATGCCGCGTACCGCGCCGGGCAGACCGATCGCGCGCGCGCCCGGGGCCATGGAGCCCCCGGCCATGCCATTGCGAAAATCCAGAAGCTGTGTCTGATTTTGGCCCTTATCGTAGACCATACAGACGCCGCCTGCGCCCAGGGAGCTGGTCGCAGGCAGGCTGACGGCGCTCATGAAGTAGTAGGCCGCAGCCGCGTCGGCGGCGGTACCGCCATTGGTAAGGATCGTGCGCGCCGCCAGAACGGCACGGGGATCGTCGCCAACGACACCGCCGAAGAAGCCCTCCGTGATCGGCGTACCGCCCGGACCGTCCTCATCGAACACGCCACCAATGGTGTCACATCCAATGACCATTGCGATCAAGCCGGCAAAGACCACACAATGGGCAGTCATGCGCCAGATAACACCGGTATGTCTGAAGACGCTCCGCATGGGGCTCCTGATCGCGTTGTGCTGCGTGATGGGACTGGGCGGCCCGTGGACTCGCGCGGCGCGGGCCCAAGGCGGACAACTGTCGCTGATCCGCGACGCCGAGGTGGAAGATACCATCCGCCTCTATGCCACGCCACTGTTCG
This sequence comes from uncultured Rhodospirillaceae bacterium, assembly GCA_937880925.1. GTDB lineage: Bacteria > Pseudomonadota > Alphaproteobacteria > SP197 > SP197 > CALGGB01. Next base: position 3,116 of record CALGGB010000179.1, on the reverse strand, counting down.
AGGCTGCGCGTCTGGACCCCAACAGCATCCGGATTCACATCGTCGATGAGGATATCATCAACGCCTTCGTGGCGGGCGGGCGGCACATGTTCCTTTACACGGGCATGTTGTACGAGAGCGAAAACCCCAACACCGTCATCGGCGTCATCGCCCATGAAACCGGCCATATCGCGGGCGGTCACCTGACCAAGATTCGCGGCGCTTATGAAGACGCCTCGGCGATTGCCATCCTTTCTGCCGTACTCGGCGTTGCCGTCGGCGTTCTGGGCGGCGGCGGTGCCGGCATCGGCGTCATGGCCTCCGGCCAGGGCGTGGCCCAGCGCAGCTTCTTTGCGTTCAGCCGCACCCAGGAATCCTCGGCCGACCAGGCCGGCCTCACCTATCTCGACGAGACCCACCAGTCGGCACGCGGTCTCTATGCCCTGATGGAAAAGCTCTCCGAGTCCGAACTGCTGATCACCAGCAGCCAGACCCCCTACATGCTGACCCATCCCTTGAGCCGGGAACGCATGCAGGCGATCCAGGCCCATATCGAGCGTTCGCCATGGAGCGACACGCCCGAACCGCCTGATCTGGTCGAGCGGCACCACCGCATGCTGGCAAAGCTGTTCGGTTTTCTGCGCTCCCCACGCGAGACCTATATCCGCTACCCCGAGAGCGACCAGAGCGTCTCGGCCCGTTATGCCCGCTCCATCGCCTATCACAAGGAGCATCTGGACAAGGAGGCCTATGCCACCATCGACGGCCTGATCGCCGAAGAGCCCGAAAATCCTTATTTCTGGGAGGTGAAGGGCCAGTTCCTGTTCGAGGACGGCCGTTACGACGAATCGGTCGTTGCCCTGCGCGAGGCGACCCGCCTGCTGCCGGGCCAGCCGTTGATCCTGCAGCTGCTGGCCCGCGTGCTGACCGAACGCGCCGCTCCCGGCGATGCCGCCGAGGCGGTGAAGGCACTCAACCTGGCAATCCGCTCGGAGGACGATGATCCTTCCGCCTGGATGCTGTTGGGCAAAGCCTATGCCCTGCAGGAGAACCTTCCCATGGCCGATCTCTCCTCGGCGGAGTTCGCCTATCTGCTGGGCCGCGAGGAAGAAGCCCGGATCAAGGCCGAACGGGCCTCGCAGGGGTTGCCGACGGGCAGCATCGACTGGCTGCGTGCCCAGGACATCCTCTCGGTCACGGCCAACATAGACGGGGATTCCTGATCTCTCGGCTTCGTTGCCTCCCCGCGCGCGCGTGATATAACCGGGCCGACGCCGCTTGGGCGTCCGTTTCAGTGGCGACAGGGTTCGTTTTCGACCATGACCGCGACCGTCTTCGTCATCAATGGACCCAATCTCAACCTGCTGGGCGAGCGGGAACCCGATATCTATGGCCACGAGACCCTGGCCGATATCGAGGCCGCAAGCCGTGCCCATGGCGAGGAACTGGGCCTTTCCGTGGTTTTCCGACAGAGCAACCACGAGGGTCACCTGATCGACTGGGTCCACGAGGCGCGACGCGAGGCCGACGGCCTGGTGGTCAACGCCGGAGGCCTCACCCACACTTCGGTCGCCCTGCTCGACGCCCTGAACGCCTTTGCCGGACCGATCATCGAGGTTCACCTGTCCAACATTCATCGGCGCGAGAGTTTCAGGCATCATTCCTATGTCGCGGGCGCGGTCACAGGCTCGATATGCGGCCTGGGCAGCCACGGCTATCTCCTGGCGCTCGACGCACTCGCCAAAATCATCGATCGGACGCACGCATGAGCGATACGAAGTTCCCCATTGACGCCGAAGCAATCCGCACTCTGGCGGAACTGCTCGACGAAACCGGGCTGACCGAGATCGCGGTCGAGGACGGCGAGCGCAAGCTGCGCGTCTCCCGCGGCGGCACCGTCATGGCAGCAGCGCCGATGCAGGCGCCCGCCGTCCAGGCTACCGCCGACAGCGGCGCCCAGATGCGCGCCGAGACCGATGCCAACCATCCCGGCGCGGTGAAGTCGCCGATGGTCGGCACCGTCTATACCGCGCCCGAACCCGGCGCCCCGGCCTTTGTGAAGGTGGGCGATACGGTCAACGAGGGCGACACGCTGGTCATCATCGAGGCCATGAAGGTGATGAACCCGATCCGCGCCCCGCGCAGCGGCAAGGTTGCGCGCATGCAGATCGAAAACGGCAGCCCGGTGGAATACGGCCAGGTCCTGCTGGTGCTCGACTGACCGCCATGTTCGACAAGGTGCTCATCGCCAACCGCGGCGAAATTGCCCTGCGCATCCATCGCGCCTGCCGCGAGATGGGCATCCGCACGGTCGCCGTGCACTCCGAGATCGATGCCAGCGCCATGCATGTGCGTCTGGCCGACGAGAGCGTGTGCATCGGCCCGACCCCGGCATCGGCCAGCTATCTCAACATCCCGGCCATCGTTTCGGCCGCCGAGATCACCGGCGCGGACGCGATCCACCCCGGCTACGGCTTCCTTTCCGAGAACGCGCGTTTTGCCGAGATCGTCGAGGAACACGGCATCGCCTTCATCGGCCCCAGCAGCGAGCACATCCGCCTGATGGGCGACAAGCTTGCCGCCCGCGCCAAGGCGGTCGAGCTGGGTCTGCCCGTGGTGCCCGGTTCGCCCAGCGCGGTGGAGACGGCCGAGGAAGCCTCCGAGATTGCCGAAGGCATCGGTTATCCTGTCCTGCTCAAGGCCGCGGCCGGCGGCGGCGGGCGCGGCATCACGCTGGTGAGGAGCGCCGCCGAGATCACCGAAGCCTTCCGCCGCACCCAGCGCGAGGCCGAGGCCGGCTTCGGCAACGGCGCGCTTTATGTCGAGAAGTTCCTGGAGCGGCCGCGCCACATCGAGATCCAGGTCGCCGGCGACAAACACGGCAATGCCGTCCACGTCGGCGAGCGCGACTGTTCGGTCCAGCGGCGCCACCAGAAGGTGGTTGAGGAATCGCCCAGCCCCGCGCTCAACGATCGTCAGCGTGCCGAAATCGGCGAGAAGGTCGCCGTGGCCATGCGCAAGCTGGGCTACAGCAGCGTCGGCACGGTGGAATTCCTTTACGAGAACGGCGCCTTCTACTTCATCGAGATGAACACGCGCCTGCAGGTCGAGCATCCCGTCACCGAGATGGTCACCGG
>CALGGB010000178.1 GCA_937880925.1 uncultured Rhodospirillaceae bacterium | reverse complement strand
CATCGAGACCTCCGTGGTCCATCAGATGGCCGATACCGGCTGGCATCTGCTGGGAACCTGCCTGATGGGCGACGATCCGAAGAAGTCGGTCGTCAACCGCTGGGGCCAGACCCACGATGTGCCGAACCTCTTCGTCTTTGACGGCAGCACCTTCCCGACCTCGGGCGGACTGAACCCCACGGCGACGATCATGTCGGTGGCCCTGCGCCAGACCCGCCACATGATCGCCGAGCGCCGCAACCAGGAGGCAGCGTGATGGCCGCCAAGATCGACGAGAAGGGCCGGGACGCCTTTGCCGCGTTTGCCGACCTGCTGATCCCCGCCCACAAGAAGATGCCCTCTGCATCTTCGGTCGGCGTTGCCGGGCCTCTGCTCGATGAAGTGCTGCGCCTGCGTCCGGACCTGCAGGAGGACTTCATGCGCGGCCTGGATGCTATCACGGGGGAGAAGGCGGGTGCTGCCGCCAACGCCCTCTACAAGGACGACGAGGCCGCCTTCAACGCCATGAGCCTGGTCGCCTCGGCGGCCTACTACATGACGCCGCAGGCGCGCGAGGCGCTGGGTTACCCCGGCCAGGAAAGTCTGACCTATGACGCCCATGCCGTGCCCGGGTACATGACCGACGGCATGATCGAGCGGGTTACCCGGCGCGGTGCGATCTACAAGTCGACGCCGCACTGAGCGGCAAGGCCATGGCAACGTCGCCGGCGGGCGGCCCGGAGATTCCGGGCTGCCCCGCCCCAGATCCCCGTCCGCGCGCGGGCCGCTTTGCCATGCCGGCGAACGCCTGCGATACGCACATGCATGTCTTCGGCCCGCCGGCGGACTATCCGTTCACGCCTGATCGCAGCTACACCCCTCCCGAAGCGCCGCTGGCCCAGTACGAGGCGCTGGCCGAGGTTATCGGCTTCAACCGCTTCGTCATCGTCCAGCCCAGCATCTACGGCACGGACAACCGCTGCACGCTGGATGCGGTGCGCGACACGCATCTTGATGCCCGCGCCGTGGTGGTGATCGACGACGACGTCGCCCCGGCCGAACTGGAGCGCATGCACGAAGCAGGCGCACGCGGCATCCGCATCAACCTGCTGTTCCGCGGCGGGGTTCAGTTTGCCGCCGCCGAGCGTCTGGCCGACCAGCTCGGCGCCATGGGCTGGCACGTCCAGGTCCTGATCGACGTATCGCGCATGGCCGACCTGACTTTGCGCCTGGCCGATCTGAAGCTGCCGGTGGTGTTCGACCACATGGGCCATCTGGCGACCGGCAACGGCCTTGCCGATCCCGGCTTCGTCGCCATGCGCAACCAGGTTGCCGACGGCCATGCCTGGGTGAAGCTCTCGGGTGCCTATCGCCTGACGGCCGAACAGCAGCCGCCCTATGGCGATGTCGCGCCCTTCGCGCGCGCCCTGGTGGAGGCCAATGGCGAGCGTTGCCTTTGGGCGACCGACTGGCCCCATCCGGCCTGTGCCGTGCCCATGCCCAACGACGGCGCGCTGATCGACATGCTGGCCGACTGGGTGCCCGACGAAGCGCTGCGCAACCGCATCCTGGTCGACAACCCGGCAGCACTCTACGGTTTCGGCGCGCCCTGACACCAACGCCCTGGAGGATCTGGCGATGCAATGGACCCTGGTCGGCCTCAGCGTGATCGCGGGCATGATCCTGCCGCTGCAGGCCCTGATGAACGGCCGCCTGGGCCAGCACCTGGGCGGGCCGGTGTGGGCCGCGACGGTGTCGTTCTTCATCGGCACCCTGGGTCTGCTCGCCTACCAGGGCGTGCAGCGCGCCAGCATCCCCAGCCTGGGTCAGGTGGGTTCGGTGCCGCCCTGGCTGTTCGTCGGCGGCCTGCTGGGCGCCTTCTACGTTGCCTCGGCGACCATCGTGGCGCCGCGCCTTGGCACCACGGCGCTCTTCTCGCTGGTCATCTTCGGCCAGCTCGTCGCCTCGCTGCTGCTCGACCACTTCGGCATCCTCAGCGCGGCCAACCACCCGATCAACATCATGCGCGTGCTGGGCGTGGTTATGGTTTTCGGCGGCGCCATGCTGGCGCTGCGCTACTGACGATCGTTCAGCGAACCAGAAGGTCGAAGGAAGCCGCCTCGGTCCAGGCAAAGGCGCCGTCGCTCTGGCGGATCAGTTCGGGGAAGTGACCCGGAACGATACGGTCGGCACGGTCGAGCATCTTCTCAATGGTCGCGGTGCCGGCCTCGGTCGTGTCGAAGGCCATGTCGCAGCGGCGCAGGATGGCTTCCTTGGCGTATTTCAGCGCATCGCCGGCAACGATCACGCGACCCTGCTCGGCAGACTGGAACTCCAGCGCGTAGGAGCCCGGCGTGTGACCGGGTGCATGGAAGAAATCAACGCCACCGCCCAGGCTGCCTTCACCCTCGACCAGCTCAAGGTCGTGGTTGTCCTCCAGCTCGGCGTGGATCCCCCAGGGCATCAGGATGTCCTTCTCGTGGGGGTGCGCCGCGTAGTCCCATTCCGTGCGGCTGACCAGGACCTTGGCGCCGCGGAACAGGTCGATGTTGTGGCTGTGGTCGAAGTGCAGGTGGGTGAGGAAGACCTGCTTGATGTCGCCGGGCTCCAGATCGCGGTCCTTCAGCGCCTTGATCAGACCCAGGCGCGAAATGTAGCCGCCGGTATCGACCAGGATCGGCCCGCCCTCGCAGCGGATCAGGGTGATCGAGGCGATGCCCAGAAAATCGTTCTTCAGGCGCAGGCTGTTGCCCTGCACCACGACATCATGTTCGGGTGTCAACGGTCAGGTTTCCGCGGGACGGCATGGCTTCCGTTCATGCGCTCTGCTGCAGCGTAGTCCAGCCGCCGTGGGCGCGCTTGTAGGCCTCGAACGGACGCCAGATGTGGTCGATACAGAGCTGCACGAAACTCTCCCTGTCGCCTTCGCGCAGGTAGCGGATCATCGCCGCGTGCTCGTTGCGCGAATGGACCAGCAGGGCCGGATCGCCGATGGCGTAGCAGCGGATGCCCAGCGTCTGGATCCAGAAGCGGTCGATGGTCTCGGCCAGATAGCGGTTGTTGCAGGCGCCGAAGATGACGCCGTGGAATTCGTTGTTGAGCTTGCAGACACGCTGCAGGTCGCCGGCATCGGCGGCCGCGCAGAAGGCCTCTTGAATCTGATCCAGGCGGTTCAGCAGATCGGCCGGGGCCGGCATGGGAATGCGGCGGGCCGCCTCGCCCTGCAGCAGGGCGCGCAGCTCGTAGACTTCCTCGGCCTCCTCGACGGAGAAGTCGCGCACGATTGCGCCCTTGTTGGGACGGCGCGTCACCAGGCCCATCTGGTCGAGCACGCTGAAGGCCATGCGCACCTGGTGGCGCGACATGTTGAAGCGTTCGCTGAGCTGGTCCTCCAGTAGGCGCTCGCGCGGGCGCAGCCGTCCGAAGATGATGTCCTGCTTGATGCTGTCGATCAGCAGATTGAGCTGTACGTCGGTCTGGTTCTTCACGTCGTGTTCCTCGGCGTGGCGCTGTCGGTTTCCATCATGAGCCAACCGCAGCAAGCATGGGCGCGGGCATGACGCCCGCAATCTGACCGCTGACGACCTCGGCGATGGCAAGCGACGAAGTCAGGCCAGGAGACTCGATTCCGAACAGGTTCACCAGCCCGGGTATGCCGTGGTCCTGCGGTCCGGCGATCATGAAATCGGCGAACGCGGCATCCGGCCCGTGAATCTTCGGCCGGACCCCAGCATAGCCCAGCTCAAGTTCCCGCTCCATCACATCCGGCCAGTAGCGGCGCACCGCCTCGCGAAATCCGTCGATGATCTCCGGGCCCACTGTGAAATCCAGTTCATCGACCCAGGTGATGTCGGGACCCAGCTTGGCCCGCCCGCCAAGGTCCAGGGTGACATGGACACCCAGGGCGCCGGGCACCGGCATGGGATAGATCAGGTGACGGAAGGGTGAGCGTCCGGCAACGCTGAGATAACGGCCGCGGGCCAGAAAGCGCGGCGGGATCGAGCAGGGGTCGAGACCTTCCATGGCGCGTGCCAGGGCATGGGCCCCGTGGCCCGCACAGTTGACGATGCTGCGGCAGGCAAGGGTCGTCTGCCCGCCATCCTCGTCGGCAATATCGAGCAACAGGCCGCTGCCGCCAACCTTGCCCCCCAAGGCGCGGGCGTGGTGGATGACCGTGGCGCCGTGGGCTTCGGCTTCGCCCTGCAGGGCCAGCATGTAGCCGTGGCTGTCGACGATGCCGGTCGAAGGCGAGAGCACCGCGGCCTCGCAGCGGATCGCGGGTTCCAGCGCCCTGGCCTCGGCGGCATCCACCCTGCGCAGATTGTCGACGCCGTTGCCGGCCGCTGTTTCTATCAGGGCGTGCAGGGCGGGAACCTCTTCGGGTGTCACCGCCACGATCAGCTTCCCGATGGCCTCGGCGGCGACGCCGTTGCGTGCGCAGAAGGCATAAAGCAGTTCGCGACCCCGTACGCAGAGTTGCGCCTTCAGGCTGCCCCTGGGGTAGTAGATGCCGGCGTGGATGACTTCGGAATTGCGCGAGGATGTGCCTTCGCCGATGGTGGCTTCGACCTCGATCACCAGCACTTCGCGTCCGTCCAGGGCGAGTTGACGGGCGACGGCGAGCCCCACGACTCCCGCCCCGATCACCACAGCATCTGCGGCTTCGGACATCCCCTGACAACCCCGTCGATGCGCCATCCCTCGGGCGCGCCAAGTGCATTATTCACTCTTTTTGACACCGTGCCGATCCTCTTGTGCATTTTCAACAAGATTGTTGACAATCATGTCGCCATCGCAAACTCTCGCCCATCGCCGGACTGGCCGCGAGGCAGAGTTCACGTTCCGAAAGGTAGGAGAGTCGGGACGCGCGAGGGGGAGTAAGGTTTGTCGGTTCGCTACGCGAGCATCAATGCCATGGACGTGTCCTACAGGCTGGAAGGCCCGCAGGATGCTCCTGTCGTGATGTTCTCCAACAGCCTGGCTGCCGATCTTTCCATGTGGGATGCCCAGGTGGAGCGGCTCTCCACCCGCTTCCGGGTGCTGCGCTATGATACGCGCGGCCATGGCGGCTCGTCGCAACCCACCGGCCCCTTTTCCATTGAAGACCTTGCGGGCGATGCGGTCGGCCTGCTCGGCCATCTGGGCATCGCCGACGTGCATTTTGTCGGCCTGTCCCTGGGCGGCATGATCGGCCAGGTCATGGGTGCACGCCACGGCGGCCGCCTGCGCAGCCTCGTTCTGTGCGCCACGGCCAGCGAGATGGATCCTTCGGTCTGGAAGTCCCGCATAGAGCAGGTCCAGCGGGAGGGTGTCGCGTCGCTCGCAGAGGGTACCCTGGAACGCTGGTTCACGGCCCCGTTCCGCGCCGGCCATCCCGATGTCATGGCCAAGGTCGACAGCGCCATTGCGGCGACCTCGACTGCCGGATTTGTCGGCTGCGCTGGCGCCATCCGCGACATGAATCTGGTGCCCATGCTGGGCGATATCACCGTGCCGACGCTGATCGTGGCGGGCGCGGACGATCCTTCGACGCCGCCGGCCAAGGCGCAGGCGATCCACGAACGTATTGCGGGTTCCAGGCTCGCCGTTCTGGACCACGCCGCGCATCTGCTCAACATCGAGCAGGCAGAAGCCTTCGGTGATCTTCTTGAACACTTCCTGGACGACCAGGAAAGCCATTCGCTGGCCGGGCGCAAGAGAGCCGGGTGACAGCGTAATTTCCCCAGAGGGGGGACTGACGGGAGGATAGGTTGGTCATGGATACCAAAGCTATGAAGATGCTGGCTCAGGAGGCGCTCGAATACGCCGACTTCAGCCGTCGCAAGTTTCTGTC
>CALGGB010000177.1 GCA_937880925.1 uncultured Rhodospirillaceae bacterium | reverse complement strand
TAGAGGATGTAGATCGCCATCGGATAGCCGCTGGGCTCCTCCGTGGACACGATCTGCTGGTTGTTGTCACTCATGGCGGCCCCCGTTGCGATGGATGCCCGGAACATTGGCCAAGCAGAGAAGGGGAAGCAAGCCCGCGGTTCATGGGACTGGAAAACAGCCGCAATCGTTCTACTCTCGGGTGCAGTCGGGTCCGCGGGGTCTGTGCGGAAGTCCTGACGCCACACTCCGAATCAACAAAACGAGGAGTACCTTCATGCACGTCAAACGACAGTTCGATGTCGACCGTTTCTTCCGCCGCATCAAGGCCGGGGAGATGACCCGCCGCGAAGCCACCGCCAGCTTCGGCATTGCCGGCCTCGGCACGCTCTCGCTGCCCATGGGCAACGCCGCGAAGGCCGACGACGGCACCGGCTCGGAAATCACCTACTTCACCTGGTCGGGCTACGACATCCCCGAACTCTTCGAAACCTATGTCGAAGCCCATGGCGAGCCCAGCTACTCGGTCTTTGCCAGCGCCGAGGAAGGCTTTCAGAAGATGCGCGCCGGGTTCACGCCCGATGTTGCCCATCCCTGCATCGAGGACATGGACCGCTGGATGGAGGCGGGCATCATGCGCCCGATCGACACCTCCAAGGTCACGAACTGGGAGAATGTCTTCCCGCGTATGCGTGACACCCGCGGCGTGAAGTATGACGGCGAGGTCTTCATCGCGCCCATGGACTGGGGCAACAGCTCGGTCATCTACCGCACGGACCTGGTGCCCGAGGGCACCGAGGAGAGCTGGTACATGCTCTTCGACCCCCAGTACAAGGGCCGGATCGGCGCCTCCAATACCTCCTCGAACGCCTGGGCCGCTGCCGCAGTGCTGGGCTTCGACATGTTCAATCCGACCGAGGAGCAGGTCGCCGGCCCGATCGCCGACCTGATGCGCCAGCAGCGCGAGCTGGTGCGCTTCTACTGGGATGACCAGTCGGAGGTCGAGCAGGCCATGGCCTCGGGCGAGATCATTACCGCCTATGCCTGGAATGCGGCGTTGAAGAACCTGACCGACGCCGGTGCGCCGGTCGCCTATGCCAACCCCAAGGAAGGCATCTGGACCTGGATCTGCGGCATCTGCCGTATCGAGGGCGGCAACGACAAGGTCGATCTGCAGCACGAACTGATCGATGCCTGGCTCGATGCCGAGACCGGCAAGTGGCTGATCGAGAACTACTACTACGGCCATTCCAACGAAAAGGCCTTCGAACTCGCCGACCCGACCCTGCTTGCCGAACTGGGCTGGTCGAGCCCGGCATCGCTGTTCGACGACGGCATCCTGTTCGAACCCTACGATCCCCATGTCGAGGAGCGCTACACCGCCCTCTTCGAGGAGATCAAGGCCGGCTTCTAGAGCCCCGGCCTTCAAGGACAGCGGGCCCGCCGATGCGTCTTCGGCGGGCCCGTTTTCGTTGTCGTTCCGGTCTTCAGCGCTCGCCGAGAGCCTTCAGCACCTTCATCTGGAAATCGTGGACGGCGTGTTCGCTGATCTCGCTGCGCGCCTGGTCGACGACGAAGCGGCCCTGGCGGTAACCCAGGCTGTGGAGGCCCTGCTGCACGCTCTCGCAGATCGGGATGTCCTCCTTGCGCACGACATCGACGAAATCGATGATCTCTCGCTCGGCCGCCGTCGGCGTTTCGTGGGGGAAGTACCACTCGATGCGCTGGTCGGTCGTCTCCGGCCCTGTCGGCACATGATGGAAGATCGTCAGGTTGCCGCCGGGATAGGCCTCAATGCACCAGTTGGGCCAGAGCAGCCAGCTTCCGAACTCCTGCGGCTTTGCCGCACCCTCCGTCACCGTGCCGTAGCCGACGTTCTTGTCGCGGCTGTGGTGGCTGTGGTGATGCTCGTGCGTGGTGATGCGGTAGGACGACCAGTCCAGCGCCTCCTCGATCAGGGTGCGGTGCTGGTTGGGGCAGTGGAAGCACTCGTCGTAGTTCTCCACCGAATTCTTCCAGTTGGCCTTAAGCAGATAGCTGTCGCGATGGGCGCACTTGAGTTCGGCGGCATGGGGCGAGAAGGCCGCGACCTCGGCCTCCAGTCCGGCGGTGACCTCCGCGAAATCGGGCGCCTTGCCGTCCAGATTGACGAAGAGAAAGCCCAGCATGGTGCCCAGGCGCACCGGCTCCAGGCAGAACTGGCTCTTGTCGAAGGCCGGCAGGTGTTCGCTGCCGCGCGCGCTGCGCAGGGCGCCGTCCGTGCCGTAGGCCCAGTTGTGGTAGGGGCAGGTGATGACCGGACCGATGCGGCCCTCGCCTTCCAGCAGGCGATGGGCGCGGTGCTGACAGACGTTGAAGAAGGCGCGGATCTCGCCGTCCTGGTCGCGCACCAGGGCGACCGACTGGTCGGCGATCTCGCGCACCATGTAGCTGCCGGGGTTGGGCAGCATCGAGACATGGCCGACGTACTGCCATGTGCGATGGAAGATCGCCGTCTTCTCGCGGGCGAAAACCTCCGGGTCGTAATAGTAGGACGCGTTCATCGTCTGCGAACGCATGGGATCGTCCTGGAACCCGTTCACCTTCAGCGCGGTTACCGTCGCCATCGCATGCCTCCCCCGGCATTGCCCGTTATTGAATGATCATACAAGAACCCTGCTTGCGCCGCAATCGGAGCGTGCCTGCCTGAACGCGATGCTATCGCGCCGCGCCGCTTCGCGTTAGCCTTCCTCCATGAGCAGTGGGGAGAAGGTCGACATCGCCGCCCGTCTGCAGGCCCGCCTCGCCGCACTGGACGAGGCCCAAACATCGAGCGGGGAAGCCCGCGCGCCGGTGGCGCTCGACCAGCAGAGCGTAGGCCGCGTTTCCCGTGTGGATGCTCTTCAGATGCAGGCGATGGCCCAGGCCCAGGAACGGCGCCGCCGCGGCGAGCGCGGCCGCATCGAGGCCGCCCTGGAGCGACTCGAGACCGGCGAATACGGCTACTGCAGCGAATGCGGCGAGGAGATCGGCCTCAAGCGGCTGGAGTTCGATCCCGCCGTCGCCACCTGCATCCGCTGCGCCGGGCGCGGCAATTGAAGCACAAGGCATCCGCCGGACCGCACGCCCCTAGAACACCGTCGCCGCACGTCCTTCGTCCTGACGTTCCACCCTGGGACCGTAGAGCGCCTGGTTGATCGCCAGACTGCCTGTCAGCCCCGGGCGGGTGTCGTAGTGGAAGATCGTCAGCAGGCGCCTGCGCGCTCCTGCGACCTCGCTCACGCGGTGCAGCGAGCGTTCGCCGCGGAAGATCATCAGCGTACCCGCCGACACCGGGATCGTGACCACGCCGCTGCGGTCGCCATCCATGACGCGACCGACACCTTCGTAGTTTTCGTCCCCCGGCCCGCGCAGGCGCGGGACACATTCGAAATCGCCACCGGACTCGGGCTTCTGCAGCATCAGCGTGGTGGAGAATTCCGAACCGTCGAAATGCCAGTTCTGGCAGCCTCCCGCACCCATCACCGAGATGTTCACCGCCTGGTAGCGGCAGGCCATGGGATGAAGCGGGGGCGTGTCGAGCACGGCCGCGAGGAAGGCCGGCATGGCCGACGACTCATAGAGTGCGCGGATGCCGTTGCCGGCCGGCACCTGGTCGTAGGCGATCTGTGCCATGCGCCGGGGACTGGTGCGCAGACGGGGATGACCGGGCGGAGGATCGGGCAGCGACGGGTCGGTGCGCCCGTAGTAGGGGGTCGCCCGGTCGATGCCCGGCCAGGCACAGTCGGCGAAACCCTCGACCTCCGCCGCCAGCCGCGCCACCGTCGCCTGCGGCACGAAACCCTCCAGCGTGGCGTAGCCCCGCTGGGCAATCGCCTCCCGCAGGCGGGCGACCATGGCCTTGCCGGCCGGCGCGTCTAGCGTGTGGAGCGGCCAGCGCTCCAGATCGACAATGGCCAGACCCGCTTGCACCATGGCGATGCCCTCCCCTGCGTCGGCGATCTTGGCACGGTGCCCGGAATTGGCAAGACTGCACCGGCTGCCGCCCAAGGCCCGCTCCAAGGATCGCAACGCCGATGCCCATGATCTCCGACACTTCACCCATCGCCTTCGACGACGTCCTGCCGCAGGTGGTCGATGTCGTCGTCATCGGCGGCGGCATCGCCGGCACCGCGACCGCCTGGTTCCTGGCAAAGGCCGGGGTGAAGGTGCTGCTGTGCGAAAAGGGCCGCATCGCCGGCGAACAATCCAGCCGCAACTGGGGCTGGGTGCGACAGCAGGGGCGCGATCCCGCCGAACTGCCGATCATGATGGAATCCAACCGCATCTGGCGCGGGCTGGCCGCCGAGACCGGCGAGGCCGATCTGACGTTCACGCCATCGGGCTGCGTCTATCTGACCGACAGCCAGGCGGGCATGGAGAAGTACGCCAAGTGGTACGAAACAGCGCGCGAGTTCCAGCTCGACACGCGCATGCTGTCGAAGGCCGAGCTGGAGCAGCTGATCCCGGGCGCCGGGACGAAGTGGCTGGGCGGCATGATGACGCCCAGCGACGGGCGCGGTGAACCTTTCGTCGCCGTGCCGGCCCTGGCGCGCGCGGCGCGCGGCGCAGGCGCGACGGTGATCGAGAACTGCGCCGTGCGCACCCTGGACATGAACGGCGGGCGGGTGAGCGGCGTCGTCACCGAGAAGGGCCGCGTGCGCGCCGACCGCGTGGTGCTGGCCGGCGGCGCCTGGTCCAGCCAGTTTGCCGCCAACACCGGCATCGACCTGCCCCAGCTTGCCGTGCGTTCCACCGCCGCCCGCACCGTGGCGGTGCCCGAACACTACGCGCGCAACATCTCCACGCCGGGCCTGGCCATGCGGCGGCGCGCCGACGGCGGCTATACGGTGGCCAGCGGCGACATTGCCGAGCATTACCTCGGCCCCTCCTCGTTCCGTCATGTCCTGAAGTTCCGCAAGCTGATCGCGGCCTCTGCCCGCGACATCCGTATCCGTCTCGGCGCGCCGGAGGGTTACCCCAACACCTGGCGCACCGCGCGGCGCTGGAGCGGCGATGAGGAAAGCCCCTTCGAACGCTCCCGCGTGCTCAACCCCGAACCCTCTGCCGAGGCGGTGCGGCGCATCCGCGCGCGCCTGCCCGAGCGGTTTCCCGCCATGGCCGGCGTCGAGCTGGCCGAGGCCTGGGCCGGCATGATCGATGTCACGCCCGATGCCGTGCCGGTGCTGGGCGAGATCGACGCCGTGCCTGGCCTGATCGTCGCGACCGGGCTTTCAGGCCACGGCTTCGGCATCGGCCCGGCGATCGGGCGCATCGCCGCCGACCTGGCGCGCGGACGCGACCCCGGCCATGCCATGACCCGCTTCCGCCACAGCCGTTTCTTCGACGGCAGCCCCATCGTGCCCGGCCCCTACTGAGCCGCGCCCTCCAGACCTTCGAGGACATTCCATGAGCGAACCGGTCGATATCGATCGCCTGTGGCACGGCTGGCGCCGCTCGCCCTTCCACCAGTTCCTGGAGATGGACCTCACGGCCCACGAGCGCGACAAGGGCGAGGTCGCCTTCCATGTGCCGTTCAAGAGCGACTACAAGCGCACGCCGGGTGCGGAGGGCATCCACGGCGGCGTCATCGCCAGCGTGATCGACATCGCCGCCGCCTTCGTCCTGGCGGTGGCGGCCAACAAGATGGGCTTTCCCACCATCGACCTGCGCATCGACTACCTGCGCATGGCGGGGGACGGCGACCTGACCGTCACCGCCCGCGCCCTGAAGGCCGGCCGCACCATCGGCGTCGCCGATGTCGAGGTGACCGACGCCCGTGGCCGCCTCTGCGCCATCGGGCGCGGCACCTACGCCACGGCAGCGGGCTGAAACGCACAACGCCCCCGGGCCGGAACCCGGGGGCGTTGCCTGATCAGCACGCAGAGAGCGATCAGCTCTCCCAGGCGAAATCGGCGAAGTACCAGGACCAGGCATTGGGCCGGATCGAGACTTCCAGGTTCTCGCGACGCAGGATGCCCAGCGGCGGGAACATCAGCCAGACGTAGGCGCCCGTGTCCTCCATGATCTCCTGCATGCGCAGATAGATCTCGTTACGCTTGTCCTCGTCGGTTTCGGCCAGGCCGGCGGCGAACAGGTCGTCGTATTCCTGATCGGTCCAGCGCTCCCAGTTCCAGACGCCCTTCTGGCCCGACACGTACCACTGGGTCATCTGGCTGGGATCAGGCGAATCGCCGTACTGCATGATCCAGAGCTGCAAGTCCTTCCAGTCGTCGCCTTCGGACTCAAGCCCCAGGTTCCAGAACGGGCCGGGGTCCATCGGAATGATCTCCAGCTCGATGCCCACATCGGCCAGGTTGGCCTGAATGATCTGGGCCGCGGCCATGCGGTCGGCCAGGTTGATCGTCTTGAGCTGGATCTTGAGCCCTTCGACACCGGCGTCGGCGAGCAGGGCGCGCGCCTTTTCGGGATCGGGCCTTTCGTAGTCGGTCTCCTCACGATGACCGACCAGGCCCGGCGGCACGACACCACGGGCGCGGGTCGGCACGCCGCCCCAGGCGCCTTCGATGATCAGATCGACATCGATCGCGCTCTGGATCGCCTGGCGCACGCGGATGTCCTGGAGCAGAGGATGCTCCGTGTTCATGCCCATCCAGTACCACTGGGTGCTGGGATAGACCGTGAGCACCGAACCCTCGGGCACACTCTCCTGATAGCGCGGGATCGACTCGATGGTGACGAAGGTGATGTCGATCTCACCGGCCTCGAACGCGATCTCGGCCGACTTGTCCTCGGTGATGATGATCACCCGGACATTCTGGATGTGGGGCTCGGGACCTTCCCAGTCCGGGTTGGCCTCGATCTCCCAGAACTGGCTCTGGACCCATTCCTTGGTGCGGTAGGGGCCGCAATAGAACGGCGCCAGGCCCTCGAAGTTGGGCTTGTCGAGCGCCTCGACCGCCGACTTGCAGACGATGACGCCGGTGCCGTCGGTGAGCCAGGTGTACCAGACCGCCGCGAAGGGAGCGTTGAGGTGGATGATGCCGGTGTGGGTGCCGGTGACCTCGACGTTGTCGAGCGAGGCGGCCTTGTCCTTCCACTCGGACTCACGGACGCGCTCGAGCGAGAACTTGACGTCCTCGGCCGTGACCTCGCCGATCACCTCGTGGCTGGTGGCATCGCGCCACATCATGCCCGGCTTCAGCGCAAAGCTGATGGTCTGGGCATCGACCTGCTCGATCGATTCGACGAAGTCGGACGGCTCCCAGCCCCATTCGTCGTCGGGCGTGTTGCTGGCCAGGCGCGGCAGGCAGGCAAACTGCCAGATCATCTCGAAGCCGCCGACCATGTAACCTGGGTCGACCGTGTTGATGTCGCGGTTGGAACGCGCCCGCAGCATGCGGTCTGACATGTCGTCGGCGTTGGCCGGCGAGATCAGATTGCTGACAAAGGCAGACGCCGATGCCGCAGCCATGGCGCCCTGCATGGCGCCGCGGCGATCAAGTTTGAATCCTGACATGAATATTGTGCCTCCCAGACACTGTTTCTGTTGGAAACCATACTTTCAGGCGCATTGGACAAGCGTCAAGCACTGACGCCACCAACCTGACGCGACCATCCATTTCCCGCCACGACCATAGCGTGTCGGGCGTCCGACCCTTGGTCACGTCCCGTTGCGCGGGACCGTCCTCTCCCAGTTCCGGGCCCAGACCCGCACGCCGCCGCTGTGGGCCTCGGCGGTGGTGGTGAGCAGGAAGTCGCTGGCCGTGGCGGTCAGCGCGAAGTGGGTATCGATGGTGACGTCCCACTCGGGCCCACGCTTGAGCGCCATGTGATAGCTGACCTCGGCGCGGGCCGAGAGCGGCGTCTCCTCGACGATGCGGTAGGTCTCGATGCCGCGTCCGGCGAGTTCCGTACCGGTGGCGACGAGGGTGTAGTGACCGCGATCCTTCAGCATGCGGATGCTGTGCTCGCCGCTGACATGATCGATCGAGGAAACACGCGAACGCCGCGGCTGGCCGACGACCGCGAGTTCCAGCGGCGCGGCATGTTCAGGCTGGCCCAGCGCCGGCAGCCGGGCATCCTCCGCCCGGCGGCCGCGCACAGGCAGGTCCAGCGTGCTGGCGCCGGTGACGAGGCTCAGCGTCACGATCTCGGGCGAAGGCATCAGCAGGGGCCAGGAGGCGGTCTGCACCGTGGCGCGGATGCGATGCCCGCGCGGGAAGGCGTGCGCGATGTCGTTCATCTGCACGCGCACGCGATAGCGCTCGCCCGGCTCCAGCGGCTCGGGGTTCTCATGGCCGTTGCGATGGGTCAGGTTCAGCACGCCATAGGTGACGCGCGTCGAGGCGCCGTCGGGCGCGACGTCGTTGAGGCGCACGTAGAGCTGGGCCATCGGCTGGTCGCTGGCGACCTCCAGCTCCAGCACCGGCGCGCCCAGGATCTCGACCCGGCGTTTCAGAGGGGGCGTGTCGAAGGCAAGGCTCATGCCGTCCTCGGCGCGCTGGTCGTCGGGCATCTCGGCCTCGAAGCCGTAGGGGCACCAGTCGCCGTGGCTGCCGCCGGCGATGACCGGCGAGCGGTGGACCAGCGTCGTCTCCTTGCGCGCCTTCGCACCCAGGCCGTCGCCGTTGAGATGGAAGCGCATCGCCGCAATGTTGTCGGAGGGCCAGCTTTCCTCGGCGACCCAGCGGCCGGGACGATGGGCATAGAAGGTGGCCGGCGGCACTCTTTCCTGCATCCACACGCGCAGGCGCGGCTCTTCCATCATCCCGGTGTCGATGCCTTTCAGCCAGTGGTCCCACCAGCGGCAGAGATCCTTCAGGCCGTTGATCGCCGGGCCCGGCTTGGCCTTCCAGGGGTAGGAGTGGGTCCACGGCCCGATGACGCCGCGGCAGGGTGCCTTGATGCCCGCAACCAGGCGCGGCACCGTGTTGCTGTAGCCGTCGGCCCAGCCGCCAAGGGCATAGACGGCCGCTTCGATGGCACGATAGTCCTCGCAGACCGAGCCGTGCTGCCACTGGCCGTCGCGGGTCTGGTGCTCCATCCAGTCGGCGACCAGGTTGGGCGCGTTTTCCAGCCGCTCCATCCACATCGCGTACCAGCGCTCGCCCACCACCTCCGGGTCGGGCGGGCGCAGGCCCATGGTGGTGGCCGTGGCGCCCCAGTTCAGATTGTTGTTGAGCAGAACGCCGCCCATGTAGTGGACATCGTCTGCATAACGGTCGTCGGTCGAGCAGACCGAATAGACCGCCTTCAGCGAGGGCGGACGCAGGGCGGCGACCTGCAGGCAATTGAAGCCGCCCCAGGAGATGCCCATCATGCCCGTCGTGCCGCTGCACCACGGCTGTGCCGCCAGCCATGCCAGCACATGGAAGCCGTCATCGAGCTCCTGCCTGGAATACTCGTCGTCAAACAGGCCCTCGGAGTCCCCGGTGCCGCGCAGATCGCAGCGCACCGCGGCATAACCCTGGCCCGCCATGTAGGGGTGATGGGTGGCATCGCCCGCGGCGGTGAAGTCACGCCGGCGGTAGGGGATGAACTCCAGCACTGCGGGCACGGGATCGCTTTCGGCATCCTCGGGCAGCCAGATCGTGGCGGCGAGCCGAACCCCGTCCGGCATGGGAATCCATGCCGTCTCGATCTTCCTCACCTTGCGCGGAAAGCGTGAAACGATACGAACCATGGCGATTTCCCCAGCGTGATACAGTTCTATCCTGCTTCCGGCGTCGCGGTTGCACACGCCCCGGCGCGGCAAGTCTAGACACGGCGGCAGCCATGGCGTCACGCGAAATGTCCGCCGAACAGACAAGTCGGCGTGGAACGCGGGACGTTATTGCGGGTTTGATCGGGCAGGAGCAGCCCATCAAACCGACAAGCAGCAGGAGTGACCAAGCTGACTGAGCGCACCATTGCGGTTTTCGTCAATCCGGCGAGCACCAATGCCCAGGCCGACCTCG
This sequence comes from uncultured Rhodospirillaceae bacterium, assembly GCA_937880925.1. GTDB lineage: Bacteria > Pseudomonadota > Alphaproteobacteria > SP197 > SP197 > CALGGB01. Next base: position 21,020 of record CALGGB010000177.1, on the reverse strand, counting down.
AAGCCGGTTTCGAGCTGCTGCGCGAGGCCGGCTTCACGCTGAGCATGGAAACCGTGGACGATCCCGCCGATCTGGCTGATGCGATCGTCAACCATCCCGCCCCGATTGTGCTGGTGGGCGGCGGCGACGGCACGACATCCTGTGCGGCGGGCGCGCTGGCCGGCAGCGATCGCGTACTGGCGGTGCTGCCCCTGGGCAATGCCTGCGACTTCGCCCGCAGCCTGGGCATTCCGCGCGACCCGGTGGATGCCTGCCGTGTCGTGACGCAGGGTCGCATCCATGCGGTCGATGTCGCCCGGGTCAACGGCCACAGCTATCTCAACATGGCCAGCCTCGGCCTCTCGGTCGATGTCGCGCGCCGCATGAGCGGCACCTTCAAGAAGCGCTGGGGCGTGCTGGGTTATCCCAAGTTGCTGTGGGACGCGGCACGGGCCGCGCGCTCCTTCAACGTCGAGATCAGATGCGACGGAGAAAGCGTGCGCAGGCGTGTGATCCAGATCGGCGTGGGCAACGGCTTTCACTACGGCAGCGGCATGACGGTGGCCGACGATGCCCGGCTCGACGACGGCCTGCTCCATGTCCATGCTATCCACCCGCTGCCCTGGTGGCAGCTTCTGCTGCTGTTTCCTTATGTCTGGGCGGGACGGTTTCGCGAGCCCGAGCGGGTGATTGCGCTCAAGGGCGCCCATGTCGAGGTCACCACGAGCCATCCCCGCACGGTCAACGCCGACGGCGAGATGGCCTGCCAGACGCCGGCAACCTTCGAGGTCATGCCGCGTTCGCTGCACGTCTTCGTGCCCACCGACCAGCCGATACCCGGCCTTTCGGAATAGACCGGCTGCCCGGCGCGCCGCAGAGGCCGCGCGCAAAGGGGCTTGCGACAGCCGTGATCGCAGCCGACCATGCCGGCCACAGCCGGGGGGCACCCGCGATGACGAAGGCCGCAACGCGCGCCAGGCAACCTGCCGCGCTTTACGTGCTGTTCCTCACCGAGATGTGGGAGCGCTTCGGCTTCTACACGATGTTCAGTCTGTTCGTGCTCTACGCGACGCAGGACATCGGCCTGGACGATGCCGACGCCGCGCTGCTCTACGGCACCTTCGCCAGCTTCGTCTACATCACCACCCTGCCCGGCGGCTTTCTGGCCGACCGGCTGATGGGCGCACGCCGCGCCATCGTCATCGGCGCTGTCGTGATGTGCCTGGGCTACACCTCGCTGTTCTTTGCCACACCGACCACGATCACCCTGTCGCTGGGCCTGATCGTGGTGGGCAACGGCCTGTTCAAGCCCAATGTCGGCAGCCTGCTCGGCACCTTCTACGGCAAGGATGATCCGCGCCGGGAATCGGGCTTCACCATCTTCTACCTGGGCATCAACCTGGGGGCCTTCGTCGCCACCCTGATCGCGGGCTGGATCGGCCAGACCTTCGGCTATGACGTCGCCTTCGGCATTGCGGGCATCGGCAAGGCGATCTCGCTGATCACCTTTCTCATCGGGCGGCGCTGGCTGGGCAACAAGGGCCTGCCGCCCAATCCCGCCCTGCTGCGCCAGCGCCACTTCGGCGTGCCCCAGCAGGTTCTGTTGCTGATCGGCATGGCCGGGGCCAGCCTGCTGGCGACCTACCTGCTGCTCCATGCCACCATGGCCGGTGAGCTGCTGGCCGCGGTCGCGGCACTCTGCTTTGGCGGCTTCATCCTGCAGATCTGGCACGACAGCCCGGCCAACCGGCGCAGGGGCATCGCGCTGCTTGCCCTGATCGCGATCTCGATCATCTTCTGGACGGTCTACAACCAGGTCGGCACCTCGTTCCTGCTCTTCACCGATCGCCTGGTCGACCGCACCATCTGGGACTTCACCGTGCCGCCCAGCGACTTCCTGTCGCTCAATCCGCTGTTCATCCTGCTGATGGGCGGGCCGTTTGCCGCACTCTGGGTCTGGCTCGCCAAACGCGGGCGCAACCCTTCGATCCCGCTGAAGTTCGTTCTGGGCCACCTGCTGCTGGGCAGCGCCTTCCTGGTGCTCTTCGGCGTTCTGGCCCAAGGGGCGGGCCATGTTCCCTGGCCCTGGCTGGTGCTGTTTTTTGCCCTCTACACGGCAGCCGAGATGGTGCTTTCCCCGGTCGGCCTGGCCATGACCAGCGAACTGGCGCCTGAACGGCTGCGCGGCTTTGCCATGGGTCTCTGGCTGATGGCGACGGCTCTGGGCTACTACCTTGCCGGCGCCGCGGCCGGTGTCGCAGCCGTGCCCAAGGGCACGGGCGAAGCCGCCATGCGCTCGATCTACAGCAACGCCTTCCTCGACTATGGTCTGCTGGCTCTGGGCGGCGGCCTGCTTTTCCTGGCGCTGGTGCCATGGGTTGCGTCGCTGATGCGAACATCCCCAGAAACCGCAACGCGAAACGGCCAGCATTGAAGTGGGACTTGGCCATTGGTCCGGTTTGTCACTAGTGTGAACAATCCAAGAGCGTCCCGCCCGGTGGCGAAGACGCGAGAAAAATGGCGAGGACACACGTAATGAATGAATGGATGAAACTTGACCGCCGGCAGCTCCTGCAGACCGGCACCATGGCCGCTGGCGTCACCGCCGCCGGCGCGGCCCTGCCCTCCGTTTCCATGGGTGCCACGAAGTCGGTCACCGTCCGCTCCTATGCCGAGTTGCAGGTTCTCGACCCCGCCTTCCGCCTGTCGAGCGCCGACGACGACATCGCCTTCTGCTGCATCAACCGCCTGGTGAACTTCATCCCCAACGATCCGAGCTGGACGCTGGAGAACTGCTTTGCCGAGGAGATCGAGCAGATCGACCCGGTGACCGTGAAGTTCCGCATCATGAAGGGCGTGCCCTGGTCGGATGGCTTCGGCGTCACGACCACCGAGGACGTGAAGTATTCCTATGAGCGCATCGCCGGCATCACCGGCATGGAAGCCGACTATGTGGTCGACTGGCAGTCGCTGAAGGAAGTCGAGATCATCGACGAGGTGACCGGCGTCATCCACCTCAAGGAACCCTTTGCCGCCCTGTGGACCAGCTCCCTGCCCTACGGCTCCGGCAACATCGTCTGCAAGGCCGCCGTCGAGGCCCTGCCCGAGAAGCGCTACACCACCCAGCTTCCCGCCTACAACGGCCCCTACCGCATCCGCGAGTGGAGCCCCAAGCAGCGCACCGTCCTGGAGCGCAACCCCAACTGGCCGGGCACCCCTGCGGCCTATGACGAAATCATCGTTCTGCCGATCGAGGACGACAAGGCGGGCGAGATTGCCTACGACGCCGGCGAAGTAGCCATCAGCCGCGTCGAGGCGAGCTCGATTCCCACCATCCAGGCCAACCTGCCCGAAAACACCACCCTGGTGACCTTCTCGCCCAATGCCTACATCTGGCTGGGCATGAACGTCGATCAGCAGAACCAGGACGGCACGCCGGGCCCGCTGCAGGACATCAACCTGCGCCGCGCCATCCAGCTTGGCGTCGATGTCGATCAGGTGATCGATGCCGCGTTCTTCGGTGAGGCCGTGGCGGCAACCGGCATCGTTGCACCCGGCCTGGTCGGCCACCGCGAAAGCAAGCTCTACGGCTACGATCCCGAGGAGGCCCGCCGTCTGATCGAGGAAGGCGGCTTCGAGGGCACCGAGCTGGAAATCGCCTGCCAGAATGTCACCTGGTCGCTGACCGCTGCTCAGGTGATCGCCGCCAACCTCGGCGATCTGGGTCTCGACGTCACGGTCAGCCCCATGGATTCGGGCACCTTCTGGACGCTTGGCTTCGATGACAGCCCGACGGTGATGACCAACCAGCTTATCCTGAACCGCTTCACCATGGCGCCCGATCCGAGCTGGGCGACCGAATGGTTCACGCCGCGCCAGGTCGGCATCTGGAACTGGGAGCGCTTCGACAATGCCGAGTTCGGCGAGCTTAACGATGCCGGTCTGAAGGAAACCGACGTCGCCAAGCGTCAGGAGATCTACACGCGGATGCAGGACCTGATGGAAGAGTCCGGCGCCTATCTGTTCCTGACCCACGGCGTCAACGCCTTCGTCTTCAACCACGACGTTCTGAACCCGGCGATCACGCCGGACGGCCAGAGCCAGTTCATCCGCTACCACGAACCGGCCTGATCGCAGACCTGCTGCAGAATGCAGGGGCCCGGCGGGAAACCGCCGGGCCCTTTGCATTTCAGAGGGTCTTTTCCATGTCGCAGGCTGCGATGACGAGGCCTCCCCTTGTCTCCCAGCCCTTCTCCTCCACGACGTGGTAGCCATGACGCTCATAGAGCGCCCGGCCGCTGAGGCTCGCCCCGATGCGAACTGTGCGGTGACCGGCCGCGGCAATGGCCGCTTCGGCGCGCTGCAGCAGCAGGCTGCCCAGACCGCGTCGCGCAGCATCGGGACGGACGTAGACCGCCATCACCTCGTCATCCTTGCGGGCGCAGAAGGCGACGATGCGGCCGCTGGCGTCCTGCGCAACCTCCATGGCTTCGCCGCCCTCGGCCATTGCCCGCGCATAACCTTCCGGCGTCAGGCCAGCGGCCCAGCTTTCCAGTTCGGCGCGTGTGTAGTGGCTGCCGCCCAGCCCAAGGATCGCGCCGACATGGACGTCGCGGATCGCCGCTGCATCTTCCGGCGTCGCCGCGCGAACCGTGTAGCCCGCATTCACACCCGCTTGCCCACGACCCGCCCCGGCGCCGCGCCGGTGTGACCCTGCGCGCTCCACACCGGCACGCCGTTGACCAGAACATGATCGATGCCGGCCGCCGGGGTTTCAGGTGCCATGAAGGTGGCGGCATCGATGATCGTGGCCGGATCGAATACGACGAGATCGGCAAAGGCGCCCTGGCGAACCTCGCCGCGGTCCTTCAGGCGGAAACGCTCGGCAGAAGCGCCCGTCATGCGGTGAATGGCATCCTCCATCTCCATCAGACCGAGATCACGGGCGTAGTGGCCCAGCACGCGCGGGAAGGTGCCCCACAGGCGGGGATGGGGATGCGGATTGAGGGGAATGCCGTCCGAACCGATGATGATGCCCTGGTGGGTCATCAGCCGCTTCACGTTCTCCTCGTCGCGCCCGAAGTAGATCGCCCCGCCCGGCGCCAGCCGGCCTGCGGCCTCGGTGATGTCCACGCCCCACTCTTCTGCGATGTCATGAATGTAGCGGCCCTGCATTTCGGGATGCGACTTCGACCAGGTGACGAGCGCCTTGGTCTTGCGCTCGACGAATTCCGGCAGGATCGAGGTCGAGGAGGCTTCATAAGGGTAGGCGTCGGCGACCATGTCGCTGCCCGCGGCCAGGGCCTTTTCGTACCAGCCCAGCGCCTCGCTGCAGATGCCGGGGTTCTCATTCGTGTGGCAGTGGAAGTGGGAGACGACAAGCGGCAGCCCGGCTTCGCGCCCGATGGCGATGGCCTCCTCCAGCGAACTGCGCGCACCTTCGGCATAACTCCGCATGTGCGTGGCATAGATGCCGCCATAACGTGCCGCCACGGCGGCAAGGGTAATGACCTCGCTGGTTTCGCAGCAGCGCGCGGGCGGATATTCCAGACCGGTGGAGAATCCGGCCGCACCGGCCTCCATCGCCTCGCCTACCTTCTCCTGCATGGCCGCGATCTCGTCGGCTGACGCCGGACGCTGGGTGTCGTCCATGGTCGCCACGCGCAGGGTGCCGTGGCCGACCAGCAGCGCGGCATTGCAGGCCGGCGCCGCCCGCTCCAGCGTCTCGACAAAGGCCGCAAAGGTCGGGTGGGTGTAGCTGGTGTGGTCACCGATCAGGTTCAGCGGTTCCGGCGGGGGATCGGTCATGACCAGCGGCGCAAGGCTGATGCCGCAGTTGCCCGCGACCACCGTGGTCACGCCCTGGCTGACCTTGGGCGTCATGTCGCCGGCATCGCGCAGCATGCGGTCGTCATGGGTGTGGACGTCGATGAAGCCGGGAGCGACGATCCGCCCGCCGGCGTCGATCACCGTCTCGGCGACGGCCTCGGAGAGATCGCCGATGGCGGCGATGCGGTCGTCGTCGATCGCGATGTCGGCGCGAAACCGAAGCCGCCCCGTGCCATCGATGACTTCGCCGCCGCGGATGATGATGCCGTGTTCCTGCATGATGGCCTCCCTGCCTGACGCGACAGTAGGAGCCCGCGCACGGCCGGTCTAGCGGCCGGCAAGTCCCAGTGCGAAGGCGCCGACGTCGCCGGCGACACGCTCGGGTACCTCCCATTGCACGCCGTGGCCAACACCCTCGTAGGTGACGAAACGGGCGTGCGGGATGGCAGCGCAGAGCGCGGCCTCCTCCTCGTGGCCAAAGAGCGCGTCCTTGTCGCCCCAGACGATGAGGGTGGGCAGGGTCATGGCGCCCAGCGCCTGCGTGTGGTCCTGGCCCATCATCCCGGCCATGGCGCCGCGCCAGATGCGCGCGGGGAGTTTCAGGCTTTCGGCAACAATGACCTCGACGTAATCGGGATCCACCGGCATGGCGATGGTGCCGGTCTGAAACTCGCGGATGAAGTCGGGATCGACCGGATCCTCCATGTGGCGCACGACGTCCTGCCACATCTCCTCGATGCCGGCATGGCCGTTGAGCGTGACGAAGGAGCCGATCAGCACCAGACCGATCAACCGATCGGGCGCGTCGATGGCGATGCGCTGGGCAACGAAGCTGCCCATGGAATGGCCCACGATCACCGCGCGGTCGATCTTCATGGCATCAAGGAAGGCGATCGCATCCTCGGCAAAGTGGCCGACCGTGTAGTCCTCGTCCCGCTCGGGCCGGGGCGAATCGCCGTGGCCGCGATGACTGACCGCCAGGACACGCAGGCGCGCCGGCAGATGCGGTGTCATCCGTTCGAAGGAACGCAGCGAATCGCCGTAACCGTGCAGGCACAGCACCGGCAGGCCGGAGGGATCCCCGCTTTCGCGCCAGGACATCTGCGTGCCGTTGGCCAGCGTGACGATCTATGCCCGGGCCATGGCGGCCTCCTCGAATCGATGAAACCCGAGTATCGGAGGGCGCAAGCGCCCCGGCAAGGCGCACTGGGGCCGCAGTCTGATGTCAGAGCAGGGCGGCGAACGCCTCGGGCGGCAGCGGCAGGCTGGCAAGGTGGCCCTGCATCGCATCACAGCCCATCTGCGCCAGGATCGCGCGCTGCTCGGCGCGTTCCACGCCCTCGGCCACGACCCGGCGGCCCACGGCATGGGCCATGGCGCAGACCGCTTCGATGACGACGATGCTTTCGGGCTGGTGGCCGATGCCGTCGACAAAGCTCTTGTCGATCTTCACGCAGTCGGCCGGCAGGGAGACGAAGGTCGCCAGGGTCGAATATCCGGTGCCGAAATCGTCGATCGCCAGGGTCATGCCGGAGCGGCGCAGGGCGACGATGGTCTCGCGCACCGCTGGTTCAAGCGCCAGCACGGAGGTCTCGGTGACCTCCAGGCGCAGCGCGCCGGGCTCCAGGCCGTGGCGCTCCAGGGTTTCCTCGACCATCGTGCGGAAGGTCTCGGCCCCCAGGCTCGATGCCGAGACGTTGACGGAGATCGGCGGCGGGTTTGCACCGGCGCGGCGCCATGTTGCGATATCGGCACAGACCCGGTCCATCATCAGGCTGTCGAGCATGGCGACCAGGGCGCTGTGTTCGGCCTCGTCGATGAAGGCGAAGGCAGCCAGCAGGCCGCGTTCGGGATGGCTCCAGCGCGCCAGCGCCTCCGCGCCTTCGATGGCGCCGCTGTCGAGCGCGACGATGGGCTGGTAGTGCGGCCCGATCTCGCCGCGCAGCAGGGCCGCGCGCAGCTCCGTCTCCAGGCGATAGGCCTCGGCGATGCGCTGCTCCAGATCGCGCGAATAGAACGTCACCTCGTTGATGTGGCGCCCGGCGGCAGCCGCGGCGACGGCATGATCGATGATCGCCTCGGCATCCGGCGCATCGACCGGATGCACCGCCGCGCCGATGTGGAAGGCGGGCATAACCTGCTCGCCGTCGATCACAAGTGCAGCAGTGAGCTGCTCGGCCGTGCTGCGGGCCAGATCGACGATCTCGTCGGCATCGGCGTGGGGATAGAGGCAGATGGCAAACTGGTCGTCGGTCAGGCGCGCGGTGAAGGCGACATGACCGTTCATCTCGCCGATGCGGCTGGCCAGCAGGCGCACAAGGCTGCGAAATCCACCGCCTCCCAGCGCCACGGCCAACCGTTCGGGCATCAGGCGTGCGACCAGCAGAAGCGTGTGATGCCGGGCGCGGTTGCGGCTGCGCAGGCTCTGGCGCAGCCGGTCGATGAACGAGCGCCGGTTGGCCAGCCCGGTCTCCTCGTCGTGGAGGGCAAGATAGTCCAGGCGTTCGCTGAGCGACCTGCTTTCGGTCACCTCCAGGGCGATGCCGTCCCACACCGTATCGCCGTCGGCCAGGGTGCGGGGCACCGCAATGCTGCGAATCCAGATGTCTCCGGTGCCACCCGGGCCGCCCCGGTATTCGAAGGTCATGGGCGCCAGCGTGCGACGCGATCGCTCCAGCGCGGCAAAGAACCGATCCCGGTCGTCCTGGCTCATGAAGCCCACGACATCGCTCGATGCCCCCTGTGTCGCCGGGATACCGAGGCTTTCGGCGATGTGGGGATGGATGCGCAGGAAGTCATAGGAGAACTTGCCTGCAGCATCGACGCGCCTGCGGAAGATCATGCAGGGCAGATGGCCGACGATCGATTCGATCATCTCCCGCCCGCGCTCGGCATCCGCACGGGCGCCGACCAGATCGGTAACATTGCGCGCGACACCACGGTAGCCGAGGAACTTGCCATCGCCATCAAACACCGGATCGCCGGAACTGAGCCAGTGGACAACCCGACCGTCGCGATGGGGAATCGCCAGGCTGAAATTGCGGAAGGGCCGCCGTTGCAACAGGACTGCGCGGTGTTCCCCCCAGCGCGCATCGCTGTCGGGGTCCGCTCCTGCGATCTCCCAGCGGGTGCGCCCGACAAAAGCCTCATCGGGAATGCGGTGGCCGGAGCCGGAACTCGACAGGTTCATCGTGTAACGCAGGTCCGCATCGGTCTCCCAGTAGGAGATGGCGCCCAGTTCCACGACCTCCGCAAGGGCGGACAATGCATCCGCAGGGACGCGGGCGGGCAAGGTCGTTCCTCCGTGCGCAAATTGCGCCCGCAGGTGCTCGTTCTCGGCCATGGCCCACATTGTCCCGAACTGGGTGAAATTTCTGGAGCAGATCGCGGGCCGATCCGTGATCGCACGGCCTCGCGCAGCCTTTAGCTGCGTCGCTGCTCAAGGCAGGAACATGGGCCATGAACACAAGCGGAGCCAGGGACCTTTTCGCACACCACCCATGCGTGCAGCGCGGACACGTTCACGGCGGCGTTATCGCCCGGTACCGCTCCCCGGACGTGCCTGCGGGACCCAACATGCTCTAGTCTGTTGCCGGGCAGGGGAGCGGCATGAACACACACGGCATCGGCGCATCGGTCGCGCGCAAGGAGGACAGGCGGTTCACCACCGGCGGCGGCCGTTACGTCGCTGACCTGGTGCCGGCGGGCGCGCTGCGCGCTGTCTTCCTGCGCTCGCCCCATGCCCATGCCGGCGTCAGCGTGAGCGATGTGAGCGCCGCGCTTGCCAGCCCGGGCGTGGTTGCCGTTCTGACCGGCGCCGACATGGCCGCCGACGGCCTGGGTGTCCTGCCGACCCAGTGGTCGATCCCCGAGCCCGACGGCACGGCGATGTTCATCCCGCCCTATCCGGGCCTTGTTGCCGACACGGTGCGCTTTGTCGGCAATGCCTATGCCATGGTGATCGCCACCAGCGATGCCGCCGCACGCGATGCCGCCGAGCTGGTCGACGTCGATTTCGAGGAACGCCCGGCCGCCGCGACCCTGGCGCAGGCTGCCGCGCCGGACGCACCCGCCGTCTGGCCCCAGAAGCCCGACAACACCAGCCTGTGGTGGACCAACGGCGACAAGGCCGCCACGCAGGCCGCCTTCGCCCGGGCCGACCATGTCGTCACCCTGGATCTGGTCAACAACCGCCTGGCGCCCAGTCCGGTCGAGCCGCGCATCGCCATGGGCCGCTACGATACCGGGCGCGACCACATGACCCTGGTCACTTCCAGCCAGTGCCCCGACGAGGTGCAGGCCATGCTGGCGCGCGCCGTCTTCGGCGTGCCCGAGACGCGCCTGGACGTGATCGCACCCGATGTCGGCGGCGGCTTTGGCGCCAAGGCCTATCTCTACCCCGAGGAGGTCGCCGTGCTCTGGGCCGCGCGCCGGCTCAAGCGCGATGTCGTCTGGCAGGGCGACCGCAGCGAGGCGTTCCTGGCCGACACCCACGCCCGCGACCACATCACCCATGCCCGTCTGGCGCTCGACGCCGGGGGCCGTTTCCTGGCGCTCCATGTCGCGACGAAGGCCAACATGGGCGCCTATCTCAGCCAGCACGCCCCGGCCGTGCCCACGGTCTACAGCACCTATGTGCTGCCCGGTCCTTATGCCTTCGGCGCGGTCTATGCTGAAATCCGCAACGTCTTTAGCCACAGCGCGCCGCTTGACGCCTACCGCGGCGCGGGCCGGTCCGAGGGCGTCTACGTCACCGAGCGCATCATCGACGAAGCCGCGCGCCAACTGAAGATCGACCCCGCCGATCTGCGCGCGCGCAACCTGGTGCCGGCCGGGGCCATGCCCTACGTCACCGCCACCGGCAGCCGCCTCGACAGCGGCGATCCGCCTGCCCTGCTGGACAAGGTCTGTGACCTGGCGGACCGCGCGGGTTTTGCCGGACGCCGCGAGGAGGCGCGGAGGCAGGGCCGCCTGCGTGGCTTCGGCATCGCCATGTATGCCGCCAACTGCGGCGGCTGCGCCTCGCCCGACAACTCAGGCGTGGGGGCGCTCGGCGGAAACTGGGAAAGCGCGCGCCTGCGCCTGCATCCCACGGGCAAGGCGACCCTGTATCTGGGGACCCACAACCACGGACAGGGGCACGAAACGGTCTTCTCGCAGATCGTTTCGGAGATGACCGGCCTGCCCTTCGGCGACATCGACGTGGTCTTCGGCAGCACGGCCAATGTTCAGCGCGGTATCGGCACCTTTGCCTCCCGCTCGGCGGTCGTGGCGGGCCCCGCCGCCATGCTGGCGACCGGCAAGATCATCGCCAAGGGCCGCCTGATCGCCGCACACCTGCTGGAGGCCGCCGCCGTCGATGTGGAGTTCGCGGGCGGCAGCTACCGCATCGCTGGCACCGACCGGGCCGTGACCCTGGCCGAGGTCGCCATGGCGGCCTATGTGCCGCACAACTATCCCCACGAGACCCTGGAGCCGGGCCTGGACGAAACCGGCTTCTTCGACCCCAGCGACTTCACCTGGCCCATCGGGGCGCATGCCGCCGAGGTCGAGATCGACCCCGAGACCGGGCATGTTCGCCTGGTTTCCTATGCCGCGGCTGACGACTTGGGCGTCGTCATCAACCCCATGATCGTCGCCGGCCAGCTTCACGGCGGCATCACCCAGGGTGCGGGCCAGGCGCTGTGGGAACAGGTTTCCTACGACAGCGAAAGCGGCCAGCTGCTCACTGGCAGCTTCATGGACTACGGCATGCCGCGCAGCGACCTGATGCCGTCGATGGTCCTGGAACAGATCGCCAGCCGCGCCTCGACCAATCCGCTGGGCGCCAAGGGCGCGGGCGAAGCCGGCACCTTCGCGGCGCCCGCGGCGGTGATGAACGCCGTGATGGATGCGCTTTCGCGCGCCGGTGTCACCCACCTCGACATGCCCGCCACGCCGGACCGGGTATGGCATGCGCTGAAGGCAGCAACGCGCTGAAGCGACACTCCCCTTGTCTTCTCGTCGTCCCCGCGGAGGCGGGGACCCATACGCACAACCGCCGGGGCTCTGCCACCGGCAGTAAGGCCGGACCCTCGCCGACTGTTGGCCCCTCACCGTTCGCGCGTCTGGATTCCTGCCTTCGCAGGATTGGGGAGATGTCGAGGGGTGCTTCTCCTTGCACCTTCGACGCCGCGCGCGACGACCGTGCTCAGGCCGCCGCGGGCACCGGTGCCAGGCGGCGGCGGTGGTAAACCAGCGGCAGGGGATCGTCGGCGACGTGGCTTTCGACGACATGGGCGGTGACGATCATGTGGTCGCCGCCGGGCACGAGGTCGGCGACGCGGCAGAGCAGTGTGGCGGCGCAACCGGCGATCCGCGGCAGGCCCAGACGGCCGGGCGCCCAGTCGACATCGGCGAACTTGTTCCCGCTCTTGCCGGCAAAGGCCATGGCGATCGCTTCCTGGCCGTGGGCAAGGATATGCAGCAGGAAGGCCGTGCCCGGCTCGACCACGGCCTTCAGCGTGTTCGAACCCCGATCGAAGCAGGTCAGCACCATGGGCGGGTCGAGGGAGAGCGAGGTCACCGCCGAAAGGGTCGCACCGACCGGGGCACCGTCCGCGTCGCGGCAGGTCGTGACCGTGACGCCGGCGGGCAGTTCGGCCATGGCGGCAAGGAACCGGGCGGGGTCGAGCGGCGGCATGGTCAGGCGACCCGTCTTGCGGCCGGATCGACCGCGGGAATGACCTCGTGGCCCATCAGCTCGAAGCTCCGCATGATCTCGGCATGGGGCACGCCGTCGACGCGCAGCAGCACTTCCTCCACTCCCATCGCTTCCAGGCGCGCCAGGCGTTCCTTGAAGTCGTCGGGCGTGCCGATCATCACCGAGGGGGTCTCGTAAAGCAGGTAGTCGAGGTTCTTCTCGTTATCGAGCAGGCGCTGCATCTTGCCGTCGAGGTATTCGTAGGAGCTGCGTTTGCCCAGCGGAACGTAGATATCGAGGATGAACTGGAAGTAACCCTCGGCCACGCTGCGCGCGACCTTCACCGCTTCCTCGCGGGTTTCCGCGCAGAATGCGGTGGCGACATAAAGCCCCATGTGCTCGGTGCGGCGCGGCGCCATCTGGGTGCCCTTGGCCAGACCCTGGCGGTAGCCGTCGATGCATTCCTGCAGGTAGTCGAAGCCGAAGTAGTTCTCGAAACAAAGCGCGCCGATGCCGCGCTCGCCCGCGTTGACATGGCTCTCCACGCTGGAGGCCGCGACCGAGATCGGCGGGTGCGGCTTCTGCACCGGCTTGGGCACGATCTGGCGCGGCGGGATCTTCCACACCGGGCCGTCGTGCTCCAGCACATCGTCGGTGAAGGCCTTGACGATGACCTCCAGCGAATCGGCCCACTGGGCGCGGGTCTGCGAGGGATCGACGCCGAAGGCCTCCAGCGTCGTCAGGTTGTTGGAGCGCGCCGTGGCGAGTTCCGCCCGGCCCTTCGACACGATATCGAGGGTGGCCATGCGCTCGGCGACCAGGATCGGATGGTTCCAGGCCAGCAGCACCGCGCACATGATGCGCAGCTTGATGTTTTCGGTGTGCTGGCTGACCGCGGCATAAAGCACCTCGGGCGCGGCGACGGCAAAACGCGGCGGGCTGAAATGCTGCTCCGACGTTCCCCAGCAGGAAAAGCCGAGCTTGTCGGCCAGGGCCACCTCCTCGATCATCTCCTCGTAGCGCTGGGCACAGTCCATGCCCGGCATCAGTTCGCCCTCCTGCAAGAGCCCGACCTTCATGGCCCCGCCTCCCCTACTTGCCGCATTCCGCCGATGGATGCGCTTCACAGATCGTATTTCGCACTTTCATATTGCGTCAATGGATGAATTCGCCACAAACTTCTCACCGATGACCGCATAGCGCAGGAGACGATGCCATGGCCCTCTACCGCGGCATGGATGCCGAGCAGCTTGAGGCGCAGTACAACCTGCGCGCCCGCAGGCCCGACTTCGATGCCGTGGTGGCGCGCTGGATGGAACGCTGCCGCGCCTTCCGCGAGGCAAGCGATGTCGCCCTCGACCTCGCTTACGGCGCGGGTGCGCGCGAGAAGCTGGACCTGTTCCGCGGCAGGCCGGGCGGGCCGCTGCTGGTCTATATCCACGGCGGCTACTGGCAGCGCGGCGACAAGGGCATGTACAGCTTCGTGGCCGAGCCGTTCATCGCCGCGGGCGTCAACGTGGCCGTACTCAACTACGACCTCACCCCAAGCGTGCGCCTGGGCGCGATCGCGCCGCAGATTCGCAAGGCCGTGGCCTGGCTCTGGCACAACGCCGCCGGGCTGAAGATCGACCGCGAGGCAATCACGGTGATGGGCCATTCGGCCGGCGGGCATCTCACCGCGATGATGATGGCGACGGACTGGAGCGCACTCGACCCTGCCCTGCCCTTGGGGCTGGTCAAGGCCGGCGTGCCGATCTCCGGCATCTTCGAGCTGGAGCCGCTGATCCACACTTCGATCAATGCCGGGCCGGGCATGGACCTGGAGGAGGCGCGCCGCGAGAGCCCGCTGTTCCTTGCCCCGGTGACGGACGCGCCCCAGCTTGTCGTCGACGGCGGCGCCGAAACGGAGGAGTTCCACCGCCAGAGCGACCTCTACTGCGAGACCTTCCGCACGGAACGCCGCAGGATGGAGCGCTACATGGTACCCGGGGCCGACCACTTCGACGAACTGGAGCGGCTGGCCGAATCCGACAGTGGTTTCTTCCAGCGCTCCCTTGCCCTGATCAACGGCTGAGGCCGGGCGCACCGACCATGGTTGCCGAACGCTTTCTCAAGCAGGTCGATCACCTGGCTCCATCCGACCGGGCCATCGTGGTGGAACTGCAGGAGGACGGCCGGCGCTCCTATGCCAACATCGCGCGCAACCTGGGCATGGCCGAAAAGACCGTGCGCCTGCGCGTGCGCCACCTGCTGGAGACCGGGATCATCCAGATCGGCGCCGTCACCGACCCTGCCGCCCTGGGCTACCGTGCAGCAGCCCTGCTCGGCATCACCACCGGCATGGCCCATCCGCCAAGCGCCGTGGCGATGGAGCTGCTCAGGATCGAAGCGGTCGACTACGTCGTGGTTGCCACGGGCCGCTACGGCCTGTTTGCCGAACTCTTCTGCCGCGACCGCGAGGACCTGCAGGCGACCATCGAGCAGCAGGTCGGCGCCATCCCCGGGATTGTTGCGATCGAGAGCTACCCCTATCTGTCCCTGCACTACCAGCTTGCCCGTTTCGAGGCCGCGCGCGTGAAAGACACCGGCGCCGGCGTGCGGCCGCGCGAACTGTCCGAGACCGACCGGCGCATCGTGCAGGCGCTCTCGCTGGATGGCCGCGCCCCGCTGCAGGGCATCGCCGACCGGCTGGAGATTTCCGAAACCCAGGTGCGCAACCGCATGCACGAGATGATCGCCGACGGCGTGATGAACGTGATGGCGATCGTCAACCCGATGAGTCTGGCCTACGGCACGGTGGCCTGGGTCGCCCTACGCATCGCCGGCGGCCACCGCGTGGCCGATGTCGCGGCGACCCTGGCGGGCATGGCGCGCATCACCTATGTCGCAATCACCGCCGGGCGCTTCGACATCTTCGCCGAGATCGCCTGCACCAGCGAAGCCGAACTGATGGCGGTGATGGACGAGGATATCCGCATGCTGCCCGGTGTCGCCGTTGCCGAGCTCTCGCTCTACCAGCACTTGCACTACAAGCGGCTGACGCCGATCCGCGACTGAGCTCAACCCGCCGTGGCGTGGGCCTGGGCGAGCCTCGTGAAACACTGGGAGCGGGTGGTGTCGTCGATGCCGTCGCCGCGCACGTCGACGAAGGTCACCCCCTGGCCGTCGTAGAGGAAGATATCAAGGAAGCAGGCCTGGCCGCGGTAGCGCCACATGGAGGCGCCCTCCTGGTCCCAGACGAACTCCGGATCGCCCAGCAGATCGCGCACGCCCACCTCATCCATCGCGATCAGCGCCTGGACATGGCTGGGCACAGCCGGGCCGCTGTCGCTCGCAGGCGGCATTACGGCAGCCGAGGGTGTGGGCGCCTGTTCGGGCACGGGGCCCGCGGTGCAGGCGACAAGTGCAAAGGCAATGGTCAGCGCGGGAAGGCGGCTCAAGTCCGGAATCTCCTTGCGGAGCAGCGCACGCCAGGATGTCACCGGCGCGCGACTCCGTCGCGATCCGGCAGCACCCTGCCACACGGGACAGTTGTTGCGTAACCCCGGCGCAGTCACCCCGATGCAGAGTTATCCACCGGCCGGCCGCGCCGGCTGGAATGATAGATGTGGGTCATGAAGGCCGCCGCGACCACCGGACCGAGGAAGTTCAGCACCGGGATCGTCATGGCAAACGCGATCAGGGCCCCCGCCATCCAGACGCGTGTGCCGTTGGCCTTGCGCCAGGCGCGCGCCTCCTTCTGGGGCAGGCGGCGCAGCGCCACGACCTCGGCATATTCGCGCCCGAAGAGATAGCCGTTGAGCAGATAGAAGATCGCGATCGTCACGAAGGGAATGAACAGACCCAGGATGTAGAAGGGCAGCGCGGCGACGTTGAGCACCAGCAGGACGCCGGTGAAGCGGATCATCGCCGTGACGTCGTTGGCGATGGAACTGCCCCTGGCCTTGGGCAGACCGGGATAGTCGATCGCCTCGACCCGCTCGACCACGCCGTCGAGGTAAAACGCCGCCACGTTCTGGGCAACGATGATGAAGCTGAACCAGAACAGCGCCACGAAGGCGAGGATCGCCACCAGGGTCGCCACGATGTTGATCAGCTCGGCAGGCAGCCAGGAAAGCTGGTTTTCGGCCCAGGCGCCCAGGTCGGCAGCCCCCAGGCCCCAGAACATGGCGATCATGATCGCGATGTAGAGGCCCAGGCTCCACAGCGCGATGGCGATCAGGGTGGCCATCAGGCGCTTGTCGCGCAGATCGCCGAAGGCCTTGGTCAGTGCGGAAAACATGGGCAATCAGTCCCCGTGGGGCTCCGGTTCGGGATCGGGATAACGGCCGCGCTCGCCGCGCGGGTCGATGGGAAGCTGGCCGGCAAGGTCGAACAGCCGCTCGGCCTGGGCCGACCAGGCCAGCAGCTCGCCATCGCCGTGGGGACGCCCGACAAGCTGCAGGCCCACGGGCAGGCCGGATTTGGTGAAGCCGCAGGGAATCGAGATTGCCGGGCAGACGGTCAGCGTGATGACCGAGGTGAGGATGATCCAGTCGACATAGTTGCCGAAGGTATGGCCGTTCAGCTCCTTCAGGTAGCGCATGTGCATCGGCAGGGCCGGCACGATGGTCGACGGCAGGGCGAGCAGGTCGTGGCTCTTGAAGTATTCGGCCACACGATGGAACAGCGCGCCGCGGGTGCGGTTGGCGCGCAGGATCTCATCAATCGTCAGGTCCAGGCCCTTCTGCGTGTTCCAGATATTCTCGGGCTTGAGCTTGTCACGATGGTTCTTCAGCTCGTCCTCGTGGCCGGTGGCAAAACCCAGGGCGCGGAAGGTGTGGAAGGTCTCGGGCGCGCCGGTGAAATCGATCTTTGCCTCGACGATCTCGGCGCCGAGATCGGCCAGGCGCTGCGTAGCCGCACGGCAGATCGCATTGACCTCGGCATCGACGGGCGTGACACCCAGATCGGGCGAATAGCCGATCCGGCCCGGTCCGCGCCCCCCGGAGAGCGCGGCGCGGACCTGCTTGAGATAGGGCACCGCCGGCTCGGCACGGGCGAGCGGATCCTCCAGGTGGAAACCGGCCATGGCGTCGAGCATCAGCGCCGTGTCGGGCACGTTGCGCGCCATCGGGCCGGCAACCGACATGTCGGCAAAGCAACTGGCATCAGGCCCCTTGGCGACAATGCCCGAGCTGGGGCGGAAGCCGACGATGCCGCAGAAGCTGGCCGGAATGCGCAGCGAGCCGCCCAGGTCCGAACCCGTGGCGATGGGCACCTGGCCCGCCGCCAGGGCCGCGGCGGAACCACCCGAGCTGCCGCCCGGCGTGCGCGACTGGTCCCAGGGATTGGCCGAACTGCCCAGCACCTCGTTGAAGCTGTTTCCGCCCGCGCCGTACTCCGGCACGTTGGACTTGCCCATCACGATGGCGCCGCGCTCCTCCAGCCGCTCGACCATGATGTCGGAGCGTTCGGGCACGTTGTCCTTCCACAGCGGCGCGCCATAGGTGGTGCGCACGCCCGCGACGTTCTCGAGTTCCTTGACCGCCATCGGCAGGCCGTGAAGCGCGCCCGGCCCGTCGTATGCCGCCGCCTTGCCCTCCATCATGCGCCGTGCGTGATCGCGCGCGCGGTCCAGGCACAGGGTAGGCATGGCGTTGAGTCCGCCATCGGTCGCCTCGATACGCGCAGCACACGATTCCACCATGTCGAGCGGCGAGATCTCCCGCTTCTTCAACAGATCGACAGCATCCAGCGCAGTCAGTTTCCAAAGCTCGGTCATGGCGGCCCTCTCCCCTGGCTCTTGCCCGGCGCGAGTATGGCTTGGCCGCCGAACATGCGGCAAGGCTTGCCGGTGACCGTTGTCCCCCTATACTCCGCCTCCGCTTGGGAACAGGTTCACCACAGGGCGCCAGAGACACCATGAGCGAAACCGCCTTCGACGTACTGGGCATCGGCAACGCGATTGTCGACGTCATCGCCGAGACGACCGATGCCTTCATCGCGGAGCAGAGCCTCGACAAGGGGATCATGCGCCTGATCGACGAAGCCGAGGCCGCGCGGCTCTATGACGCCATGGGTCCGGGCATCGAGGTCTCGGGCGGCTCGGCGGCCAACACCATCGCCGGCGTCGCCGCGCTGAGCGGACGGGCCAGCTTCATCGGTCGCGTGCGCGACGACGAGCTGGGCGACGTCTTCGCCCACGACATCCGCGCCCAGGGCGTGAGCTTCAAGAGCGCCCAGGCCAAGGACGGGCCGTTGACGGCGCGCTGCCTGGTGCTGGTGACCCCGGACGCCCAGCGCACGATGAACACCTATCTGGGTGCCTGCATCCATCTCGCGCGCAGCGACGTCGACACCGACGCCATCGCCGCCTCGCGCGCGATCTACCTGGAAGGCTACCTGTGGGACGCCCCGGAAGGCCCGGCGATCTTCGCCGCGGCGGCAGAGGCCGCAGCCAGGGCCGGCCGCGAGGTCGCCATGACCCTGTCGGACCCGTTCTGCGTCGACCGCCACCGTGAGGATTTCCTCGCCTTCATCCGCAACCATGTCGACATCCTGTTTGCCAACGAGATCGAGATCGCCTCGCTCTACGAGGTCGATGCCTTTGACGAGGCCGCGCGCCGTGTTTCCGACGACGTCAAGATCGCGGCGCTGACGCGCAGCGAAAAGGGCAGCGTCATCGTGGCGGGCAGCGGTCGCACGGTGGTCAGCGCCATCTCGACGCGTGTTGTCGACACGACCGGCGCGGGCGACCTCTATGCCGCGGGTTTCCTCTACGGCTACGCCACCGGCGCCAGCCTGGAGCGGGCCGGGCGCATCGGCTCGGTCTGCGCCGGCGAGATCATCTCCCACATCGGCGCCCGCCCGCGCGCCAACCTGCGCACCCTGATCGCCGAACAGTTGGGATAAGGCTTCCCGGGCCTCACGATCCGGCGAGACAGGCCGCGGCACGGTCGCCAGGCCGGTGCGTTGCGTTCTAGAGTCGCCCCGCGCGAGCGCGCCCGAACTGAGGAGGATGCCCCGATGGCCAACATCGAACTGATCACCGCCGAAGTCTGCCCCTATGCCCAGCGCACCCACATGGCGCTGATCGAAAAGGGGCTGGAGTTCGAGCGCCGCGAGGTCGATCTCGCCGACAAGCCCGACTGGTTCCAGAAGGTCTCGCCCTATTCCAAGGTGCCGGTGGTGAAGATCGGCGACCAGGTGGTCTGGGAATCGGCGATCATCAACGAGTTCATCGACGAGAGCTTTCCCGACAAGCCGCTGATGCCGAGCGATCCCTTCCGCCGCGCCCAGGCGCGCATCTGGGTCGATTTCTGCAACACGCGCTGGGTCGAGCACAGCTACGACCTGCTGTTCGCCAAGGACAAGGCGGCCCAGGACGCGTTGCGCGAGAAAGTCATCGCCGACCTGCGCTGGATGGAGTTCGAGGGCATGGCGCGCCTCTCGGACGGGCCGTTCTGGATGGGCAGCGAGATCACCCTGGTCGATCTCACCTTCTATCCCTTCTTCGAGCGCTTCGGCGCCCTGTCGCACTATCGCGACGTGCAGATTCCCGACGACTGCCTGCGCATCATCCGCTGGCTGGAGATCATGCGCGAGCGCAAGTCGGCCAGGGAAACCATGCACGACGACGCCTACTACATCGCGCGCTACGCCAAATACGCCGACGCCGCCTGAGGCGCAGCGGCAGCACCAGCGAAAGGACCATCCATGTTCTATGAGCCGAGCAAGGGCCACGGCCTGCCCCGCGACCCGTTCAAGGCCCTGGTGAGCCCGCGCCCGATCGGCTGGTTCACAACGCTCAACGACGACGGCAGCGTCAATATCGGCCCCTACAGCTATTTCAACGCCCTGGCCGACGACCCGCCCTTCATCATGTTTTCGGCGGGCGCGCGCGAGGGCGTGCCGATCAAGGACAGCGCGCGCAATGCCGTGGCGCGCGGCGAGTTCGTCCACAATCTCGTGACCATGGACCTCGCCGAGGCGATGAATGCGACCTCCGAGGAGGTGGCCTACGGCATCGACGAGGCAAAGATCGCTGGCCTGGAGATGGCGCCGTGCAAGCTGGTGAAGACGCCGCGCATCGCCGCCGCCGTCGCCAGCTTCGAGTGCCGTTACCACAGCACGGTGGAGATACCCCAGAACGGCGACGACGGCCCCAACCTGGTGATCCTGGGCGAGGTCATCGGCGTCCACATCCGCGACAGTGCGCTGAAGGAAGGCCGCTTCGATCCGGAAGCCGAGAAGGTCATCGCCCGGCTCGGCTACGCCAACTACGCTGTCGTCGGCGGCACCTTCCGCATGCTGCGCCCGGGCATCAAGGACGGGTGAAGCTCCGCGCCTTTCCTCAATGCCGGTTGAATAACCTTCCTGCGAACGCCTCGCATCCGCCGGGAAACCCCACAGCGTGTGTTGATTTCGCCCTGCGGACGTGATCTTTAGCCTCATTCTGGTGCCACCCGGGGGAAAACGGCGGTGCATCAGAGTGATCTACAGCCAGGACAACAAAAGCGGAGTCGGTGATGCTAATCGGCGTGCCGAA
>CALGGB010000176.1 GCA_937880925.1 uncultured Rhodospirillaceae bacterium | reverse complement strand
GACCGCCTCGGTCTTGAGCAGGTCGGGCAGGGTGGTGGGTGCGTAACGCACCTTGTAGCCCGCGGCTTCGGCATGCCAGGTCTTCAGCCGTTCGTTGGCCGGATCGGCCGCTCCCGTGGCGATCTCCAGCGGCGGCCCGACGATCGCTTCTTCCGCCGCGGTTTCCTGGGAAAGCCCCAGCAGCCAGTCGGCGCTGACCTGGCAGGTCTGGGCGATGGCGGCGACGGTATCGGCCCGCGGCAGCCGGTCGTCGTGCCCCGAAAGCAACTGAGAGAGTGTCGAGCGATCGATCCCGATGCGCCGCGCGAAGGCCGCCTGGCTGTCTCCCAGGTCGTCGATCAGCGCCTGCAGGCGTTCTCGGAACAGGCGCACTGTGGTGCGGCGGTCGTAATCGGTCATGGGTGGAACTGGATGTTTACAATTATCACCAAATGGGACGTAACGTGACAAGTCGATGCAGAATGTGCGCATTCCCACAATGACACAAGGGTCATGGTTGTCGTTGAATTGTCACGGATATCACGGGAACGGGCGCCCTTCATGATCACGATGGCACCTGCGCCGCTCTGGCGCCGTTGGGAGCTGCCGACCTGGGCATTGGCGGCCGTCATCTACGCCGGCTGGCTGGCCCTGACCTGGTGGCACGCCATGCTGCCCTGGTACGCGATCCTGCCCGTGGGCGCCTGGTTCATCGCCTGGCACGGACATCTGCAGCACGAAGCGCTGCACGGTCATCCCACGACGACGGCCTGGATCAACGAGGCGCTGGTCTTTCCCTCGCTCGGTCTCTGGTATCCCTATGGCATCTATCGCGACAGCCATCTGGCCCATCATCTCGACTGGCGCCTGACCTGTCCGATCGACGACCCTGAGAGTTTTTACGTCACGCCGGGCCAGTGGCAGCGCATGGGTCCCCTGCGCCGCGCCCTGTTGCGCGCCAACATGACCCTGCTCGGCCGGCTGATCCTGGGTCCGGCCTTGGCGACCTGGGGCCTGTACCTGGGCGAGGGGCGCCGGCTGGCGTCGGGCGACACGACCCACCTCTGGATCTGGTTGCGCCACTTCGCCGGCATGGCGCTTGTCGTGGGCTGGGTCGTTGGGGTCTGCGGCATGCCGCTGTGGGCCTACCTGCTGCTGGTCGCCTATCCCGGCGCATCGCTCACCATGCTGCGCTCCTTTGCCGAACATCGCCCGGCGGAGCGCTACGAGCACCGCATCGCCATCAACAGGGCGGAGGCGCCGCTCGGCCTGCTCTATCTCAACAACAATCTGCATGCCGTGCATCACGCGGTGCCTAGCCTGGCCTGGTACGATCTTCCCGGCTTCTATCGCGAGCGGCGCCAGGAGTGGGAAGCCGGCAACGGTGGTTTCGTCTGGCACGGTTACCGCGAGCAGTTCCGCCGTTTCCTGCTGACACCCAGGGACCACCCGGTCCACCCGCTCTACGAAGACAGCCACTGCCCCATGCCGCAAGCGGCGGTTTAACGCCGCCGCGCAGGGCGGTTCTGCGTTAAGGACATTCGCCAGCACGGCTCCAGGGGTTCTAGACTGCGCCTCCCGCCCTCTGCCCCCGGATTCCGCGCGACATGCCCGCCCCTGCCAACGCGCCCTCGCGTCTGCTTTCCCTCGGCATTCCGGCACTGTTCGTGGTGTTGTGGTCCAGCGGCTTCATCGCCGCCAAGGCCGGCCTTCAGGCGGCCGATCCCCTGACCTTTCTCGCCCTGCGCTTTGCCCTGGTGACGGTGCTGATGCTGGTCATCGTTCTGGCGACCCGCCCACCCTGGCCGCGCACCTGGGGTGAGGTCGGCCATATCGCCATTGCCGGCGCGCTGATGCAGGCCGTCTACTTCGGTGGCGCCTGGGTCTCCATGTCGACCGGCGTGGGCGCGGGCACAGCGGCGCTGATCGTTTGCATGCAGCCGATCTTCACCGCCATTGCCGCCGGACCGATGCTGGGCGAGCGGGTCGGCGCGCGCCAGTGGGCGGGGCTGGGCCTGGGTTTTCTGGGCGTTGCCCTGGTCGTCGAGCGCAAGCTGGAGCTGGGCCTGGGCACGCCGATGGGCATCGCCATCTGCTTTGTTTCGCTGGCCGGCATCACCATCGGCACGCTCTACCAGAAGCGTTTCTGCCCCACGATCGATCCGCGCACCGGCGGTCTGGTCCAGTTCACCACGGCCACGGCCATGCTGCTGCCCTGTGCCCTGCTGTTCGAGGAAGCGCGCATCGTCTGGAGCATCGAGTTCGTCGCCGCGCTGTTCTACGTCGCCGTGGTGCTCTCGCTGGTCTCGGTCAGCCTGCTCTTCGTGATGATCAAGCGGGGCGAGGCAAGCCGCATGACCAGTCTGTTCTTCCTGGTGCCGCCGCTCACCGCGCTCATGGCCTGGGCCGCACTGGGTGAGACCATGGCCTGGAGCGCCGTCGCCGGCATGGTGCTCGCGGTGGTCGGCGTCGCGCTGGTCGTCACCGGCCGGGCGCCTGCCCGAAAGCAGCAATGAGGCTTTCGCCCCAGGCCCGTCGCAAGGCGCTGGTCGAATTGCGCACGCTGGCGCTGGGCGCGGGCGGCGGTCTTGTCTTTGCGGCCATCGGCATGCCTGCGGCCTTTCTTGCCGGCGCCATGGTCGCCGTTGCCGCCGCGGCGCTCTCCGGCCTCCAGGTCGGCCTGCCGCCGCGCCTGCGCGATACCGCCTTCATCGTGCTCGGCGCCATCCTGGGTGCGGCCATCGACCGCGATACGGTGGCGTCGTTCGCCTCCTGGCCGGTCTCCCTGATCGGGCTGCTGCTTTCGCTCGCGGCGGTGATGTTGGTCGTGCCGCGTTATCTGGAGCGCCGCCATGGCATCGATGCGCCCACAGCCTGGCTCTGCGCCGTCCCGGGCGCACTGAGCTACGTCATCGCGCTGGCCTCCGATCTCTCCCATGTCGACCTGCGCCGGGTCGCCGTGCTCCAGACCCTGCGTGTTGCCATGCTGCTGGCGATCTTTCCGGCCATCGTTGGCCTGGCGACCGACATCCCGCCCCATCCGGCCGATCCCGGCGCGACGGTGTCATGGCCCATGACCGGTCTCGTCATTGCCCTGTGTTTTGTCATTGTGCCGCTCGCGCAACGGCTGCGCATCCCCGCGCCGACCTTTGTGGCGCCGATGTTCCTGTCGGGCGCGCTTTCGGTCGCGGGGCTCTATCACGGTCAGTTGCCGCTGGAACTGCTCTGGCCCTCGCTCATCGTCACCGGTGTCGCCGTGGGCGCGCGTTTTGCCGGGACCAGCGCGCTTTTCCTGTGGCAGTGCCTGAAAGCCGGCATGGGCGGGCTGGTCATCGCCCTTGCCATCACCAGCGGCTTTGCGCTGGCTGTGGGCGCCATCACGGGCGAGCCCTTCCTGCAGCTTTGTCTGGCCTTCGCGCCGGGCGGCTTTGACGTCATGCCGGTGCTGGCCTTCGCTTTCGACCTCGACCCGGCCTTCGTTGCCGGTCATCAGCTCGTGCGATTCCTCGCGGTCAGCCTGACCCTGCCGTTTCTGCTGCGACGGATCAGTCCGCCGCCAGATTGAGCCGCATCACCGGGCGGCGGGGCAGGGGCCGTGCCACTTCCTCAAAGCCCGCGTCGCGGAAGGCGGCCTGTGTGCCGACAAACAGCTCGGAAGCGCCGGTGCGCTCGCCGGGGTCCATGGGATAGGCTTCCAGCACGGTGGCACCCTGCGATCCGGCATGGTCGATGGCGCCTTGCAGCAGGGCCCGCATGAGGCCGCGCTTGCGGTAGCCCTTGCGCACGACAAAACACGTCACGGACCACACCGGCGTATCGTCGAGCGGGGCGAAGGGCTTGGAGCGGTTCAGTCGGTCATGCTTCTCGCGCGGGGCGACGGCGCACCAACCGGCGGGCACGCCATCGACCCAGACGATCACGCCCGGTTCTTCACCGCCGGCAACGCGGCTGCGCAGGGTCGCCGCATTGGCTTCGCCCCACCCGGCCTTGTAGTCCTTGTTGGGCAGGTACCAATAGGCGCACCAGCACTTGCGGGCATAGCTGCAGCCCTCCATCACGGCGACGAGATCGTCCCAGCGATCGGCGGTGACCGGCGTGCAGACGATGGCGTTGCTGCCGCTCATCCCCGCCCCATGGCATAGAACTCGGCATTGGGGCGCATCGCGGTCATGTTGGCCAGCCGGTTGCTCATGGCGAAGAAGGCGGCGATGGCGCCGATGTCCCAGATCGCCTCGTCATCGAAGCCGTGGCCGCGCAGGACGGCGAAGTCCTCCTCGCCGACATGGCGGCTGTCGAGCGCCACCTTCATGGCGAAGTCCAGCATCGCCTTCTGGCGCGGCGTGAGGTCGGCCTTGGCATGGTTGATCGCCACCTGGTCGGCGATCAGCGGGTTCCTGGCGCGGATGCGCAGGATGGCGCCATGGGCGATGACGCAGTACTGGCAACCGTTGGCTGCCGATGTCGCGACCACGATCATCTCGCGCTCGGCCTTGGAGAGGCCGATGTCCTTCTCCATCAGCGCGTCGTGATAGGCCATGAAGGCGCGCAACTCTTCGGGCCGGTGGGCAAGCGTCAGGAAGACATTGGGCACGAACCCGGCCTTATCCTGCACCGCCAGGATGCGCATACGCAGGTCCTCGGGCAGGTCGGCGACCTCGGGCACGGGGAAGCGGCTGATCGGGTGGTCGGTCATGGCGGCCCTCGACGTTTCTTCACCCCATGATGTCATGGGCCGATGGGTCCTTCCAAAGAGGTTGTCATCCCTGCTCTTCGGGCTGCGCCCTTCGGCCAGGATGACAGTTTGTCTTGGGGCTACGCTGCCGGCTTCCTCAGTTGTCGTGAACGCCGCCTTCTTCCTTGCGCTTGGCAACGAAGGTTTCCAGTTCCTCGACGATGGCCGGATCCAGTTCCGGGGCCTCGTAGTTTTCCAGGATCATCTTCCACAGCTTGTTGGCCCGCGTCGCGGCATCGGGGCTGCCGGCCTCCACCCAGGTTTCGTAGTTGCGCCAGTCCGACAGCATGGGCGCGTAGAACGCCGTCTCGTAGCGGTCCAGCGTGTGTTGCGTGCCGAAGAAATGGCCGCCGGGGCCGACATCGCGCATCGCTTCCATGCCGATCGCCGCATCGGAAACCTCGATCGGCATCATGGTCTCGAACATGCCCTGAAGCATCTCGGCATCGACGATCATCTTCTCGAAACTCGCCACCAGCCCGCCTTCCAGCCAGCCCGCGCCGTGGTGGATGAAGTTCGCGCCCGACATGAAGGCCGCCCACAGGCTCATGCCTGATTCATAGGCACCCTGGGCGTCCACGGCGTTGGAGGCGTTGACGTTGCTGGTGCGGAAGGGGATGGCGTACTTCCTTGCAAGCTGGCCCCCCGCCAGCGTCGCCTTGACGTATTCCGGCGTGCCGAAGGCGGGCGCGCCCGACTTCATGTCGACATTACTGGTGAAGCCGCCATAGACGCTGGGACAGCCCGGACGGACCATCTGGATCAGCGCCAGACCGGCCAGCGCCTCGGCGTTCTGCTGGGCGAGCGCCCCGGCAAGGGTCGTCGGCGCCATGGCGCCCAGCAGGGTGAACGGCGTGATCGCGACGGCCTGGCCGTGGGTCGCCATCTCGATCAGGCCCTGGCACATCGGCTCGTCGAGCTTGAGCGGTGAATTGGTGTTGATCAGCGTGATCAGGCCCGGCTTTTCGATCATCTCGGCTTCGCTGATGCCGCGTGCGATGCGGTTCATGATGATGCCGTCGCGGCTCCTCTCGGCGCCCAGGGCATAGGTGCGCCAGACCCGGTCGGTCAGCGTGATGAACGACATGTAGCAGTCCAGGTGCCGGGTCGGCACCGGCAGGTCGATCGCCTCGGTGGGGTAACCGGCAAAGAAATGGATGCAGTTGAGACTGGCGGCGATCTTCACCAGGTTCTCGAAATCCCTGAAGGTGCCGGGCCGGCGACCGCCGTCGAGGTCGGAGCAGTTGGGCGTGGAGGAAACCGGCGTCACCAGCACGCGGTTGCCGCCGAAGGTGATGTCGCGGCTGGCTTCGCGGCTGTAGAGGGTGAACTCGGCCGGCGCCTTGGCGACGTGTTCCATCACCATGGCGCGGTCCATGCGCACCCGCCCGCTCGCCTCGTCGACATCGGCGCCCGCGGCCTTGTAGAGCGCGCGCGCCGGGGCCGAGAGCACCTCCATGCCGAGATCCTCCAGGATCGTCAGAGAGGCGCTGTGGATGTGCTCCAGTTCGTCGGCCGAGAGGACATTGAGCGGCGGGAAGGGGTTGCGTACCTCCCGCCACGGCAACTGGTTCAGCACGGGCTTGCTGTCGCGTGCGGCGGCGCTGCGGCGGGACGTGGTACGGCGGGACATGGCATGCTCCTATGGACGGCACGAGGCTAGGCGTGCGGCGAGCGCCAGGACAAGCACCGGGGCGTCATGTTCGGGTCCGATCACGCCGCGTGCCCTCGCTGTCCGCCTGTTGGCGGACGCGGCGACGCCTGCATGATGCTGTTCGTCACGATCATCTCGCAAGCTAGACTGGTCCGCGTTGTCCAGCATGGGAGCCTGTCGTGCGTATGCGAAAGATCGCAATCGTGTCCCTGGTGGTGTTGCTTGCCTCCGCCGCCACGCTTGTGGCGGA
Organism: uncultured Rhodospirillaceae bacterium; assembly: GCA_937880925.1. GTDB lineage: Bacteria > Pseudomonadota > Alphaproteobacteria > SP197 > SP197 > CALGGB01. The sequence goes on along the minus strand of CALGGB010000176.1, from coordinate 17,253 downwards.
AGGCGGCAAGAAACATGTCACCGACACCCACCCCAAGGAGGTGGCAAAGCATGTCGCCGACCTTCATGACCTGCAAACGAACATGGCATCGGTCAGCACGGAGACGGCACGCCTGCTCCATGAAAACTCCGAGAGCCTGCAGCGCGCTCAGGAAGAGGGGCGACCGTTGACCGAAAGCGAGAAGAAGAAGTTCGAGGAGAACATGATGGGGGTCCAGACGGCGATCGAGCAACAGCGGCGGTCGATCGACACGATGAATGCGATCACGACCAGCCTCAGTCAGATGCAGCGATCGATCGAAACCAATATCAACCAGTAACGGCTGCAACCTCTCGATCGCGGCGGCTACATCGCCCGCACACCGATCTCCTCCTTGCGGCGTGCCACGAAGTCGGCGAGCTGTTCGGCGATGGCGGAATCGAGCGGCGGCGGCTGGTAGGCCGCCAGGATTTTCTTGCAGATCGTGTTGGCGCGGCGCTGGGCGTCCGGCGCGCCGGCGGCCTCCCAGGCCTCGAAGTTGCGCCAGTCCGAGACGATGGGTTCGTAGAAGGCCGTCTCGTAGCGGTCGAGCGTATGTTGCGTTCCGAAGAAATGGCCGCCGGGCCCGACGTCGCGCATGGCCTCGATGCCGATGGCGGCGTCGGTCACCTCGATGGGGGTGAGCACCTCGGCCATCATCTGGAGGGTGTCGACATCGATGATGAACTTCTCGAAGCTCGCCACCAGGCCGCCTTCCAGCCAGCCCGCGGCATGCAGGATCATGTTGGCGTGGCCCATGGTGGCGCCCCACAAGGACATCTGGCTCTCGTAGGCCGCCTGGGCATCGGCCGAGGTCGAGGCGTTGGGGTTGCTGGAGCGGTAGGGCACGCCGTTGCGGCGGGCGAGCTGGCCGCCGATCATCGCTGCTCGTGTCGCCTCCGGTGTGCCGAAGGCCGGCGCGCCGGTCTTCATGTCGACGTTGCTGGTAAAGCCGCCGTATATCACCGGGCAGCCGGGATTGACGAGCTGGACCAGGGTAATGCCGGCCAGCGCCTCGGCGTTCTGCTGGGTCAGCGCACCCGCCACGGTCGCCGGGGCCATGGCGCCCGACAGGGTGAAGGGCGTCAGGATCACCACCTGGCCGCCCTCGGCCATCTTGATCAGGCCGTCGAGCATGGGCGTGTCGTAGCGCAGCGGCGAATTGGCGTTGACCACGGTGCAGATGCTGGCTTCGCGTTTGAGCTCGTCGCGGCTCTTGCCGCGTGCGATGGCGGCGATTTCCAGAGCGTCCTCGATGCGCTCGGCGCCCAGGGAATAGGCGTGCCAGGCGCGGTCGGTCAGGGTCACGAAGGCCGACAGGCAATCGAGGTGGCGGCTGGCGGCGGGCAGGTCGGTCGGCTCCACGGGGTAACCGCCGAAGAAGTGCAGGATGTTGAAGCTCTGGCCCAGCTTCAGGAACTTGCAGTAGTCGGCGAAGTTGCCCTCGCGGCGGCCCTCGTCCAGGTCGTGGCAGAAGGGCGGGCTGGCGACGGGGCAGAAGTTGATGTGGTTGCCGCCCAGGATGCGGTTGCGCGCGGGATTGCGGGCATGCAGCGTGAACTCGGCGGGCGCCTTGGCGACGCTGGCGGTGACCAGTTCGCGGGGCAGGCGGACATGGCGCCTGGCGCGGTCGACCTCGGCGCCGGCCTTGTCGAGGATGTCGAGGGCGGTGTCGTGGAGGAACTCCATGCCGATCTCTTCGAGCACCCGCAGGGAGCGGTCCTGGATGAACTCCAGTTCGTCGGCCGAGAGCGGTTCGACGGGCGGGAAGCGGTTGACGATATCGCGCCACGGCAACTGGTGGACCGCATCCGTCGTGCTGCGCCGCTCGCGCCGTCCTTCTCGTGCCATGCATCCCCCGTGGTTGATCGCCTGTACGCTATTACGGCCCGCCCGTGATCGTGTAAACACGACAGATAGGGCCGGGATCGGCCGGGCAGGGGGAAGCAATGGCAGAGACGTTCATCATGGAACCGGGACAGCTCGTCTTCGCCGATCTCGACCGGCTTGCCGCCGGCGGCCTGACTCTGGAACTCGCAGGCGAGGCCTGGGGTCCGGTCGAGGCTGCCGCGGCCCTGGTCCACGATGTCGCCGAGGGCGATGCCCGCGTCTATGGCATCAACACGGGCTTTGGCAGCCTGGCCAAGACCTCCATCGCCCGGGACCGCTTGCGCGACCTGCAACGCCGCATTGTGCTGAGCCATGCCGCGGGGGTGGGCGCCCCCCTGCCGGAGCGGGTCGTGCGCCTGGTCCTGGCGCTGAAGATTTCCGCGCTGGCGCAGGGTTACTCGGGCTGCCGTCCCATCGTCATCGAACGCCTGATCGCCCTCTACAACGGCGATGTCCTGCCCGTGATCCCGTCCAAGGGCTCGGTCGGCGCCTCGGGCGACCTCGCCCCGCTTGCCCATCTGGCAGCGGTACTGATCGGGGTCGGTGAGGTCAGTATTTCCGGACAGGTGATGAGCGCCACGGAGGGCCTTGCCCGCATCGGACTCGAGCCTCTGGAGCTGGAGGCCAAGGAGGGTCTTGCCCTGCTCAACGGCACCCAGGTTTCGACCGCGCTTGCCGCTGAGGGTCTGCAGGGTGGAATCGACTGTTTCAGCGCCGCGCTGGTCGCAGGCACCATGAGCGTCGATGCCGCGCTGGGCTCGGACACGCCGTTCGATCCGCGCATTTCGGCAATTCGTGGCCAGCCCGGCCAGATCGCGGTGGCGAAGGTCTATCGCGATCTGCTGGAGGGCAGCGAGATCCGCCACAGCCACGAGAACTGCGACCGTGTGCAGGACCCCTACTCCCTGCGCTGCCAGCCCCAGGTCATGGGCGCCTGCCTCGACCACCTGCGTTTCGCCGCCGGCGTCATCCTGCGCGAGGCCAATGCCGTCACCGACAATCCCCTGGTCTTTGCCGCTGAAGGCGATGTGCTCTCGGGCGGCAATTTCCACGCCGAGCCGATCGCGCTCGTCAGCGACGTCATGGCGCTGGCGCTGGCCGAGACCGGATCGCTCGCCGAACGGCGCATCGCGCTGCTCACCGACAGCCGCATGAGCGAACTGCCGCCGTTCCTGGTGACCGACAGCGGCGTCAATTCCGGTTTCATGATTGCGCAGGTCACGGCCGCCGCGCTCGCCAGTGAAAACAAGCAGCGCGCCGCACCTGCCTCCATCGACAGCCTGCCGACCTCGGCCAACCAGGAGGATCACGTCTCCATGGCGACCCACGCCGCGCGGCGCCTCATCGACATGAACGAGAACCTTTCCGACATCATCGCCATCGAACTTCTGGCCGCCGCCCAGGGCATCGACCTGAGGAAGCCGCTGGCGACGTCCAAACCACTGGGGCAGGCCCACGCCATGATCCGGCAGGTCGCCGCCTTCTGGGATCAGGACCGCCTGATGGCACCCGACATCGCCGGTGTCTCGGCCCTGGTCCGTCAGGGTGCCTTCCGCCGCTTCGTGCCGGGTGATCTGGTGGCGCCTTAAAACAGGGCGTCCTACCTCTTCGTCATCCCGGCCAAGCGGCGAAGCCGCGCGGAGCCGGGACCCATGCCTGAGCGCCAATACAGGCGCCGGCATGAGTGTGAGGTTCCGGCGTGGGTCCCGGCCCGGCTCTCCGCCCTTCGGGCTGCGGCCGGGATGACAGGAAGAGGAACAGGGCCTCTCAGGCCGCCGCCACCAGCTCGCCGATCACCTTCCTGTAGGCCCGCGCGATCTTTTCTTCTTCGGCGTGGCGTCCTTCGCTGACGACCTGTTTGCCGCCGACCACGACATCGCGCACCAGGCTGGCGTTGCCCGAGAAGACGAAGCTGTCGGTCAGCACCGCGCCGTCGCGGCCGAAGAGCAGGGGGTGGTTGCCGTCCAGCCCGATGAGGTCGGCGCGGTTGCCGACCTTGATCCCGTCGACCTTGCGCCCCATCGCCTGGGCCCCGCCTGAGAGCGCGCCCTGCCACAGGCGCATGCCGACATGGCGCTCGGCGCCGTTGGCCGTGACATTCCTCATCTCGCGGCGCAGGCGCTGGACGTATTCCAGCCAGCGCAGTTCCTCGACCGGCGAGACCGAGATGTGGCTGTCCGAGCCGATGCCGAAGCGGCCCTCGCCGCGCAGGTAGAGGCCCAGCGGAAAGATGCCGTCTCCCAGGTTCGCCTCGGTCGTCGGGCAGATGCCGGCCACCGCGCGGCTGTGGGCGATCATCCAGGTTTCCATGCGGTTGATGTGGGTGGCGTGGATCAGGCACCAGCGCTCGTCGATGTTGAAGTTGCCGTAGAGCCAGGTTACCGGCCGCATGTTCGACCAAGCGACACAGTCCTCCACCTCCTTCATCTGTTCGGCGATGTGGACGTGGATGGGCGCCTTGCCGTCGATACGGTCGACGCCGGTGATTGCCTCGGCAAGCAACCCCTTGGAGACCGCGCGCAGGCTGTGGGGGGCGATGCCGACGCGCACCTGCGGGTCGTTGCCGTGTTTGTCGGTCAGCGTCTCGAAGATACGCAGGAAGCGGTCGGCGCCGTTGACGAAACGACACTGCGGCTTGTTGGCCGGCTGGCTGCCGAAGCCGCTGTAGGCGTAGAGCACCGGCAGGATGGTCATGCCGATGCCGGTCTTCTGCGCCGCGCCGGTCACCCGCCGGGCCATCTCGGCGACATCGTCGTAGGGCTTTCCGCCCGGCTGATGATGCAGGTAGTGAAACTCGGCGACGCTGGTGTAGCCCGCCTTCAGCATCTCGACGTAAAGCTGGGCGGCGATGGCGCCGACCTGGGCGGGATCGAGCCGCGCCAGGAAGCGGTACATGATGTCGCGCCAGGTCCAGAAGCTGTCCTGGCCCTGCGCCCCGGCGCTTTCGGCAAGCCCTGCCATGGCCCGCTGGAAGGCGTGGCTGTGCAGGTTGGCCATGCCGGGCATGACCGGTCCATTGAGGTGCAGAGCACCGCGCGGAGCCCTCGCATCCGTCTTCACCGAGGTGATGTCGCCGGCATCGTCGACGCCGATCAGGACATCCTGCGCCCAGCCCTGGGGCAGCATGGCGGAGCGGGCGAAGATGTCGGGCATGGCTGCTGGCCGGGCAATGGAAGCAAGCCGCCTATAAAGCCCACCTGCGGCCTTGCCGCAAGCCCGCGCCCGCCTCAAGCTTGGGCATACAGGAGGAAGCGATCATGTGGGACAGGCTCTGGACCGGCGCGCGGCTGGCCACGATGGAGAAGGGCGGGGCGCCCTACGGCATGGTCGAGAAGGGCGCCGTCGGCGTCGAGAACGGCCGCATCGTCTATTGCGGTGAGGAGGCCGATCTACCCGGCCGGCCCGATGGGCTGGCGCGCGAGATCCATTGTCTCGACGGCCGCTGGATCACGCCCGGTCTGATCGATTGCCATACGCATCTGGTCTATGGCGGCGACCGTGCCGGCGAGTTCGAGATGCGCCTGGAAGGGGCGAGCTATGAGGAGCTGCTGAAGGCGGGTGGCGGCATCCTCTCCACGGTCAGGGCGACTCGCGATGCATCGCTCGACAGTCTGGTGGCCAGCGCGCTGCCGCGCCTCGATGCGCTGCTTGCAGAGGGTGTCACCACCGTCGAGGTGAAGTCCGGTTATGGCCTCAACGTCGCGACCGAGACCAAGATGCTGCGCGCAGCCCGGCGCCTGGGCAAGCTGCGGCCTGTCTCCGTCGTCACCACCTTCCTTGGTGCTCATGCGCTGCCACCTGAATTCAAGGACGACGCCGACGCCTACATTGATCTGATGTGTGACGAGGCCCTGCCGGCGGTCGCGGGCGAGGGGCTGGCCGATGCGGTCGATGTCTTCTGCGAGAAGATCGCGTTCAACCTGGAGCAGACCGAACGCGTCTTCCGCGCCGCGCAGGCAGCAGGGCTGCCGGTGAAACTCCATGCCGAGCAGCTTTCTGACATGGGCGGGGCGGCACTGGCGGCGCGCTACGGCGCGCTCTCCTGCGACCACCTGGAGTTCCTCTCGGGCGAAGGTGCGGCTGCAATGGCAAAGGCCGGGACCGTGGCGGTGATGCTGCCCGGTGCCTTTTACTTCCTGCGCGACACCAACGTGCCGCCCATCGCCATGCTGCGCGAGGCCGGTGTCGCCATGGCGGTGTCGACCGATTGCAATCCCGGCAGTTCGCCAGCGACCAGCCTGCTGCTGATGCTCAACATGGCCGCCACGCTTTTCCGCATGACGCCCGAGGAGGCGCTCGCCGGCGTAACCCGCGAAGCCGCCCGCGCGCTGGGCGTAAAGCAGGACCGCGGAACATTGAAACAGGGCAAGGCCGCTGATCTGGCGATCTGGGACATCGAACGTCCCGCCGAACTATCTTACCGCATCGGCTTCAACCCGCTCTATTGCGCGGTGAAGGACGGTGAGCTGGTGGAGCGCAGCCGATGAGCATGATCAGCTTTGCGACGGGAAATACCAATCCTGAGACCTTCCCCTCGGATGCCTTTGCCGATGCAGCCTCGGTGGTTCTTCGCGGTATGGCCACGGCTCTCAACACCTATCCCGGCAAGCTCGGCCACGAGGGCCTGCGCCGCCTGATGGCGCAGCGCGAGGAAACGCGGGAGAGTGTCGCCGTCGATCCCGATCACATCCTGATCACCAATGGCTCCATGCAGGCGGTCACCCTGGCGGCCGAGGCCTTCGCGCCCAACCGTGGCGATATCGTCGTGCTTGAGGAGTATTGCTACGTCGGCAGCATCCGGGCCTTTAACGCCATGGGCCTGGAGATGGTCGGCGTGCCCGTCGACGAACACGGCATGCGCACCGATGTCCTGGGCCAGGTCCTCGATCGGCTCGCGCGGGAGGGGCGCAAGCCCGGCTTCATCTACACGCTCGCGACCTACCAGAATCCCACCGGCGCGGTGATGCCGCTCGATCGGCGCAGGGAGCTGATCGCACTGGCGCAGCGTCACGACTGCGTCGTCGTGGAGGACAACTGCTACGGCGATGTCCACTACGAGGGCGAGGTGCCCCGGGCGCTCTACGCGCTCGATCCCGACCCCAGGCAGGTCTACCTCGGCTCGCTCTCCAAGATCTTCGCGCCGGGCGTGCGCCTGGGTTATCTTATGGCGCGCCCGCCGCTGCTCGAGCGCATCCTCGCCCGGCGCAACGATGCCGGCCCCAACACCCTGGCCGCTGCGATCACCCACGCCTATCTCCACGACAAGCTGTGGCAGCATATCGCCATGGCCAATGCCGCACTGAAGGTGAAACGCGACACCTTGCTCGATGCCCTGAACCGGCACCTTGGCAACGCGTGCTCCGTCACGCGCCCGGCCGGCGGGCTGTTCGTCTGGATCCGCCTGCCCGACGACGTCGATCCCGGCCGCCTGAAGGAGATTGCCGCGGGCCACGGCGTCGACTTCGCCCACGGCTCGGACTTCCACATCCGCAACGATGCCGGGCCCTACATCCGCCTTGCCTTCGGTTACCCCACGGTCGCCGAGATCGAGACCGGGTGCGAGCGCCTGGGCGCTGCCCTGCGCGAGGCGCGGGGCAGCGCCAGCCGATAAAGCCACGCGTTCCCAGCCCGCCGGATCCGCTCCAAGGGCGCATGCTCGCCTGCCTGCTTGGCGGGGCGCTTGGCGATGCCTTCGGCTATGAGGTCGAGTTCCTGGACCTCGCAGCGATCCGCGCGCGCTTCGGGCCGCAGGGGATGAGCGAACCGGTACGTCACGGCGGCCGGCTGATCGTCTCCGACGACACCCAGATGACCCTCTTCACGCTGGAGGGTCTGCTGCGCGTGCCGCCAGGCAGTGCGCCGCTCGAAAGTGTGCTGGCGGCAAGAACGGACAGAAAAGCGGGGTACTCACCCACAGGTAAGCTCAGCGATGTCACGCCCGACATGGCGGCGAGCGGCGTCGAGGGCGCCTTCCGCATCCTGGAAGGGCGCTGGAAGCTGGTCATCGTCTTCCAGCTCTTTGGCCATGGCACGCTGCGTTTTTCCGAACTGGAGCGGGCGATCCCCGGCATCTCCCAGAAGATGCTGATCCAGCAGCTTCGCGAGCTGGAGCGCGACGGGGTGGTGCGCCGCACCGTCTATCCCCAGGTCCCGCCCAAGGTGGAATACGACCTCACCGCATGGGGCCAGGCGATGTGCCCGGCACTGGATGCCCTGCTGGAGTGGGCTGCGCTGCGGCCCGCCAAGGACTGACCGCCTCAGAACTCCCAGATGATGTCGATCACCGGGCAGGGCGTGCCGTCGGCGAAGCTGTCGAGGCGTTCGTCGCCTTCGATGCCGCCGAGGCGCTCGTAGAAGCGGCGGGCGCGGGTGTTGCCGCTGTGGCAATCGAGGCGCAGGCGCCGTTCTCCCGCCGCCGCGGCGCCCTGGCGAGCCTGGGCGAAGAGGGCGTGGGCGAGGCCGCTGCCCCACCACACCGGGCTCACATAAAGCCGGTCCAGACGCTCGCCGGAACGGTGCATGAAACCGACGATGCGGTTGCTCGCTTCGGCCACCACGATGTCATCGCCATGCAGCAGCAGTTCCGGCAGGCGCACCCGCCAGTAGTCCGCGCCGGTGCGGGCGATGTGGTCGGCGACCACGGCAGCCGGCGCGATGGTCTCGTAGACCGCCTCGCGCGACAGGCGATGAACCTCCGCGATGCCTTCGGCATCGCCCCGCGCGGCCTTGCGCAGGCTGTAGCGCCCGTGGCTCACCCCTGGTCGAGCATGGGCAGGTTGAGACCCTGCTCGCGGGCGCAGTCGATGGCGTCCTCGTAGCCCGCGTCCGCGTGGCGCATGACGCCGGTGGCGGGGTCGTTGGTCAGCACGTTCATCAGGCGCCGGTCGGCGTCCTCGCTGCCGTCGCAGACGATGACCATGCCGGCGTGCTGGCTGTAGCCGATGCCGACGCCGCCACCATTGTGGATCGACACCCACGTCGCGCCGGAGGCGACGTTGAGCATGGCGTTGAGCAGGGGCCAGTCGGCCACGGCATCCGAACCGTCGCGCATGCCCTCGGTCTCGCGGTTGGGGCTGGCGACCGACCCGGAGTCGAGATGGTCGCGCCCGATCACGATGGGCGCCTTCAGTTCGCCCGAACGCACCATGGCGTTGAAGGCGAGGCCCGCGCGGGCGCGATCGCCCAGACCGATCCAGCAGATGCGCGCGGGCAGGCCCTGGAAGCTGATCCGCTCGCGGGCCATGTCGAGCCAGCGGTGCAGGTGCGGGTTGTCGGGAATGACCTCCTTCATCTTGGCATCCGTGGCGTAGATGTCCTCCGGGTCTCCGGAGAGTGCCGCCCAGCGGAAGGGGCCGACGCCGCGGCAGAAGAGCGGCCGGATGTAGGCCGGGACAAAACCCTGGAAGTCGAAGGCGTTGGTGACACCTTCCTCCAGCGCCATCTGGCGGATGTTGTTGCCGTAGTCGAAGGTCGGCACGCCCAGCTTCTGGAATTCCAGCATCGCCTTGACGTGCTGCACCATCGAGGCGCGCGCGGCCTTCTCCGTGCCGGCGGGATCGCTCTTGGCCCGCTCTTCCCATTCCTCCAGCGTCCAGCCCGCGGGAAGATAGCCGTTCACGGGATCATGGGCGCTGGTCTGGTCGGTCACCATGTCGGGACGCACGCCGCGCTTCAACAGTTCGGGCAGGATCTCCGCGGCGTTGCCGAGCACGCCGACGCTGACCGCCTTGCCGCTCTTCGTGGCGTCGCCGATCATCGCCAGCGCCTCGTCCAGCGAACCCGCCTTGGCGTCGAGGTAGCGTGTCTCCAGGCGCCGCTCGATGCGGCTGGGACGGCATTCGATGGCGAGCATCGAGGCGCCGGCCATGGTCGCGGCCAGCGGCTGCGCGCCGCCCATGCCGCCCAGGCCCGCGGTCAGGATCCACTTGCCCGTGAGGTCGCCGCCGTAGTGCTGGCGCCCGGCTTCGACAAATGTCTCGTAGGTGCCCTGCACGATGCCCTGGCTGCCGATGTAGATCCACGAACCGGCCGTCATCTGGCCGTACATCATCAGGCCCTTGCGATCGAGCTCGTTGAAGTGCGCCCAGTTGTTCCAGTGGCCGACCAGGTTGGAATTGGCGATCAGCACGCGCGGGGCGTCCTTGTGGGTACGGAAGATGCCCACCGGCTTGCCCGACTGCACCAGCAAGGTCTCGTCTTCCTCCAGCGACTTCAGGCTGGCGACGATCCGGTCGAAGCAGCCCCAGTCGCGCGCCGCGCGGCCGATGCCGCCATAGACCACCAGTTCCTCGGGCTTCTCGGCGACATTGCGGTCCAGATTGTTCATCAGCATGCGCATGGGCGCTTCGGTCATCCAGCTCTTGGCCGTGATCTCCGTGCCGGTGGGCGAGGAAACCTCGCGGGCATTGCCGAAACGTTCGCTGCTCATGGTGGTGCTCCGTGGGGAAGGGGGCTCAGGCCGCTGCGCCCTGCGGCGCGCGCTCCTGGTCGATCAGTCTCTTCAGCAGGCGGCGCACGCGCATCGGTGCGGCATCGCTGGCGATGTCGAGGTTGGGTTCACCGCTTGCGGCCTGTGCCGCATGCACGGCCTTGAGGATGACGAGATCCTCCTCGAAAGCTTGTGTGAATGTCGCGGTGATGCCGTCCGAGACGGCCTCGTCTTCGGGCGCGAAGTTGCGGATCTGGAACCAGTGGTAAAGGGAAGTGGTCTCGGTTTCCGGTGTGACGAAATTGAACGACCGCATGGCGATCCGGTTGCTGCCGCCTCCCTCCTGCGCACCGCTTCCGGCATCGGCCGCGCCCAGGTCGACGATCACCAGCGAGGGCAGGTGAAAGGCATAGATCTGCCAGCGGTCGACGTTGCCGGCATAGGCGCCGAACTTCTTGAACAGGCCGGCGGGCGGCAGGTCCATCGTCCACTTTACCGCAGCAATGCTGCCGCCTTCCTCCCGTACGGTGATCGGCACGTCGGCACCCTCGGGCACGCCCAGAGTCGTGGGATGGACGAATGTGGTGTGCGAGGGGTCGAGCAGGTTGTCGATCACCCATGCCTGATGGGATTCAATGCGCATGACCGGGCCACGGTTGATGCCCCAGCCCGGTGCGCCGAACTCCGGCACCTCGGGCAGAAGGGTGGGGTCGGCCTTTTCCGCTTCGCCCATCCAGACGAAAACCCAGCCCCAGCGCTCATGCACGGGGTAGCTTTTCACGCGCGCCTTCTCGGGGATGCGTTCCTGGCCGGGAATGCGCACGCAGCGCCCGTCGGGATCGTAGGTCATGCCGTGATAGCCGCACTCAACCCGGTCGCCGATCAGGCGCCCCATGGAAAGCGGCAGCTTGCGGTGACAGCAACGGTCGGCGAGGGCTACCGTGCTGCCGTCCTCACGCCGGTAGAGCACGATCTTCTCGCCCAGCACGGTGCGCGGGGTGAGCGAGCGCGTGATCTCGTGGTCCCAGGCAGCGACGTACCAGTGATTGCGCAGAAACACGGCGGCCTCCCATCGACACGACGTTCATAGCATCTAGCAGCGCGTCGTTTGGTTGTCTATACAAGTGTGGGATCGGCGGAGGAGCGGACATGGAAGACACCGGCGAAACAGCGATTGGGGCGCTGCTGGCGGCCCTGCGCGCAACGCGGGAGAACGGCCATGAACAGGCCGTGGCCCTGCCGCCGGCCTTCTATACGGACCCGGAAATGTTCGCGCTGGAGTGCGAACGCCTGTTCCGCGGTCAGTGGCATTGCATCGCCCGTGTCGACGAGCTCCGGCAGACCGGCGATTACGTCGCGCTCGATCTCGCAGGTGAACCCATTGTCGCCATCCGGGGCGGCGACGGTGTCCTTCGGGTGCTCTCCAATGTCTGCCGGCATCGCGGCACCGTGCTGCTGGAAGGCAAGGGTCAGGCGCGCACCATCGTGTGCCCCTACCACGCCTGGAGCTATGGCACCGATGGCGCTCTGAAGCGGGCGCCTCTGATGCAAGGTGCGGAACTCTTCGATCCCGCGTCCTGCCGCCTGCCGGAACTCCGCAGCGAGGTCTGGAACGGCTTCCTCTACGCCAATCTCGATGATCACGCCGCGCCGCTCGCGCCGGATCTCACCGGACTTGATGCGCTGTCCGGGAACTTCTCCATGGACGCGATGACCACGGTCCACATCGAGGAGGCGCGCTGGGCGATCAACTGGAAGAGCCTGGTGGAGAACTTCATGGAGGGCTACCACCTGACGCCGACCCACGCCACGACCCTGCATCCCATCACACCCACGTCGGGCTGCGAGCACTTTCCGGCCGGCCCAGGTTACTTCGGCTATCACTCACGCTACGCGCCGGACTATCCAGATCGCGGGCCCTGGGCGCCGAACCTGACACCTGAGCAGCGCCGCGAGACACTGATGTTCTGCGTCGCGCCGGCCCATGTTGTGGCCCTGGCGCCTAACACCATGACCTGGATGGCGCTGCGCCCGGACGGGCCGGGGGGCGTGGCCATACGCTGGGGCATCGCGCTCTATGATGCCAATGCCGATGCCGCGGCGGTCGCACGCGCGGTGGAGCTGGCGCGTGGATACAACGGCGAGGACAAGGTCCGCCTGGAGCGCCTGCAGCGCGGTCTGGCCAGCCGTCATGCGCCGCGTTCGGTGCTGGCCCCGCGCGATCTGGAGGGCACTGTCTGGGATTTCTACCGCTATCTCGCCGGCGTGCTGGCTGCGTAAGGAGGGCAGTGCCCTATGGATTGCCGATGCGTCCGGTCAGCCGATAGCGCGAACCGGGATAGGTCAGCAGGGCCACCGTCACCACCCGGTCGCCGGACCAGGTGCGCCGCCGCAGGTTGAGGCAGGGCTCGTTGTCGCGCAGTGCCAGCAGGTTGCGCGTCGCGGCATCGGGCATCACTGCCTCCACAGTATGCTCGATCTCGTCGGCATGGACCGCTGCCACCAGGACCTCGGTTGCGGTCGTCACGGCGAGATCGGCCTCCAGGTAGCCGGGCGCGGCCGCCGGATTGACGTGACGATCCTCAAGCTGGACCGGCACACCGTTGTCGCGGTGAACGCACACCGAGTGGAATACGGTGCTGCCAGGCTGCACCTCCAGCAGTGCGGCGATGCGCGCGTCGGCGGCACATCGTTCGTGGTTCAGGACCTCGCAGGTGTGCCGGTGGCCCCGTGCGCGGATCTCCTCGGCGATATCGCGCAGTTCCAGCAGTTCGCTCTGTGGCTTGGCTTCGGCAACGAAGCTGCCCAGCCCCTGGGTCCGCGTCAGGTAGCCTTCGGAGGCGAGTTCACGCAGCGCCCGGTTTGCCGTCATGCGGGCCACGCCCAGGGCAAGGACCAGTTCCTGCTCGGAGGGCACGCGTGCCCCCGGCCCCCAGGTCCCGTCTAAAATGCCCGCCAGGACGTGGTCCTTCACCGCCTGGTAAAGCGGCCGGGCAGGCGTTGCGGTGGCGGGACGGCGCGGTGTCATGGGTTCTGCCTAGACCCTGTCCCGGAGCAGGGCAAGGGCGCGCAAAACGCCGATCACATGCGCGCGATTGGCATGGCTCGATCCTTGTGGCGGGCCGGCGGTATCCACATATCTCACATCATGAGGCGCCGGATGATCCGGCAGGCAGCGGATGTCCCACTCCCCCGAGACTGCTGCCGCCGCGTCCCCCCACCGTCCCCCGACCCCGGATGGACGTGGCACGTGATCTCCGGCCTTCGAAACGGCGCCGCCTCCGGGATCCCCCTCACGGGGGCGGCGCCACCTTCCTTACGGCGATGTTCCGCCACATCCACAATCAGGCAAGCAGGGCGCGCAAGCGGCCGATCTGCTTCTCGACCGAAATTTCCGCGGAGGAGACGATCTCCAGGTTCTTGTCTTCGAAGACGTCCAGGTCCGGGTGCTCGGCGCTCCAGGCCGCAACGACCACGTCGCGCTCGCGCACCAGATCCTTCACCAGCGGGCGAAACAGGCCCAGCATGCCTGTGATCCAGCGGTTCACGGCCCAGGACGGCTGCGCGTGATCGATCATGAAGCGGTCGACCATGCGCGCGACATCATCGGCCCTGTACCAGGCGTCGCCCGTCACCCAGCGGTTGACCGTGAAAAGGCTGGTGGGGAAACCCTTCTTGTCCATCGAGATGGCAACGAGGTGGCTCAGCGCATCCCCGCCCATGGGCCAGACGGCCTCACCGGCATACGGCACGGGCTCGACGCCCTTGGGCATTCCCGCGGCACGCAGGAAGGTATGGAAATGGCCGTGTTCGCCGGGCCGGCTCGATTTGGGGTGGGCGTGATAATAGAACTGGCTGCCGTTTTCCCGGTCGTAAACGTCCCCCTTGGGGTAGTGCTGCCACTGGTAGAACGTACCGGCGTTGCGCAGCAGTTCACCGACAATGTTGTCGCCGGTTTTCTTGAGCACCCGGTAGCATTCGAGCACGTCCTTGCCAGCTTCCAGCATGGACGCAAGGCTTTCTCGGTCGAGCGATTCAAGCTCGCTACGCCCGGGAAGCTCGACCGCGAGGGGAGGGCGCGAACGCGCCTTGGTTGCCTGTGCCATGGCACGAGGATGGCGGCTGGCGCCCATGCTTTCAACAGGCCAGCGCGGTCACGGCGCCTCTCTCAAGGTGGTGTGATCGGCCGTGACGCCACTTGCGTAACCTCAACAACCACATCGATCAGGCTCGCGGCGCAAATGTCGGCACTCCGCCGGCGCCAACGCCATGCCGCATCGTGATCGCGGGAGAACGGAAACCATGAACAGATTGCGTGAATTCCTGAGCGCCTGGGCCGTCGTCGCCCTGCTCGCCGCGACAATCCTCGCCGTGTGGGGGGTGGATGCAATGACACCAGCCCCGAATGGCACCGTCATCGTTGCTTGCAACACCCATGGTGAGGCGGCCGTGGCCGTCGAGCTGCCCCGTCGCACCGGCTGGGCGCCAGACGCGGTACTGGCCGGTCTGCCCGACAGCGGCAACGGCCAGACCAGCTATGAACTGTCCGAAGAGCGTAGCGTGCAGCGTTATCAAGGTGACGCACCTGAAATACGCATGGCCTCGGGCGGTATGCAGCCGGACCCGGAGCCGAGCACGTTGTGCTGAGCGGCACGGGATTGTCCCCAGAGTGTTCAGGGACTTTCACGCACACGTGACAGCCATTCATTGGCTGCAAGGAGCGGGCTACGCCTAGTCTTGATCCATCGGCGCCGGTGTCTTGGGGCACATGAAACGGGCGCCTGACCATCGCGGCCCTGCGGTGGCGGACCAACCAGGAGGCAAACCGTTCCATGTTCCAGCTCAAGAAGAATCTGATGTCGACCACGATGTTGCCGGCCGTCGTTGCTGCCGGTGCGGTGCTTGCCGTCAGTTTTACCGTCGTGCCTTGCGGCCGCAGCCAGGCCAATCGCACCTACAGCAGCGGCGCCGAGAATCCCGAAGCCGTTCCCATGCCCACGGCGCAGCGCGGTATGAATGCCGGTTGCTGCGCGGCTGCGTGCGACGCCTGTAACCCCTGTGCGGCAACGTGCGAGGCTTGCTGCGCGGCCTGCAACCCCTGTGCGGCTGACTGCGGCGCTTCGCTTCAGGATGCGGTGAGCGGCATGAATGCCGGTTGTTGTGCGGCGGCCTGCGATGCCTGCAATCCGTGCGCTGCCGCATGTTCGCCTTGCAACCCCTGTGCTGCGGAGTGCAGCCCGTGCAATCCCTGCGCAGCTTCCTGCGGAGCTTGCGGTGCGTCGCTTCAGGGCGATTGCAACGTTCCCGGCTATGCCTGGTTTGATGCGGCGTCGAGCGGCATGAATGCGGGTTGTTGCGCTGCGGCGTGCGAAGCGTGCAATCCCTGCGCTGCAGCCTGTTCGCCGTGCAATCCCTGTGCGGCCTGCAATCCGTGCAATCCCTGCGCGGCTTCCTGCGGAGCGTGCGGTGCTTCAATCGAATTGGATTTGACGACGGAGCAGATCATGGCGGCCTACGACTGCATCCGGCCGATGATGCAGGTCGCATACGGCGCGGCTTCTCTGAACTCGGCAAGCGGCGAGGACATCTCGGGCAACTACGGCGACTGGGAGCGCTTCAGCATGGTGCCCTATCCCGCGGCGACCCACGGCGGGCGGTACGTCAGCAACTATGCCAACGGGGTTGCCGCCGATGCCTACCGCACCTGGGAAGAAGGTGGCCCGATGCCTGCAGGGTCGGTGCTTGCCAAGGATAGCTTCACGGTGAGCGCATCGGGTGAAGTTGCTGCCGGTCCTCTCTTCGCGATGGAGAAGATGGCGTCGGGTTTCGACGCCGACAGCGGAGACTGGCGCTACAGCATGGTCACTCCGGGCGGCGCGATCGTCGGCCAGACCGGCGGTGTCGGCTCCGACAAGGTCGCGTTCTGCATCGACTGCCATCTGGCCGACGGGCGTGATTCCATGTTCTTCCTGCCCCCGGAGTTCCGTATTAACTAGTGGCATGGATGCCATGACGAGACTGCTTTGCCGGACCTGGGACCGGGGCGCACATCGCGCTCCGGTCCTGCTTGTTGTGCTGATGCTTTCCTGCCTGATTGGGGGGCCGCTCCGGGCGCAGGACCCAGAGCTTGGGCTGATCTCGGGGCATGAAGCCTGGGAACTTTTGCAGGACGCGGAGCTTGTCATTGTCGATGTCCGCACCCAGACGGAGTGGCGTGAAACCGGGGTTGCCCCCGGAGCGGCGCGCATCAGCTTCTACAACATCTGGGCCGTGCCCAATGACGCGTTTGTCGAGGAGGTTCTCGCCGCACTGGATGGCGATCGCGACCGTCCCGTCGCGTTGATCTGCGCCACGGGCGGGCGCTCGTCGAAAGCAGCGCGCCAGCTGCGTGAATCCGGTTTCAGTCACGTCGCCGATATCGCCGAAGGCATGCAGGGCAGCCAGGCCGGCATCGGCTGGCTTTCGCGCGCACTGCCGATCGAGCATTGCGGCGATTGCGAGCCCTTCTGACCGCAGTGCTGCTGCGTCAGGGTTTGACGAGAAAGCAGTCTGCGTTCCGGGACTTCAACAGGGTGCAGATCGATTCGGCCTCCCGCGCGTCGGGCATCGGGCCTGCCTGTAGCCGGTAAACCACGCCTGTGTCGCCGCCCAGATCGATGGTCAGAACCCTGTGGGGCAGGCCGCCCAGCAGGTCCGGGTGTTTGGCCACAAGCTGGCCCCAGGCCCGTTCGGCCCGGTCGGCATCGACATAGGCAGCGATCTGAATGTAGCGGGGATCGGAGGACAAAACCGCTGCTGCCTCCTCGGGCGCCTCCGGCTCTTTCGTTTGCTGGCTGGTTGCGGTTGCGGCGATCACGGCGTTCTCGACGGGCGGGGGGGGCGGTTCTTCCTATGTCGGGGGGAAAGTGAGCGCGCCC
>CALGGB010000175.1 GCA_937880925.1 uncultured Rhodospirillaceae bacterium | reverse complement strand
TGATGGGCGAAGAGGTCCGCTGCCGGACGGCCAGGCATTCCTCATAGGTGAAACAGGGCTGTTCGAAGGTGTAAGGCAGTTCGGCGGTGGCGTTCATGACCTGTACGGCGGCGTGCACACTCCAGCCGCCGTTGGAATCCGCTATCGCCGATTCCCCGGGCTCCAAGACCTCTGCGATGCGGCGCAGGGTGGCGATGTCCTTCTCTGGCGTGCCGCTCATCTTGACTGAGAAGTGCTGGCACTTCAGGTGGCGCAAGTGATGCAGGCCCTCGATCATGGTCTCCAGACTGGAGGCAGGCAGACCCGAATGGCAGGCAATGCGCTCTGCGCGCCGCCCTCCCAGCAGCGTAACGAGCGGCAGGCCGGCGGCACGCCCCAGCAGGTCCCAGCAGGCCATGTCGATTGCCGCCTTGGCGTAGCCGTGGCCGTAGAGACGCCGATCCATGGCCGCATAGACGACCGCGGTATCGCGCGGATCGAGGCCGATGACAGTGGGAGCAAGCTCCTCCAGCCCGGCCCGCACCCCGCCGGCAAAGGCCGGCAGATAATCAAGCCCGAAGGGACAGCTCTCGCCCCAGCCGACCAGGCCGTCGTCGGTCGTCAGGCGCACGATGGTGTTATCCAGTATCGTGGCATTGCGTCCGCCGGAGAGCGGAAAGCCACCTTCCAGGATGATGGGAAGATCAATCTGATAGATCTCTACTTCGATGATCTTCATGCGCCTTGCTCCATGTCGATGACGATCTTGCCGATGAAGCCTTTCTCCAGGAACGCGGCCTGGGCCTCAGCGAGCCGTTCCAGCGGATAGGTCGCCGAGAGCACGGGGCGGATCTCGCCACGCTCGATGTAGGAAACGATGTCGTGGAAGACTTCGAGCGGCGTCACGGTTGAACCGTGCAGTTCGAGATCACGATAGACCAGGTGGCGCAGGTTGAAGCCGACCTCCGGGCCGCCGATGGCGCCCGAGGAGGCGTAGCGCCCACCGGTGCGCAGGGCCGCGATCATCTGGCCGAACAGCGGACCGCCGACGACATCGACAACGCCCTCGACCCGGCCCGAAGGGGAAAGCTCGGCGATCGCGCCGGTAAGGTCGGTGACATCGCGCGGGATCACCGCATCGGCGCCCAGCGCGATGACCGCATCGGCCTTGGTGGCACCGCACAGGGCGATGACGCTGGCGCCGCGCCGCTTGACGAGCTGGATCGCCGCCGTGCCGACGCCGCCCGAGGCGCCGGTCACCAGCACCCATTCACCGGGTTTGGGGTCGACATGGCGGACCATGCCCTCGGCGGTGGAGAAGGCGACCATGAAGGTCGCCAGCTCGACATCCGAAAGCGGGCTCTCGACCTTCACCGCATTGGCATCGGGACAGGTGGCGTATTCGGCAAAGCCGCCGTCGGCCTCGCTGCCCCAATAGCCGGCCTTTTCCATGTCGAGGGGAGCCTCGGGGTCGCGCAGCCAGCCATCGACCATGACCCGCTCACCGATGCGTGAGGCATCGACGCCCTGCCCGACCGCGACGATACGGCCGACCGCATCCGCACCCTGGATGCGCGGAAAGACGATGGCGACTCCGCCCCACGAAGCAGCCTCCGGCCTGATCTCGTCAAAGCCTCCCGCGCCGCCGTCGGTCGTGATGCCGGTCTTGACCGTGTCGCTGTACCAGGCGGTGCGCGTATTGATGTCGGTGTTGTTGCAGCCGCAGGCGCCGACGCGGATCAGCACACAACCCGGCGCGGGTTGCGGCACCGGCCAGTCGGCGTGAAAGACAAGCTTGTCGAGGCCACCGTGGCCCGTCGTCACCATGGCGCGCATGGTCGCTGGGATCGTCGTCATCGTGTCGTTCATTCTTCGGAGGCGTTGTCGGAACCGGCATGGGCATGGCCGTAGCGCAGCGCCATGGGCACCAGCGCCATGATCGTGCTGGCCGGTCCCGGACCGGGGTTGCTGTAGCGGTGGGGCACGGCGCTGTCGAAGTGGAAGCTGTCGCCGGCCTCCAGGCGGTAGGTGCGCTCGCCCAGTTCCAGGACCACGGTGCCCGAAAGGACGTAGCCCGATTCCTCGCCCTCATGACCGTTGAGGTCGTCGCCGGTGCTCGCCCCCGGCGCATAGGTTGTCAGCACCAGGCCGTGGTTGGCGTTGAGATCGGGCGAGAGCAGATAGTCCTGCATGCCGAGGTAATCGGTGCTCGACAGGTTGGTGTAGGAGATACGGCGGCGCTGGTGGCCCCGCACGATCACGGCGCGCTCCTCGGGATCCTCGCCCACATCGGCGCCCTGCATGAACCAGCCGATACCCAGGCCCAGGGCGTCGCCCAGGCTCTGCAGCGTGCCGACCGAAGGCTTCTTCAGGCCGCGTTCGATCTGGCTGAGAAAGCCGATGGAGCGGCCCGTGCGCCCGGCCAGTTCGGCAAGGGTGAGCCCCTGCGCCTTGCGCAGGCCGCGGATGTCGCTGCCCAGCGCCACCGCCACGGGGTCGAGGTCCGCACTGCTGCCGACATCGGCGCCGACGTCCTCGAAGCCCGCGTCGTCCAGGCTGTCATCGCTCATGGGATAGCTCCTTGTCGTGTCACAGCTTCATCGCCGCGCGCATGCCTTCCAGCACCGCTTCCTCGCAGGTGCGCGGCGAAAGCGCATCGCCGATCAGATGCACCTCGCCCTGCCAGTCCTCCAGCGCGTGTGCAAGGCCGGGCTCGGGCGCGGTGCCCTGGGAGAACACAAGGGTCTCGACCTCCTCGCAGACGATGGGGTCGTCGGTCACCGTGTTCTGGAGATAGACCGTATCGCCATCGGCGCCGTAGAGTCGGGCATAGGGGATCATCGCCACACCCAGCTTCTGCAGTCCAGCGACCCAGTGGTCGCGCACACCATCGACCAGGTTCATGCCCGGCGCATTGGCGGTGAAGGCGAGACGCACACGGCAGCCGTCGCGCGCCAGCTTCTCGGCAAGTCCCAGCCCCACCCAGTCGTTCTTCCAGTCGGCGATCAGCACGCTGCCGCCGACATTGGCCTCGCCCCGGATCACCGCCCAGGCATCGACGATGTGGCTGCCCTCGCCGCCTTCCATTTCGGGCCAGCGCGGCAAGCCGCCGGTGGCCACGATCACCGCATCGACGTCGAGACCCACGACGTCGCCGTGTTCGATGGTGCGGTTGCGCTCGACGCGGACGCCGGCCAGTTCCATCTCGCGTGTCAGGTTGGTCACGATGCCGCCGAATTCCTCGCGGCCCGGCAGCGCCTGGGCAAGCAGCGCCTGGCCGCCCAGCCGCGCGCTCTTCTCATAGAGCGTGACGTCATGGCCGCGTTCTGCCGCCACGGCCGCGGCCTTCATGCCGCCGGGACCGCCGCCGACCACCGCGACACGGCGCGCCCTGGCGGCCTTCGTCTTGATGTGACCGGCCTCCTGCTCGCGCCCGGTCTCGGGATGCTGGATGCAGGAGACGCCGAAGTATTGCAGGCGGTGGCCGACGCAGGCCTGGTTGCAGGCGATGCAGGCGCGGATGTCGTCGGGGCGGCCCTCACGCGCCTTTTGCGGGAACAGCGGATCGGCGATCAGCGCGCGCACCATGCCGACCATGTCGGCCTGGCCATCGGCGACGGCACGCTCGGCGGTCTGGGCCTGGTTGATGCGGCCGGCAACCAGCACCGGTGTCTTGAGCCTGGCCTTCAACACGCCCGCCTGGGGCACGACATGTCCCTGGGTCACCGCCATGTGCGGGAAGACATCGATCCAGCCCCGGGTGGTGGCGGTGTTGCCGCCGATGATGCTGAAGTAGTCGACGAGGCCGGTCGCCTCCAGCGCCTTGCAGACCTCCAGTACCCCGCTCGACTCCATGGCGTCGGGTGTGGGGTCGCCATCGGAGATACGCACACCCAGGATCATGTCCGGGCCCATCGCAGCGCGGCAGGCGCTCAGCACCTCGACCAGGAAGCGCATGCGGTTTTCCAGGCTGCCACCGTACTGGTCGTCGCGCCGGTTGGTCCGGGGATTGAGGAACTGTGCGATCAGGTAACCCATGGAGGCGAGAATCTCGACTCCGTCGAAGCCGCCCTGGCGCATGTGGTCGGCCGCCCGGGCGTAGGCCTCGACCAGTTCGGCGATGAAGGGGCGCGGCGCGGGCACCGGGATCAGGCCGTAACGCTCGAAAGGCACGTCGGAGGCCGAGAACACCGGCCGGCGCGAACCATCGAGCGTGGTACGCATCGCCGCGCCGGGATGGAATAGCTGGCCCAGCAGCTTGGTGCCATGGGCGTGGACCGCATCGGCCAGACGGGCAAAACCCGGCACCACCTGGGGCCGGCCGGCCAGGATGTAGCCGCCCTCGACATCAAAGCTCTCGTGCATCGACATGCCCTCGAGCACGATCATGCCGACACCGCCGGCCGCGCGCGCCTCGTGATAGGCGATCATGCGCTCGCCGACATTACCGCGCTCACCCAGGGAAGTGCCGTGGGGCGGGAAGAACAGCCGGTTGGGAACGGTGTGGGCGCCCAGCGCAAGGGGCTGGAAGAGGTGGGGAAAGCTCGTCATGTCCTGATCCCTGCCGGGGTGCCGGCGTCTGTGCCGTCGGTGCCCATCTCCTCGACGGCGCCGGGTTCGTTGGCGTGGCTCGACCAGTCTGTGTCGCCGGTATGCGCGACGTAGGTCCACACCAGCCGGTCGGGGACCTCCAGGGTCACGGTCGCGCCGCGGGGGATGAAGAGCGCCTCGCCCGGTCCCAGGTCGACGCTGCGATCGTCCTGGCGGATCGTGATCCCGCCTTCGAGGACGAAGAGGAAGTCGTCGAAGGCGAAGGTGTAGTCGGCGATGCGGATGCGGCTCAGTTCGGCGATGCCTGCCTGATAGGGCGCATCGTCCTGCGGGCCGAGCCACTGGCAGATGTCCTGGCGCCCCTTCCCCGCACGGCGGAACGTGTCGTAGCGCGCCTCCGCGGCGGCAAAGGTGCGGAAGGACGGTGCGGCCGTCATGACGGCTCGCCGTCCGCGAGGGCGAACAGGATCCGCTGCGCCAGCTGGTGGGCTGGAACCTCCCACGCCGGCGACATCAGCGAACCCTCGAAGGCCATCGACCGCCGGCCTTGCTGCAGCTCCTCCAGGATGGTCACGTCCTCGAGGTTGAGGTCGTGCCACATGCTCATCAGGCTGGCGCGGCCCGCCTCGTACTGGCCCGCGGTCGCGGCCTCGTCGCCGACCACGAAGAAGTGGAGCTCCTCCACGGTCTCGTCCGGGGCCACCGGCGTCGCCGAGAGGACGACGAACTGGTCGGCATAGACCTCGGCGCAGAAGGTGGGAAAGACGGTGAACCACATGCCACGCCGCTTTTCGTCCTCTGAGAGGCCGGGAAAGTGCGGCAGGCCGCCTTCGCCGCGTCCGTCCGAGAGCCGGGGAGCCAGGTAGTCGTTGTAGAAGACGTGGTCCATCCATTCGCCCGACCAGCGCACGTCCATGGGCGCATGGTCGATCAGCCGGGGATGGGCCGCGAAGACGTGATAGCCCTCCATCCAGTTTTCCAGGACGAGCTTCCAGTTGCTCCGGAAACGGAAGGTCTGCTTGCCGATCCAGCGGATCTGGGAGAAGTCGAAGGCGCGTGTGCGCTCCAGCAGCGGCTTGAGCCAGTCGACCAGGGGCGGTGCCTCACCCGAGAGATCGACGAAGACGCAGCCGTTCCACACCTCGGTGCGCACGGCATGGAGCGCGAGGTCGGGACGGGCTCCCGCCTCGAAACGCTCCACCTTGTTGGGGCCGTGGAAATGCGGGCGCGACCGCAGGCTGCCGTCCAGCCGGTAGTTCCAGGCATGATAGGCGCAGACGATCGCCGACTTCCTGCAGGGCGCAGAGACAAGGCGCGTGCCGCGATGACGGCAGACGTTGTGGAAGGCACGAACGGCATCGCCGTCGCGGACCAGGATGATCGGCGTGCCGCCGATCTCGACCGGCTTCACGGTATCGAGATCAAGTTCCGCCACGGCGCCCGCGAACACCCATGAGCGCCGAAAGATGCGCTCGTTTTCGAGCCTCAGCCATTCCTCCGACCAGAAGGCCGCGTTGGGCAGCCCGGAGGGCTCTTCGATGGGGGACAGCACCCTCCGGACGCCGGCCTCCCCGAGAATCGCGGCGGCGTCCCGAGGCAACGGCGACGCTGGGTTGGCCGCGGGCTCTTGACCATTCATGGCAGACCTCCAGGAGATGCATTCTTTTTGCAAGATTTACCTTAAGGGTCAATTTTTGGGAAAAATTTAACCCCTGTCAAGCGGGAAGCGAGACGCCAGGGTGGCCGACACCCACCATGGCGCGAACTTCATGTTCTTCCTACGTTCTTGACAAGAGCCGTGATAGAACAAACTATGAACTCTTCGAGTCCCTGAGCCGAGCCATGCCGACATCTCACCCCGATCCCCGTCGCGGTGCCCCTGCCGCCTCCCCTGCCGCGCTGGATCGCCTGCGCCGGCGGATCGCTGCGATCGAGCGGCGGCCGGCGGCC
>CALGGB010000174.1 GCA_937880925.1 uncultured Rhodospirillaceae bacterium | reverse complement strand
GGTCAATCTCCCTAAAGGGCAGCGCCCACCTTGAGACCTTCGAACACCGCCTCCTCGGCGGTCCGTGGCGAGAGACAGTCGCCGAGCATGTGGATCGCGACACCCAGCCCCTCGAGTTCTCCCTTCAGCCTGTCCTCGGCCTCATGCCCCAGAGCCGTGACAAGGGTGTCGACCCCCTCGCAGACGATGGGCTCGCGCGCCATGACGTGTTCCAGATAGACCGTATCGCCATCGGCACCGTAGAGGCGCGCATAGGGCATCACCTCGACCCCCAGCGAGAACATGCGCCCAGCGGCATGGTCACGCAGGTACTGCATCATGCTTTCGCCCGCCTGGGCGCCGTTGACGGCAAGGCGCACGCGGCAGCCATCAAGCGCCAGCTTTTCGGCAAGGCCGACGCCGATCCAGTCGCAGCGCCAGTCGGCGATGACGACGGACTGGCCGACGTTGGCCTCACCGCGCAGGACCTGCCAGGCATCGACGACATGAGCGCCCTCGCCTTCCATCTCGACCCGCGCCGGCAGGGCCCCGGTGGCAACGATCACGACATCGGGTTTTTCGGCCTCGACCAGCGCGCGGTCGACGCGGGTGTTGAGGCGCACGGTGACACCGGCAAGATCCATCTCGCGGGCAAGATTGGTGACGATGCCGCCGAACTCCGCCCTGCCGGGCAGGAGCTGGGCGAGCAGTGCCTGACCGCCAAGCTGGGCCCCGGCTTCGCACAGGGTGACCTGATGGCCGCGCGCCGCGGCAACGGCGGCTGCCTTCATGCCGCCGGGTCCGCCGCCAGCGACGATCACACGACGAGGGGGCGAGGCCTTCGGCAGGTTCTCGAAGGAAAGTTCCCGCCCTGTCACCGGGTTCTGGATGCACGAGACCGCGGCACCCATGAAGAAATGGCCGATGCAGGCCTGGTTGCAGGCGATGCAGGCGCGGATATCGTCGGAACGGCCTTCCAGGGCCTTCACCGGCATGTCCTGGTCGGCGATCATGGCGCGGGTCATGCCGCACGCGTCGGCATCGCCGCGGGCGATGATCGCTTCGGCGATCTGGGGCTGGTTGATGCGCCCGGTAACGATCACCGGCACATCGACCCGATCCCTGATCGCCCTGCCGAAGGGCGCGGTGTAGCCGGCCTCCTTCACCATGGGCGGCACGATGTGCAAGGAACCGGGTCGGGTTGCCGAACTGCCCGCGACCACGCTGAGGTAGTCGACCAACCCTGCCTTCGCCAGGGTCTCGCAGGCATCCGCCGATTCCTGCGGCTCGATGCCGATACCGTCGAGATCGTCGCCGGAGATACGTGCGCCCACCGTCATGCCGGGACCGACCCGCGCGCGCACCGCTTCCAGTACTTCGCGCAGGAAACGCAGGCGGTTTTCCGCGCTGCCGCCGTATGCGTCCGTGCGCTTGTTGATCTTCGAGGAGAGGAACTGGGCCGGCAGATAACCATGGCTGGCGACGATTTCGACGCCATCCAGCCCGGCAGCCTGCAGACGGGCCGCGGCCGCGGCGTATCCTTCGACCACCTCGTCGATCAGCGCCTTGTCCATGGCACGCGGCTTCACGTGATAACGCTCGTTGGGTGTGCTGGACGATGACCAGGCGACCGAGAGCGTGCCATCGCCGCTGCCCAGGATTTCCCGACCGGGATGAAAGATCTGACCGAATACGGTGGCCCCGTGTTCGTGGACAGCCTTCGCCAGAGCGGTGTAGCCGGGTATGCAGCGGTCGGTGTGGGCCTGCAGGATGTGGCTGGTGTAGAACGCCGTGGGATGGACGCTGGCGACCTGCACCACGATCAGCCCGGCGCCGCCCCGCGCCCGGGCACGCTGGTAGGCGATGAGCTGATCGCCGGGGGCGCCATCGTCGCCGACCATGCCCGTATCGTGCCCTGTCGAAACGATGCGGTTACGGATTGTCGCTGGGCCAAGCTGCAACGGCGAGAAGAGATTCGGGAAGGCTGAGGTCACGGTCTGCTCCGGCAACGCTTGCGAACGGCGCCAGCCTAGCCGAATCTCACGGCCCGACAATCGAGGGATTCGCCGCCATGGGCCGTTACGACACATCGATCGCACAGTACGAGCGGGCCAAGAAGGTCCTGGCGGGTGGCGTATCCAGTAATTTCCGCTACCACACCCTGCCCGTACCCCTGGCTATCGAGCGCGGTGAAGACGCCTATATCTGGGACGCAGACGGCAACCGCTACATCGACTACGTGCTGGGCAACGGCCCGGCGTTCCTGGGCCACACGCCCAAAGGGGTGCTGGATGCCGTACGCGCGACCCTCGATCACGGCCAGGCCTTCACCACCGTCCACAAGGCCGAGATCGAGCTGGCCGAGCGCATCACAGAGGTGGTGCCCTGCGCCGAACTGGTGCGCTTTGATGTCTCGGGCACCCAGGTCGACCAGATCGCCATGCGCCTGGCGCGCGCCCACACCGGACGCACCAAGGTGCTGAAGTTCGAGGGCAACTATCACGGCTGGGCCGACAATATCTTCGCCAGTGTCGCGCCCGCCCTGAACGAGGCGGGCGCCTATGACAGCCCGTCCGTCATTGCCCAGAGCAAGGGCCAGCCCGAGAACATCCGCGCCAACCTCATCGTGCAGCCCTTCAACAACCTTGAGGTGCTGTCGGCCACGCTTGCCGAACACGGCAAGGAGATCGCCGCCATCGTGCTGGAGCCGATCATGTGCAACAGCGGCGTGATCGAGCCCAAGCCGGGTTACCTCGAAGGCATGCGCAAGCTGTGCGACGAGCACGGCATCGTGCTGATCTTCGATGAGGTCATCACCGGCTTCCGCGTTGCGCTGGGTGGGGCACAGGAGCGTTACCGCGTGACCCCCGACCTGGCAGTCTTCGCCAAGGCCTGCGCGGCAGGCTTCCCCATGGCGATCATCGCGGGCAGGCGCGCCGTGATGGAGGAGGTGATGGCCGGGGTCGTGCATGGCGGCACCTACAACGGACTGACATCCACGGTGGCGGCCTGCCGCGCCTCGATCGAGACACTGGCAGCCGATGGCGGGGCGATCTACGGCAAGATCGAAAAGCAGGGCCAGCGCCTGATGACGGGGCTGCGGGAGATCGCCAAGCGCCGCCAGGTTCCGCTTCACGCCCAGGGCGTGGGGCAGATCTTCACCACGGTCTTCACAGAGAACGGCCCCCTCACCCACTACCGTGACTACAAGGCGACCGACGAGCAGATGCGCCTGGCCTTTGTCCAGGGCATGCAGGACCGCGGCGTGCGACTGACCGCGCGCGGCACCTGGTTCATGTCGGCCGTGTTGCGTGATGCCGATATCGATCAGACGCTGGAGGCCGCCGACGCCACCCTGGGCGCGCTTTGACGATGACCCAGACCAACCGCCTGCTGGGCTACCCCGACCGCTTCAGCGTCCGCCCGGGAGAAAGCATCGCCTTCAAGATCAGCGCCCGCGGTATCGCGCACTATCATGCCGACCTGGTCCGCGTGATCTGCGGTGATGGCGATCCCGATGGCCACGGCCTGATACTGCGCGAGGTCGATGCTGCCTTCGCCGGGGATTACCCGGGACGCGAACAGCCGGTGCATTACGGCTCGGCAGGCGTCGTTCCCGGCATGCCTCTTCTGGACCGGCTGCTCGATGTCTCGGTCGGCGCCATGATCTGCCCGACCCTGCCCGGCGGCGGGCACCAGTCGATCATCGCCCGCTGGCGCGCCGACAAGGGGCTGGGCTACGACCTCCACATCGATGCCAGGGGGTGCCTGGCCTTTTCGGTGGGCGATGGCCTGGCGCCGGTAACGGCAAGCACGGCAACGCCCCTGCGCGCCGGTGAGTGGTACTTCGTCTGTGCCTCCTTCGAGCAGGCATCCGGCGACATCTTCGTCCAGCAGACGCCGCTGCGGCCCCAGGCCGTGGTCGACACCGAGGCGCGCAACTGGAAGGCCGGCGGCCGCTTCAAACGCGCGGCGGGCAGCGGCTCCCTACTCTTTGGCGCCCATGTCAGCGGCCTTGATGGCGAACGCGAAGTCCTTGCGGGCCATTTCAACGGCAAGATCGAGCGGCCCCGCCTGATGTCGCTGGCGGTCGGCGGCAATGCCATGCGCGCCCTCGTCGAAGCCGACCGGCCAAACCCGGCGACCGAACATCTGGTCGGCGCATGGGATTTCTCCATCGGCATCTCCGGCACCGCGATCAGCGATGTCAGCCCCAACAGACTGGACGGTGTTCTGATCAACATGCCGACGCGCGCCGTCACCGGCCACAACTGGGACAGCAGCGTCACGAACTGGCGCCAGCGACCCGGCCAGTATGGGGCGATCCACTTCCATGCCGACGACCTTTCCGACTGCGGCTGGCAGACCGACTTCAGCTTCACGGTGCCCGATGATCTGTCCTCAGGCCTCTATGCGGCACGCCTGAACGGCAAAGATGGCGCGCTGGGCTATGTGTGCTTCGCGGTCACGCCGCCGGCAGGCAAGCCGACTGCCGAGGTTGCCCTGCTTCTCTCGACCGCGACCTACATGGCCTATGCCAACGACACCGGTGCGATCGACGACGAGACGACCGAGCCCCTGATGGACAGCGTCAGCGTGCTTTCGGGCAACGAACTCTATCTTCACGACCATGGCGGCCTGGGGCGGTCGACCTACAATCTGCACGATGACGGCAGCGGCATCGCCTTCAGTTCCCGCCTGCGCCCGATCCTGGACATGCGGCCGGGCCTGGGCGAGGGGCACGCCTTGAACTTCGATACGAACATCCTGGCCTGGTGCGAACGCGAGGGCATCGCCTGCGACGTCATCACCGACGAGGAGCTGCATGCCGAAGGCCGCAGCCTGCTTGACGGCTATGGCGTGGTGATGACGGGCTGCCATCCCGAATACATCACGACACAGATGTGGGACGGGCTAGACGGCTGGGTCCAGACAGGCGGACGCCTGATGTACCTGGGCGCCAACGGCTTCTACTGGCGCATCGCCTTCCACCCGGACGTGCCAGGGATCATGGAGGTGCGCCGTGGCGATACCGGAACGCGCGCCTGGGAGGGAAAGCCGGGTGAGCGCGACCTTGCCTTCACCGGCGAACCCGGCGGTCTCTGGCGCAGCCTGGGCCGTGCTCCCCAGCGCCTGGTGGGTGTTGGTTTCGACTGCATGATGCATGGCTTCTCCAGCTACTACCTGCGTGCCGAGGGCGCCGACGACCCGCGTGCAGCATGGATTCTGGAAGGCGTGGATCCTGACGAAAGGATCGGCGATTTCGGCACGGTGGCCGGCGGCGCCGTGGGCATCGAACTGGACCGTGCCGATACCGCACTGGGCACGCCGCCCCATGCCCTGGTGGTCGCCCGTTCGGCCGAGCACAACGAAAACGCGCTGCTCACGCCCGAGGAGTTCATAACGAACTTCCGCTTTCAGGACGGCCCGAACCATCCCGACGTGCGCGCCGACATGGTGTTCTACGAAACGCCACGGGGCGGCGCCGTGTTTTCGGTCGGATCGATCGCCTGGCCCATGTCGCTGGCGCACAACGGCGGCGACAACAATGTCGCGCGCATCACCGGCAATGTGCTGCGCCGCTTCCTGGAGCCCAGGGCCTTCTGGGTGAGAAAGACGCCGCCGCCGCCGCAGTAACCTATCGCGCGATGCCGAAGGAGCCGCGGTTCACCAGTTCCGCAAGCAGGCTGCAGGCCTCCCTGGCGTCGGGGCACTCATGCAGGTCGTCCTGGGTCACGCTGTCGCGGCGGGCCAGCCAGGCAGCCAGTTCCGGTGAGCATGGCAGGGCCTCGCCGTCGACGAACAGCATGCCGTCCCCAGACCCCAGATCGTGATGAGCAAGGCGCGAGCCTGACCAGCGCTCCAGACGCGCGCCACCGGCGAGACGACGGGCAAGATCGTCCGGATCGGTGGTGTCCTCGGGAGGTGGCGGGGGCAGGCGCGGCATCGTCACCTGCTCGCCCAGAAGCCGCGCCACCAGGGCCGGATCGTCGAGGGCGTCCTGGAGAATGGCGCGTGCACGGACGACGTCTGCGCCGGGCAGTTCCCACGGGTCATCGGCAGGAGCGCGTCCGGGATCGGTGAACCGGGGTTCCTCTTCGACCTCCTCCTGCCAGCGCGCCGCGGCGGCTTCGGCCAGACGATCGGCCAGGTCGACCAGACCGGGCGCGCGGAAGCCGACCGACAGGGTGGTGCAGCCATCGTCGAGCGCCACGCCGTCATGGGGCACACCGGGCGGCAGATAGAGCACGTCGCCAGGCTCGGCCACGATCCGTTCCTCCGGTTCGAAGCGCGACAGCAGCCGCAGCGGCGCACCCTCCACCAATCGGGAGACAGGTCCGCCGAAGGACCAGCGCCGGCGACCGGCCACCTGGATCAGGAAGACATCGTACTGGTCGACATGCGGCCCCACGCCGCCATCCCGGGCAGCAAGCGAAATCATCACATCATCGATGCGCCAGCGCGGCAGAAAGTCGAAAAGCGCAATCAGGCCGTGGTAACGCGGCTCCCATACTTCCATCGCCTGCACCAGTACCGACCAGGCGCTGTCGGGAAGATCGTCCAGCCGCTCCTCCGCGAAGGGCCCGTTTTCCAGAACAAATCCCTGCTCGTTGCGGGTCACCAGACGGGCCGAAACGGCATCCTCCATGGCGACCGAAAGCAGGTCTTCCGGTTCGATCGTCCAGGCCGCCGCATCCAGCGCCTGCGGGCAGAACAAGGCGCGGCGCTGCCAATGCCCGGCAAGAAACACCGATGCGTCCATGTCGCCGGGAAAGCCGAATACGCCTGTTTGACCCAAGTGCTTGTCCTTCCAGGAGGGGATGCAGGTTTAGGCCATGTCGGCCCCATCGAAAACACCGCGTTCGTGCTTCCTGCGGGCGTGGTTGCCACAACCCGAAGAATTAGGCGCCAGGGCGGCGAGTCCGTACTTGCGATGGGCAGCGACCCTGCCGTTAGATGCTTCCCCCTGATGCGAGAGTCCATGAAACCCTACATCCTCTATGGCGGCACCTTCAGCCGCGCGCTTGGCCCCCAGATGGTGCTGGAAGAAGCCGGGCTTCCCTATGAACTGCGTGTCGTCGACATGCAGAACGGCGAGCATCGCGGCGAGGCCTTCCGAAAGATCAATCCGGCAGGTTTCACGCCTGCGCTAATCACCCCGGAAGGCCACGCCCTGCACGAGGCCGCGGGCATCATGCTCTATCTGGCAGACCACCACGGCCTCGACCTGGTGCCGCCGCCGGGCGATCCCCTGCGTGGCGTCATGCTGGCCAAGTTCTTCTACTACACCAACGACGTGCAGCCGGCCTTCAAGCGGTTCGGCTACACAGAGCGCTACGTCCTGCGCGAAGAGGACATCCCCGCCGCGCGCGCCCAGGCGCGCGCTGCGATCTGCGACCGCTTGCAGATCCTGGAGGACTGGCTCCAGGAACACGGACCCTGGCATCTTGGTGAGCGCTTCAGTATTGCCGACCTGCATCTGGCCCTTTGGGCAAGCTACGGCCTTGAGAACCCGGAGAACATCGTCGAGGCGTTCCCCGCCATCGGCCGCGTGCGGGCCGGCGTGCTGGCGCGCCCGAAGTCCGGCCCGCTGCTGCAGAAC
>CALGGB010000173.1 GCA_937880925.1 uncultured Rhodospirillaceae bacterium | reverse complement strand
TGGCCGTGGCCACTGATCGTCCGAGTGCCCTCGATGGAGGTGCGACTGAAGTCGACCGCTACGCCCCCGGCGGAGCAGCTGCCTACCTGGGCCAGCTCGCCGCGCAGGTCAGGGACGGTGCCGGCACCGGCATCGCCGGCCTGCTCAAGGACAAACAGGACATCGTGATCATCTGGGGCGAGCGCCTCGGAAGGGGCGCGGATGGCGGCGAGGCGATCGAAAGCCTGATCAAAATTGGGGAAACCCTTGGTCTTGCCGGCAAAGCCGAATCCGGACTTATC
This sequence comes from uncultured Rhodospirillaceae bacterium, assembly GCA_937880925.1. GTDB lineage: Bacteria > Pseudomonadota > Alphaproteobacteria > SP197 > SP197 > CALGGB01. The sequence continues at coordinate 3,671 of CALGGB010000173.1, read as the reverse complement.
GAGATTCCCGAAGTTGCCAACGCCCGCGGCCTGCGGGAAGTCGGCTGCCTGCCCGACACCGGACCGGGCCTCGCCCAGGCGGAGGCCGGACGCGACGTCGAAGAGATCCGCGCGGCTCTCGAATCGGGCGAGATCAAGTCGTTGGTGCTCTTCGGGGTCGACCCGCTCAGGGACTTCCCCGATACCGACGGGTGGAGACGTGCTCTGGAAGCCGCTGAACATGTCGTCTGCTTCTCGATGTCAGCAACCGAGACCTCCGAGTATGCGACGGTCGTCTTCCCGACTGAAAGCCACGCCGAGAAGGACGGTACGGTCACCCATCCGGAGGGTCGTCTTCAGAGGGTCAGGCCTTCGGCCAAGCGTCCCGGGGATATCCGGCCCGGCTGGATGGTCCTCGCCGAGCTTTCGGCCGCAATTGGCCATGAAACCGGCATCAACTCCGGTCCCGAAGCACTCCAGGCGATCGCCGGCGCGGTTCCTTTCTACGCTGGACTGACTGACGGTGAAATAGGGGGTCGCGGGGTGCGTTGGCAGGAGCGGCCCCAGGCGGACGAGTTTGTGGGGGAGGCGGATATGGACACCACGGCGTCCCTGGAGGCGGCGGACACGGACGTCACAGCCTCCGGCGGGGCTACGCCTGCGGGTGCGACATCCGTATCCACCGCCAACGGTGCTGGAGGAGCTGCCCCTTCGGCCGAGCAACCACCGGCGTCTGGTGATGGGAGTTTGACCCTGGGTACCTATCGTGATCTTTGGGCTAATCCGGTTACTGATTTGAGTCCCTCCCTGAACTACCTGATTCCTGCCCAGCGGCTGGAGCTTTCGGTTGCCGACGGCAAGCGGCTGGGTCTCAGCCGTGGTGATGTGGTCGGGGTCAAGTCGGGGGATACCGAAGTCGTCGCCAGGGTGGCTCTGCGGGCGGCGATGCCCGAAGGAACCTGCTTCCTGATGGAAGGCACTCTGGAAGGCAATGCAAATGTCTTTGCCAACGGCAGGCCGGCTCAGGTCGAGATCGGCAAGCCGAGTGCTCAGCTCGACCTGGTGATGGCCGGTGGCGAGTCCGGCGGAACGGCGGCGGAGGAGTAGTGCCAGCACCACTCCTGGGGGATACGAGTTTCGTTGACGCGACGTGGATCATGATCGTCAAGTCGATCCTGATCTTCGTGGTGATTCTGACGCTCGTGCCGGTGGTCCTGCTGGCCGAGCGCAAGCTGCTCGGCCGGTTCCAGCAGCGCTACGGCCCGAACCGGGTGGGTCCATACGGATCGATGCAGCCGCTGGCCGACGTCGGCAAGCTGCTCTCGAAGCAGGGCTTCCGTCCCAAGGGAGCGGTGCCCATCCTCTACGAAATCGCACCTGCGCTGACCGTTTTCTCTGCTGTCATAACACTGGCAATCCTTCCGTTCGGCGATGTCCAGGGTGGCTGGGGCCTCTACGGCATCGACGTCCCGATCGGCGTGCTCTACTTCTTTGCTTTCAGTTCGATCGCCTTTTATGGGCTGCTGCTCGGTGGCTGGGCATCAGGCTCCAAGTACAGCTTCCTCGGAGCGATGCGTTCCGCCGCCCAGCTGATCTCCTACGAGATCGCGATGGGACTCTCGCTGCTCGGCGTCGTCATGATGGCGGGTTCGCTGTCGCTGGTTGACATCGTCAAGGCGCAGGGGGAGATCTGGTTCATCGTGCCCCAGATCGTCGGTTTCCTGATCTTCCTGGTCGCCGGTTTCGCCGAGACCAACCGCGTTCCGTTTGACCTTCCCGAGGCTGACGCCGAACTGGTCGCCGGGTACAGCACCGAATACGGCGGCATGCGTTTCGGCTCCTATTTCTTCGCCGAGTACATCGAGATCCTGATCATTTCCGGAATCGCTTCGACCATGTTCCTCGGAGGCTGGATGGGCCCTGGTCCATCCTGGCTCGATCCGATCTGGATGCTGGCGAAGATGCTTTTCCTGACCTTCTTCTTCGTCTGGATCCGGGCCACATTGCCGCGATTCCGCTATGACCAGCTGATGACTTTCGGCTGGAAGATCCTGCTTCCCCTTGCAACTCTCAATGTGCTGGTAACGGCAGTCCTGGTGGTGGTCACGTGAGTATTCGTCCCGAAGAAATCAAGGTTGTTGCCCGCGGTCCCGAGCCCGGCGGTATGGGCGGTGCTTACCGGGCTTTCGGCGAGACCCTGCGCGGTCTGCGCACCACCATGGGCAGGATGTTCGACAAGCCGGTGACGATCCAGTACCCGGAAGAAAAGACACCGGTCTACCCGCGCTTTCGCGGGCGCCACAAGCTGCACAAGTTCGAAGAATCCGACCTCGAGAAATGTGTGGGCTGCTCGCTCTGCGTCGCAGCCTGTCCTGCCGAATGCATCAGGGTCGTCGCCGCCGAAAACGATCCGGAGAACCGGGTCTCGGCCGGCGAGCGCTACGCCGCGGTCTACGAGATCAACCTTTCGCGATGCATCTTCTGTGGTTACTGCGAAATGGCCTGTCCTTTCGACGCGATCACCATGGGCCATGACTATGAAATGGCCGACTACAACCGCTCTGATCTGATCTTCACCAAGGAGATGCTGCTGGCCGAGCCGATCGCCCGCACGCCCCTGAGGGGAGAAGGCGAATAGTGGTCGAACTGGCCTTCTTCGTCGGCGCCTTCGGCGCGGTCGGTGGAGCGGTCGCGGTCGTTGCCCTGCGCAATCCGTTTTACAGCGTGCTGGCGCTGGTCGTACACCTCGTCTTCCTGGCCGGAATATTCCTGCTGCTTCGCGCCCAGTTCCTGGCCGCCGCCCAGATCGTCGTCTATGCCGGCGCGGTCATGGTGATTTACGTCTTTGTCGCCGCCTACGTGGGCGGGATCGAAGAACCGATGTTCGATAGCTCGCCGCAGCTGAGGATCATCGGCCCGATTCTCGCGGTCGCCCTTTTCATCGAGATCTCGATCGCCGTGCTCGGGTCTTCCCTTACCGCCCTCGGAACTGAAGGCACCGACAAGATCGGCGCCGGCTTCGGCACGCCCGAGGCCGTCGGCAAACTGATGCTCGAGGATTTTCTGATCGCCTTCGAGGCCGCGTCGATCCTGTTGCTGGTGGCTGCGGTGGCGGCGATCATTCTGGCCGGACGCAAGCGTCCTGAGAAGAAGGTGACCTGATGGCTATCGAGTGGTATCTGGTCCTCTCCGCGCTGCTCTTCTCGATCGGTTTCATCGGCGTGCTGGTCCGTCGCAACCCGGTGGTGATCCTGCTCTGCCTGGAGCTGATGCTGGGCGCGGGTGCACTCGCGATGCTCGCTTTCAGCCGCATGCTGGGCGACCAGGACGGACAGGTCATGGTCCTGATCGTGCTGGTGGTGGCGGCCTGTGAGGTCGTGGTCGGCCTCGGCCTGGTGGTCGCGATGTTCCGGCGCCGTTTGCCACTGGACGTCGATGACATGAAGGAGCTCAAGGGATGACCGCCGCGACCTGGGGGTGGCTCGTCCTGCTCTTTCCCCTGTCCGGTTCGATCTTTTTAGGCCTGACCTTCCGTGTCCTGCCTAAAAAGATCGGCGGGCTGGTCGGCGTCGGCGCGATCGTCGCAGCCTTCGCCTGCGGGATCGCCGCCCTGATTTCTCTCCAGGGGGAGCCGGAGGAGTCCCGCCACGTGGCTTCCAGCATCTGGGAGTACGCCTCGGTCGGTGGTTTCC
>CALGGB010000172.1 GCA_937880925.1 uncultured Rhodospirillaceae bacterium | reverse complement strand
TGGAAAGCGTCAGCCGGGTTGGCGCCGCGTTCAAGGAAGGCCTGATCGCGCGCAAGGATGCGAGCCCGGTGATCGGCGATGTCCGGGGCAGGGGACTTTTCCTTGGCGTGGAGATCGTCAAGCCCGGCACGCGTGAGCCCGACAGCAAACGGGCGGTCGCCATCTGCAATGCCCTGAAGGATAGCGGCTATCTCACCAGCCATGCCGGGGCCCACAGGAACGTGGTCAAGATCCGGCCGCCCCTGGTCTTTGGGGATGAACATGCCAAGGGCTTCCTTGAGGCATGGGATGACGTCATTGCGCAATGCGATGTCTGAACCCCTGAACGTCGCCTGCGACAGTGTTCCTTGCGTCCCGAACGGCATGATCGCGACGTTCCGGGGGCAGTCATCAGCATGAGCGAACACACGTACGACTATGTCATCGTTGGCGGTGGCACGGCAGGCTGCGTCCTTGCCTCGCGCCTGACCGCCGACCCGTCCGTGTCCGTCCTGATGCTGGAGGCCGGTCCGGACTATCGCGGCCTGCCGATCAGGATTCCGGCGGCGGTCAAGGCGCTCTACCGGGCGGGCACCTATCACTGGGGCTTTCAGTCCCGCCCCGAGGCCGGCGCGGGGGACCGACCCATGCCCTACAAGCTGGGCCGCATTCTTGGCGGCTCCTCGTCGATCAACGGCATGGTCTGGGTGCGCGGCAATCCAGCCGACTTCGACAGCTGGGCGGCGGCCGGCTGCACCGGCTGGTCGTGGTCCGACGTGGAACCGATCTACCGGCGCATCGAGGCGTTCGAGGATCCTTCCGACCGGGCCATGGGCCACGACGGTCCGATCGGCATCACGCGCGGCGACACGGTGGAGGCCCCGCTCAACCGTGCCTTCCTGGAATCGGCCGCCCAGGCCGGGCACCCGATCAATCCCAACCACAACGGGCTCGATCAGCTCGGTTTCTGCGCCATGCACCGCAACACGCGGGGCGGCGTGCGCAGCGATGTCTATGACGGTTATCTCAAGCCGGCACGCGCGCGCGCCAACCTGACCATCCGGACCGGCGCGGTGGTGGAACGGATCGTCATCGAGAACGGGATCGCAACGGGCGTGACGTTCGCTGGCCCGGAGGGCAGCCTGCAGGTGAATGCCCGCCGGGAGGTCCTGCTGTGCGCGGGCGGCCTGGCCTCACCGCAGCTTCTGGAACTCTCGGGCATCGGCGAGCCGAAGCACCTTGCCGGCCTCGGCATCGATCTGGTGCGGGCCTCGCCCGGCGTCGGCACCAACCTGCACACCCATCCCACGGTGAAGCTGGTGCATGCCTGCAAGCTGCCGGTGGGCATCGACCGCTGGACCCGTTTCCCCGGCAAGCAGATGGCTGGCCTGCAATGGCTGCTGCAGCACAAGGGTCCGGCCGCGACCAACCACATGGAGGTCGGCGCCTTCCTGAAATCCCAGCCCGATGCCGACCGGCCCGACATGCAGTTGACCATGGTGCCCATCGCCCAGGGTGGCACCTATGGCCCCACGAGCCAGCAGGGCTTCGAGATCTACATCGAACTGATCGGCGTCAGGAGCAGGGGCGAGGTGCATGCGGCCTCCGGCGACCCGCGGCAGCCGCCTGCCTTCACCTTTAACTTCCTGCAGGATCCCCACGACATGGAAATCCTGCGGCGCGGCACGCAGGTCATCCGCGACCTGGTCGCACAGCCGGCGTTTGCGCCCTATTGCGGGGAGGAACTGGTGCCCGGCGCGCATGTCGTCGACAGCCAGGATATCGATGCCTGGCTGCGCAGCACCGTCAGCGTCACCCACCACATCGTGGGCGCCTGCCGCATGGGGCCATCAAGCGATCCGCTTGCGGTTGTCGCGCCCGATCTGCGTGTGCACGGCGTGGAGCGGCTGCGGGTGGTCGATGCCTCGATCATGCCGACGGTCACCTCGGGCAACACCCACGCACCCGTCATCATGATCGCCGAACGCGCCGCCGATCTGCTGCAGGGACGCTCGAGCAAATCACCCTCATGCAGATCGCAGCACGACGCCGCATGAGGGTGTGAATTCGCTCCGGAGCCCCGTGATCAGGCTGGGCTGCTGGGCGCGCGTCGGGATGCTCAATTCGTCAAGGGGGCCGGAAACTCTTGCCTGAGAATCTTCAGACAGGCTTCGACGGCAGCAATGTCATAGGCTGCGCGATGGTCCTCAAGGAATTCGCGCTCGACGGCATGGATGTCGAGGGCCGGCCGATAGGGGCGATGGCTCATGATTGATTCGGCGACGTCGGCGACGGCCAGAACCCGCGCCTCTGGAAGGATCTCGGGGCCGGTGAGACCATCGGGATAGCCGCTGCCGTTCATCCGCTCGTGGTGCTGGCGCACCATGTCCTGGATCGGCCAGTCGAAGTGGATGCCGCTGAGGATGTCGGCGCCTGCGGCGGCATGCATGCGCACAAGTTCCATCTCCGATACGGACAACTTGCCGGGGCGTGAGAGGATCTCGGCAGGTATCGCGGACTTGCCGATGTCATGCAGCAAGCCTGCGACCTTGATACCCTCCAGCCGGTTTTCGTCCCAGCCCAGTTCCCTGCCGATCGCCTCGGCAAGGCGCGAGACGCGCTCCTGATGGCCCGCCGTGTAGGGATCGCGCTGTTCCACCATGGTCGAAATCGCCTGGATGGTGGCCAGGGAGGCTTCCTTCAGCCGGATTTCGGCGGCATGACGCGCTGCCTGGTACCTCAGACTGAGGACGCGCATGGCCAGATTTTCAGCGATCTCCTGAAGCATGGCGCGCTCGTCGTTGTCCAGAAGCCGGTCAGGGCCTGGCTCGATCGACATCGCAAGGTCGGCCTCACCTGCGATCAGGACGGGGAAGCTTTCGGTTGCCGAAGACCCTCGATCTGTTTCCAGGCGGCTGGTGCTGTCGGATCGTTCGGCCTCCTCGAAGCAGACGCGGACATAGTTGCGGCGCTGCATGAGGATGTCCGACAGGTCGGTAAGCAGGATGCTCTCGTTCTCACCGGAGAGAAGAGCGCTCTGACATTCGATCACGACCTGTCGCTGCCTGGCCAGGTCATCGGCTTTCCTTTGAGCCTGCTTCGTCACCGTGATGTCGCTAGCGACGGCAAATATCCGGGATTGTTGGGCGGTCGCCGACCACGCCAGGTGACGATAGGTGCCGTCTTTGTGCCGGTAGCGGTTCTCGAAGTAGTTGGTCGGTGCGCCGGATTGCAGATTGTCGATCTCCGCCAGGGTCGCCGGGATGTCGTCGGGATGGATGAGGTCTAAGAAACGTGTCCCCTCCAGCTCCGAAGGCGGATATCCGAGAATATTCTCGAACGCCTTGTTGGCGCGCTCAATGGTGCCGTCGGTCCTTGCAATGAGGTGGATGTCGAGAGGCTGGTCGAAGAACGCCGCAATGGTCGCCTGGGCCTGGGATTGCTCGGTGACGTCCAGGATCAGCGAGTTCCAGGAGATGTCGCCGTTTGGCTGCTTCTCCGGTCTGCCGGCGCCGCGCAGCCAACGGATTTCACCGTTGGTATGCAGGATTCGCCAGGTTTCGTTCCAGTCGGTCAGTTCTCTTGCGGACCGATAGAATCTGGGGATAACCCGGTCCACATCCTCCTGGGGTGACTGACGCATAATCAGGTCGGGATCGGCCATAATCTCGGCGGCCGACAAGCCCCAAAGCCGCTCGCAGTTTCCCAACAGTCCCGTGACCGAGGCGCTGTCGTCGGGATGCAGGGTATAGCGCAGGAAGACGCCGGGTACGTGGGAGGCGATATCGAGCAGAAGTGCGCGCGTGCGGTAGGTTTCCGTCACATCGGTGCAATAGATGTTGACGTGTCCGTGCCCGGGCACGGGGGTCACATTGAACACAAGCCTGCGGTCCGCGATGAGCAGTTCTTTGGCCCATTTGTCAACGCCGGAGTAAAAATGCATCGGCTGGCCGGAGTAAAAATGCGTCACGGC
>CALGGB010000171.1 GCA_937880925.1 uncultured Rhodospirillaceae bacterium | reverse complement strand
TGGAGCAGGGTCTCGAGATCGGGCGTGTCGCAGTCGCCGTCGATGTAGGCGGTGGCAAAACCAAGATCGCCGCCGCTCCACAGACGCCACAGCAGGCGCGGCGAGAGCACGCGCACGGCCGCTTCCGGGCCGTCCTCCTGGCCTGCGACGCGGCAAGCGCGGCCGTCGGGCAGGGCGATGTCGATGGCGCCGAAACGGGCGCGTCGCGCCACCCGTTTCAGGATGCCGGCCCAAAGGCCTGTCTGGCGAGCGGCAGGGGCCGCGGAGCTGCTGATCGTCATGGGCCGTTCTACGCAGCCCGACGGCGATCGGATGACCCGAAAGGAACGCGGCACGCCCGTCGCTTTCCCCCGGGCCTCCGGCTCAGGTGGTGCCGGCCAGCGGCAGGCCGGTCGCGGCGGCGGTCGCCCGGGTCAGCGCGCGGATGTCCTCGGGCTCCAGGTTGTGCAGATTGGTCTTGCCGGTACAGCGGGCCATCATCGAGGCCTCGCCCGCGGCGGCCTTGAGGATGTTGGCGACGGCCTCTGCGCGCTCCTCCTCGCTGCGGTCGGGGGCAAAGAGCAGTTCGTGGCCGTTCTGGATCTCACCGCCCGCGGCCAGGGCAAGCGTCATGCCGAAGACCGCGGCCTTGGAGCCCAGGGCGATCGCCTTGGCCGCATCGGTGCCTGAGCGCACGCCGCCGTACCAGATGATGTCGATCTCTTCCTCGCGGTTGAGACGGCGCAGGATCGTGATGGCATCGCGCAGCATGGAGAGATCGGGTGCACCGGCAAGCTCGGGCCAGTCGGTGCCGACCGTGGCGTTGCCGCCCAGCAGCAGGACGTCGAACTTGTTCTCCAGGCCAAAAACGATGGCCTCCTCCAGCGCCTCGTGGTGGGCGACGGAGAGACCCAGAAGCTGATCCTCGTGCAGGCGCTCCAGATTGGCCGGAGCGGCAAAGCGCGGGCCCACGACATGGATCAGGCCCGCGGCATCGGCCGAAGGCGCGATCTGGCCGGGGATCACGAGCTGCAGCCAGGGCACGTCCTTGCCCAGCGGCTGCAGGCCGATGTAGCCCGCCGCACCGTGGGAGAGGCCGGCAGCCACGCCTGCCTTCACGTCGGCGGCGGCGTTGTCGAAGCCGGCAGCAAAGAAGGGCTGCTCCAGCTCCATGCGGCCCATGCCGAGGTCGGTGTTGATGGCGCAGGCCTCGCGGTAGGGGTCGATGACCAGGCGCGACAGGTTGGCGGGCAGGAAGACAAGGTCGTCGAGCGTGGCCGGGCGCACCTCGGGGAAGGGATTCTCGCGCGGGCGCAGGCGCTTGGCGAGCATGCGGGCCTGGCGGGCGACATCGGTCTTCTGCATGCGGGCCATCAGGAAGATGTCCTCGCGATTCTGAACGGAATAGTCCGACGAGCCGGTCTCGGCATCGCAGCGGTAGCAGCGCGCGGCCTCGTCGCGGGCTTCGTCCCAGGTGTAGGTCGATTCGATTTCAGGGAACTCGACGGGGTTCTCGCCGACGCCGTGGAAATCGGGATGGTGGAGGGGGATCTGCTCCCAGCGGGTGTCCTGGGCGACCGGCACGCGGCGGGTGCGCCAGGGGGTGCGGTAGGGCACCGGGCGGTCGTTGCCCTCCAGGAAAGCCTTCACGTAGTAGGCCACGCGCTGGCCGTGGCTCATGGCCATGACGATGGTCGAGCCGCCGAAGGCGCCGTCGCCGGCGGCAAAGACCTGGGGGTCACTGGTCCGCATGCCCTCCCATTCGGTGGCGACGCGGTCGCCGGCCATCATGCCGCGGCCTTCGAGATCCTCGTTGGCGCCATACTGGCCGACGGCGGCGATCACCATGCCGCAGGCGTGATCGTGCTCGCTGCCCTCAAGCACGATCGGGCGTCGGCGGCCGTCGGCATCGGGCTCGCCCGCACCGGTCTTGACGCAACGCAGCAGCAGGCTGTCGTCGCCCTGCGGGATCACGGCGACCTGCTGGGTGTTGTAGATGAACGCGATGCCTTCCTCGATGGCGCCCTGCAGCTCGATCTTGCGCGCGGGAATCTCGTCGGGGCCGCGGCGGTAGATGACCTTCACCTTTTCGCAGCCGGGCAGGCGCAGGGCGGCGCGGCAGGCATCCATGGCGACGTCGCCGCCGCCGATGACAACGACTTCCTTCGGCATCTGCGGGCGCTCGCCACCGTTGATGCGGCGCAGGAATTCCACGCCGTCGACGACGCGGGGGTCGTCCTCGCCGGGAATGCCCATCTTCTTGCCCCACCAGGAGCCGATGGTGAGCACCACGGCTTCGTGGCGCCGCTTGAGCTCCTCCAGGGAGACATCGCGGCCCAGCGCCGTGTTGGTGTGGATGGTGAGGCCGGGGCAGCGCTTCTGCAGTCGTTCCATGTCCTCGCCGATGATGTTCTGGGGCAGGCGGAAGGCAGGGATGCCCCAGATCATCATGCCGCCGGGCTTGTCGGTCATCTCGTAGACATCGACCTTGAAGCCGGCGACCGCGAGGTCATGGGCGGCGACCAGGCCCGCGGGACCGGCGCCGACGATGCCGATGCTCTGCTCGCGCGTCTGCGCGGCGGGCTTGGGCGACCATGTGGCCCCCAGGCGGTCCATGACGAAGCGCTTCAGGTTGCGGATCTGGATGGCGCCGTCGCTTGCCTCGCGGCGGCAGGCCGGTTCGCAGGGCGCATCGCAGACACGGCCGCAGATCGAGCTGAAGGGATTGGTCGCGGTGATCGCCTCGAAGGCTTCCTCGAACTTTCCGGCCCAGATATAGCCGATGTAAGAGGGCGCATCGGTGCCGACCGGACAGGCGATCTGGCAGGGTGCCGCAACGTAGTGCTTGTCGGACGTATCGTCGGCAAGCTCCTTGGGCATCAGGTTGGCGTCCGCGCCGATCCGTGCGGTTTCCATCGTCATAGCGGTCCTCGTCGTCGGGCGTTATGCCCGCTCACAGAAAGGGTGTCAGCCGGCGGCCTGGAACAGATCGACGTTGCGGCGGTCGGGTTCGTAGGGCAGCCCGGTGATCTCGGCGGCCTCGGGCGTCAGCGCCACCAGATCGTCGCGCGAGAGCTGCTTGACGTCCTTGTGGCCCAGCGCCTTGGTGATGGCCGCGATCTGCCAGCGCACGCTCTCGAGGAACGTGTAGATGTGCTGGGCCTCGACCTTGGCCTTGTAGCGTTTCTCGTGCTCGGGATCCTGGGTCGCGATGCCGGTGACGCACTGGCCGACATGGCACTGCATGCAGGCAATGCAGCCGCCCGCGATGATCGCCGAGGTGCCCAGCGCAATGGCATCGGCGCCAAGTGCCAGGCCCTTCACCGCATCGACGCCGTCGCGGATGCCGCCCATCAGGACGATCTCGATGTCCTGGCGGCGCCCGATGGAGGCCAGCGCCCGCTCGGCCTCGCAGATCGCCGAGAGGGTCGGGATGCCGACGTATTCCATGACCTCGGCGCCGCCGGCGCCGGTCGAGCCCTGCATGCCGTCCAGCTCGACGAAGTCGAAGCCGTCCTTGACCGCGATCTTGATGTCGTCGCGGATGCGCCCGGCGCCGAGCTTGACGGAGACCGGCAGGCGGTAGCCGGTCGCCTCGCGCAGCTCCTCGATCTTGATGACGAGATCGTCGGCGCCGAGGATATCGGGGTGGCGCGACGGGCTGCGCAGGTCGATGCCCGCGGGAATGCCGCGGATCTCGGCCAGTTCCTTGGTCACCTTCTTGGCCATGAGCTGGCCGCCGAAGCCCGGCTTGGCGCCCTGGGAGATGTAGATCTCCAGGCCGTCGGCACGGTTCATGTCGTGGATGTTCCAGCCCAGACGCCCGCCCAGCATCTGGAAGATGAGCTGCTTGGCGGCATCGCGCTGTGCGTCGCTCATGCCGCCCTCGCCGGTGTTCTCGGCGATGCCCGCCATGCCCGAGGCGATGGCGATGGCCTGCTTGGCCGAGCGGCTGAGCGCGCCGTAGCTCATCGGCGCGATCATCACCGGCATGGTCAGCGTCAGCGGCTTGGCACCGTTGATGCCTCCGATCAGGGTCTTCATCTCGACGTCATCGACGGGATTGTCGCCGATGGAGGCCGCGGTGATGTCCTTGCGGAAGGCGATGTCGGTCAGATGGGGCACGGCGCGCGCGCCGCCGTAGCCGCGCACGCGGTAACGGCCGATCTGCGACTTGATGTAGACGTCCTCCTGGACCTTCTGGTTCCAGTAGTCGCTCTGGCCCGAGAAGGTGAAGTAGGGGATCGAGCGCACCGGCGTTTCCGATGTGCCGTAACGCAGCTTCTTGCCCGCGTTGACGACCTTCTGGAAGGAGCCCTTGAAGGGAATCTCGTAGCGGTCGAGGAACGCGCGGATGTCGTCGATCTCGGCCTGCTCGGCGTCGGTCAGCGTGGCGTCCGAGCCCAGCGAATTGAGCGGACCGCCAAGGAAGATCTCGCCGCCCGACATGTCCTCGCCCAGGCGCTCGCCGGAATCGCCCAGAATGATGATGCGCCCGCCATACATCATGTAACCGGCCATGAAGTTGGCGTTGCCCGCACAGAGCAGGGTGCCCTTTTTCATCACCTGGCCGGCGCGCGAGCCGACATTGCCCTTCACGACGATCTCGGCGCCGCGGATGGCCACGCCCGCGATGGCGCCGGCGTTGCCGCCCACGACCACCGAGCCGTTGTACATGTTGTCGCCCAGGCCCCAGCCGACGTTGCGCTCGACAACGAAGTTCGCCTTGTCGGAAAGCCCGCCAAGGAAATAACCCGCCGAACCCCTCACCGTGACCGTCACGGGATGGATCAGGCCGACGCCAATGTGATGGCGCGCGTCGGGGTTCAGGACCTCGATGTCGTGGCCTTCGGCGCCGGCGGCGCGGATCTGCTCGTTGCCCTCGCGGACGGAGACCTGGCTCAGGTCGATCGTGACCATGTGTTGTAACTTCCCGGCGGTGGTTCCCTGGTATCGAGCGCCTTGCCCGGGAAGAGGCGGTTGAGCGAAACCTCCTCCGAAGCGATGGCGATAAGGTCGTCGTTCTCGAACATGATCATCGGCTTGGCCGCAAGGTGGTCCTTGGCGTAGCCGATCTCGTCCTTGGTCGAGACCAGGAAGGAGAAGGTGCCGTCCATGTCGTCGATCGAGGTGCGCAGGGCCTCCTTGAGGGGAATGCCCTGGCTCATCTTGTCGGCGAGATAGACCGCGATCAGTTCGCTGTCGTTGTCGGTGACGAACTCGAAGCCGCGGCGTTCCAGGCGCCGGCGCATCTTCCAGTAGTTCGTGATCTGACCGTTGTGGACGATGGCGACGTCGGAGAAGCCGGTCGCCCAGAAGGGATGGCCGGCCTCCGGCTTGACATCGGACTCGGTCGCCAGGCGGACGTGGCCCAGGCCGTGGGTGCCGCGGAAATGGTGGATGTCGTAGCCGTCGTCGACATCGTGCGCGGTGCCGATGTCCTTGACGATCTCCAGGCTCTCGCCGATCGACATGACCTTGGCGGCATGCTCGACCGCGTAGGAGAACTTCTGCAGGTCGCCCGAGAACTTCACGACGGCGCGGTAGGCGCTGCCGATACGCTCGTCATCGACCAGTTCGGCGCCCTGTTCGGCAAAGACCTCGCGCAGTCGGCCGATGGCATCGCCCGCTTCATTGCCGGTGCCGACATAGAAGCGCATCTTGATCTCGCCGGGATGATCGTCGCCATAGAGCGCGAAGCCCGTGGAATCCGGTCCGCGGTGCTGGCAGCCGTCGAGCATGTCGATCAGCGCCTTACCCGTGTCGCGGTCGATATCCATGTGCTTGAACAGGATGCCTGCGATGCCGCACATGCGTGTTTCCTCCGAGGAAAGTTTGTTTCCTGCCTGTGAGTCCGATGTAATGATTCATCGTCGCCATTGCAATGGATTCGATACGTCTGTGTCCGGCGTCTCACGCGCAGCCGCCATTCCCCGGTTGCGGGACCGGCCCCGACGCCCCAATCTCGGGACTGATCCTGCCTGCTCCTGGCCGTGCGATGCTGGTTTCGCCGCGGCTCTGATGCGGCAGGTTTCCCATCCGGTCGAGTTGCGCACCATGGCCAGACTGTTGCTTATCGATGACGATGCGGAGGTCAGGATGCCTCTTGCGGTTTGGTTGCGGCGTCACGGCCACGATGTCGTCGAGGCAGGCAACGGAGTGGAGGGCCTGGCTCACCTTGAGGAGGGCAGCTTCGACGTCGTCGTCACCGACATCATCATGCCCGACATGGAAGGCATCGAGACGATCATGCGTGTTCGCAAGCGCTGGCCGGATCTGCCCGTGGTGGCCATTTCCGGTGGCGGCAGTGGTGAACCCAGCCAGGCGCTGCGCCCGGCATCGCGTCTTGGTGCCCACGCCACGCTGCGCAAGCCCTTTCGGCCCTCCGTGCTGGGTGAGCTGATCGACAAGCTGCTGGCAGGCGATCTCGCTCCGCCGGGGGAGGCCTGAACCGCAATCAGGCTTGGCGCTTTTCGAGCAGACGGGCGACCGCCGCAAGCAGTTCGCTTTCCCGAAAGGGTTTGCTCAGCAGCTCATAATCGCCGCGCGCGAGCTTGCGTTCGGCCAGTACGTCCGCAGAGTAGCCGGTGGTCAGCAGGGTCGGCAGGTCTGGCCTGCTCTCACGCAAGCGGTCGGCAAGTTCGGCGCCGTTGAGGGCGCCGGGCATGATGACATCGGTGATCAGCAGATCGATCACTTCCTCATGCTCGGCCAGGGCCAGCGCCTGGGAGGCATTCTCGGCTTCGGCGACAAGAAAACCCTGGCGTGCGAGCTGGCGCGCGAGCGCCTTGCGCGCATCGGCATTGTCGTCCACGAGGAGGACGCAGAGTTCGCCGCGGGAGACGGGGAAGGAGGCCTCGGCACCACCGGCTTCCTTCGGCTTTTCCTTCGCGCTGTTGGAAAGGGGCAGGTAGAGGCGCGCGGTCGTGCCGTGGCCGGGCTCGCTGTAGAGGGTGATGAGGCCGCCCGCCTGCCTGGCGAAATTGTAGACCATGGGCAGGCCAAAGCCCGTGCCGCGCCCCTGGGACTTGGTCGTGAACAGCGGTTCGAAGGCGCGCCGCTGCACTTCCGGCGACATGCCGCTGCCGTTATCGGAGACCGTGACGACCGCATAGTGCCCTGGCGCCAGCGAGGCCGGCAGGTGGTCCGCTGCTTCCAGGATCACCGGCGTGCTTTCGACGACAATGTGGCCGCGGCCGTCCATGGCGTCGCGGGCGTTGACCATCAGGTTCATCAGGGCGTTCTCGAACTGGCCGGGATCGACATCGACAGGTGCCGGCGTTGCGCTGCGGCGCAGATCGAGTGTGATTTCCGGCCCCAGGCTGCGATGCAGGAAGCTGATGAGCCCCTCGATCTGGGCACCGCAGTCGAACACCCTGGGTTCGGTGGGCTGGCTGCGCGCGAAGGCAAGCAGCCGTCCGGTCAGTTCGGCCCCGCGCTCCGCGGCACGCAGTGCCGAATTGGTGATCTCCCGGGCTTCCTCATCGGGCAGACCCATATCCAGCAGGAGATCGAGATTGGCTACGACGACAGCCAGGACGTTGTTGAAATCGTGCGCGATGCCGCCGGTCAGATTGCCGATCGCGTCCATCTTCTGGGCGATGCCGAGCTGTTCCTCGTAGCGTTTCGATTCGGTGGCATCGAGCACGATAATGTCCCAGGCGGGACCGCCATGGCCGTTTGTGCGGTGGCTGCCGAACAGCTTGACCCAGCGCGTCTCGTCGCCGACCCGCATGCGCAGTTCGTCCTCGAGGACGCCGCGGGTCGCTCCTGGATCGCCCAGGGCCCGATCGAGTGCCTCGGCATCCTCGGCCATCAGGCTCGGCCACAGGTCGCCGATGGCACCACCGGTGGATGTGCCATCGATCTGGCGGTTCTCGACAAACTGGCCTGCAGCGAATTCCTGGGTGATGTGGTTGTCCTGCCTGTGCCAGCGCAGGATCGCCCCGGGGATGCTGGCCGCGACCGAGCGCAGCTGCTCGACATGCTGGCGCGCCCTTTCCTCGGCCATCACCCGGTCGCTGACATCCAGCGAAACCGTGACGATGCGATCGGCCTTCCCGGTCGCGGGGTTGTGCAGGGGCGACTTCTTACCCAGCCAGTGGCGCGTCCGTCCCTCGCTGTCAATGTAGGCATATTCACGGGCATCGCTGACCGCACCCGATTGCAGGACCCATGCGTCCCATTCCCGGGTCTGTGCGTCGTCGTGAGGCGAGTCCTTGATATCGAGGCCGGCGTCCCAGAGGAGTTCCGCGGGCGTGACGCCGTAGTAGTCAGCCAGGGTGCGGTTCGCGAGTTCGATCCGGCCCTGGGCGTCCTTGACGTTGATCGCCGCAGGCACGGCATCGATCACCTGCTGGAGCAGCATGCGTTGTTCGCGGGCCTCGTTCTCGGCAGCCACGCGCGCGGTGACGTCGACCGCGATGCCGTCGATCACGATGCCGGCCTGGCTCTGGTGCGGTGTCGAGGTCACCTCCACGAACATGTCGTCATGGGAGTCCACCGGCCGGCAGCGCAGCAGCATCCGATAGGGTTCCAGGCGGGCTATGCCTTCAGCCATCGTGGGGCCGACGCAGGCATCGGTCGCACTGTTGAAATGTTGCCAGAGCAGATCCGGGCTTGCCGCGACCTTCGCGCGATCGACGGCCAGCCGGTCGAGCAACGCGCCCTGGATGTAGTCGTAACGAGACGTGCCGTCCGGGGCGATCGTGCGCCGGAAGATCAGGCCCGGCAGGTGTGAGGCGATCGACTGGAACAGTTCGCGTTCGCGCTGCAGCTCGAGTTCGGCGCGCTTCTCATCGGTGATGTCGATGCACAGGGTATCGGAGACGATGTCGCCGTTGTCCTGGCGCCGGTGCCGCGAGCGCGTGCGGATCCAGATGGTTTCGCCCTGGGGATCGATGCAACGGAAGGTGTGTTCGAAAGGCGTGAACGTAGCCAGCGAACGTTCCCAGGCCTGGCTCAGCGCTTCGTTTTCCTCCGGTGCCAGGGCCTTCCACGCCATCGCCCCGTCGTGGCGCACCTCTTCAGGGTCGATCTGCAGGGTCTCGATGAAATCTCCCGAAATAAAGGGGATGACCGAGCTGCCGTCGGGCCGCGTGACACACCGCGCGATCAGCCCGGGCACGTTGCGGGCCAGGGAAAGAAGCTGCTCTTCGCTCTCCTCTGCCAGTTGGCGCGCCGCGCGCAGTTCTGTGATGTCGACGATGACTTCATCGACGATGATCCGTCCGTCGTCCTCGCGGCGCTGACTGGCGTTGGCGCTCAACCAGCGCTCCTCGCCCAGGCGCGTGAATGCGCGGAACTCGCACGTGAAGCGGCGACCCTGCTGCGCCGCCTGATTCCATGCGTCGATGACGTTCTGGCGGTCGTCGGGGTGAATCACCTGCGTGAGCAGGCTGGCGTCCTCCTCCACCATTGCCCTGTCGATCGGGAACTCTCCGACAAGACGGCCCTCCAGGAACGGGATGGTGACGGTGCCATCGGGCCAGAGCACGGTCTTGAGCAGGATGAGGGGCGCCTGAGAGGTCACCCGCTGCATCATCCTGACCCGCTCGGCACTGGCTTCCCGGGCGTCGTGCAACTCGGTGATGTCGAACGCCACGGTGATGATGTTGGTCGCCTTGCCGCCGGGGCCGAGCAAGGGCCATTTGCCGATCAGCCAGTGGTGCCGGCGGTCTTCAAGATCGTCGTCCTCGAGCTCCTGCATTCCGGTCGGGCGGCCGGTTTCGAGGACCTGAAGATCGCTTTGCCTGACCGCCTCCGCCTCGTCGGGCGGCATGATCTCCTCGGCCGTCTTGCCCAGCACGGTCGTGGGCTGTTCGCCGTAGTACTCGTAGAGGAATCGGTTGACGAATATGTAGCGCCGTTCGCTGTCCTTGACGTTGATCTGGGCGGGGATGGTGTCGAGCACGCGACCGAGCACGCGGATCAGGCTTGGAGTAAGCGAGCGCTCGGCACCCTCGGCGGCCAGGGGTTTCCCGGAATGTCCGCCTTGAGGGGGCGGGGCGGGAGGATCGTCGGTGTCATCGTCTTCCATGGTCACCGCGTGCAGATCGGATGCGCTCTTGCGGGTGACGTCGGCTGTTCCGGTTTCCCCACACTCCGGGCAAGACAACGAAGTCCCGCGTCAGGCGTAACGCCTGGAGGGTGCGCCGTAAAGCACCTGAGCCATCAGTCCCACGGGCTTGTCGCCCGATCCTCAAGTTCGGCAACGCAGGAATCAAGCTTGTCGAGAGCGCGCAGCAGGTTCTTGCGCTCGCCAGGCGAGAGCGCAGCGGTGAGCGCGCCTTCGATCGCCCGCGCCATGGGCACCACACCCTCATAGACCTCGCGTCCCTTTGGTCCCAGCGAGAGAAGCTGTACCCGCTGGTCGCTGCCGTCGCGCCTGCGTTCGAGCAGGCCGCGGCGCACCAGCCGGGCGACTGCGCGGCTGACCTTGACCTTGTCCATGGCGGTCCTGTCGCAGACCTCTGCTGCCGAGAGTGGTGCAAAGCTGCCGACCACGGCCAGCACGCGCCACTCGGGAATGGCAAGGCCCCAGGCCGCCTCGTAGCGGCTGGCAAAGGCGCGGCTTACCCGGTTGGTCACCACCGACAGGCGGTAGGGGAGGAAATCCTCAAGGTTGAACTCGGGTGCGGGCTCGGGGCTTGTCATGGTGCTGCCGGCGATTTAGTTTCAATTGTAACTATAGCGGCCTGGGCGGCCGCGGCAAACGGAGGAGCGGCATGAGGCGCAACATTCCCGTGCAGCGGATCGAGGGCACGGCCTCGCGCCAGGCTCATGCCGACCTGCCCGAAGGCAGCTTTGAGCGGGAGCTGGGCCGTGAAGGTTTCTTTGGTCCGGCCAGCCACATGTACCACCGCCACCCGCCGACCGGCTGGAGCGGCTGGGAAGGACCGCTGCGCCCCCGCGCTTTCGATCTCAACCGCCTGGTGGCGCGCGCCGCCTCGCCCTGGGATGCCCAGGGCGTGCTCGCCAACGGCGCAGTCAAGCTGCGCATCTGGGCCCAGAGCGAGAGCATGGACCACCTGGTGCGCAACGCCGACGGCGACGAGCTGGTGTTCGTCCACCGCGGATCGGGCACGCTGTTCTGCGACTACGGGCGTCTGACCTTCGAGGCGGGCGACTACATGGTGCTGCCGCGCGGCACCATGTGGCGTATCGAGATCGCCGAACCTGTCGTCGCCCTGCTGATCGAGGCGACCAACAATGCCTATCGCCTGCCCGACCGGGGCTCCCTGGGGGGCCATGCCGTGTTCGATCCGGCGATGCTGGACGTGCCGGAAATCGATGAGGGTTTCCTTGCGCAGCAGGACGAGAATGCCTGGCGTGTGGTGGTCAAGCGGCGCGAGGCGCTCTCGACCGTCACCTATCCGTTCAATCCGCTCGATGCCATCGGCTGGAAGGGCGACCTGATGCCGGTGCGGCTCAACGTGCGCGACATCCGCCCGGTGATGAGCCACCGCTATCATGTGCCGCCCTCGGCCCACACGACATTCCTGGCGGACCGTTTCGTCGTCTGCACCTTCGTGCCGCGCCCGTTCGAGACCGATCCCGGCGCGCTCAAGGTGCCGTTCTTCCACAACAACGACGATTACGACGAGGCGATCTTCTATCACGCAGGCGACTTCTTCAGCCGCGACAACATCGATGCCGGCATGCTGACCTTCCACCCCAGCGGCTTCACCCACGGGCCCCATCCCAAGGCGCTCGGCAACATGCTGGTGCAGAAGAAGCCGGCGACCGACGAATTCGCCGTGATGATCGACGCGCGCGATCCCCTGGAACCGGCAGCGATGCCCGCCGGGGTCGAACTGGAGCACTACGCCATGAGCTGGGCGAACAAAGAGGACAACCGATGAACGAGAAGAACTTCGCCAGCCAGGGCGACCTGGGCGAGAAGAGGGTGAGCTTCACCGAACTGGCGCCGGGCGCCTATGCCTATACGGCAGAGGGCGATCCCAATTCCGGCATCATCGTCGGCGACGACGGCGTCATGGTGATCGACACCCAGGCGACACCGGCGATGGCAGAGGATGTCATCGCACGGGTCCGCGAAGTGACCGACAAGCCGATCAAGTATGTCGTGCTGAGCCACTACCATGCCGTGCGCGTGCTCGGCGCTTCGGCCTATGGCGCCGAGCACATCATCGCCAGCCGCGGCACCTTCGAACTGATCCAGGAGCGCGGCCAGCAGGACATGGATTCGGAGATCCAGCGCTTTCCCCGCCTGTTCCAGGGGGTGGAGACCGTGCCCGGCCTCACCTGGCCGACCATCGTCTTCGATACCGCCATGACCCTGTGGATGGGTACGCGCGAGGTCCGCATCGCCCATGTCGGGCGCGGCCACACCAGGGGCGATACGGTGGTCTGGCTGCCCCGGGACAAGGTGCTGTTTGCCGGTGATCTCGTGGAGTTCGGCGCCACGCCCTACACGGGCGATGCCTATCTCACCGACTGGCCGACAACGCTCGATGCCGTGGAGGCGATGGGGGCGGAGCGTCTGGTGCCGGGCCGGGGCGATGCGCTGATGAACCCCGAGCAGATCGCCGAAGCCATCGGCGGCACCCGCGCCTTCATCACCGATCTGCTGGAGAGCGCCCGCAAGGGCGTGGCCGCAGGACACGATCTCAAGCGTGTCTATGACGACACCTTCGGCACCATGAGCCAGCGCTACGGCAACTGGGTGATCTTCGAGCACTGCATGCCCTTCGATGTGTCGCGCGCCTACGACGAGGCGGGCGGCCAGCGCGACCCGCGCATCTGGACGGCCGAGCGCGACATCGAGATGTGGAAGGCGCTGCAGGGCTGACCAGGATGGCATCGCGCTTCGCCTACGTCGCCTATCCCTACCGCCACGTTCCCGACCAGGACACGGCGGTGCCTGCCCATCACGCCGTGATCGTGGCCGGCGGCGGGCTCGTGGGCCTGACCTTTGCCGTCGACATGGCGCTGCGCGGCCATGACGTTCTGGTGCTCGACGACAACGACCGGGTCAGTGTCGGCTCACGCTCGATCTGTGTCGCCAAGCGTTCGCTGGAGATCTTCGACCGCCTGGGCATCGGCGCGCGCTGTGCGCAAAAGGGTGTGGTCTGGAACACCGGCAAGGTGCTGCACGGCGACCGGCTGCTTTATGCCTTCGACCTGCTGCCCGAGAAGGGCCATCGCTTCCCGGCCTTCGTCAACCTGCAGCAGTATTACGTCGAGACCTTTCTGGTCGAGCGTTTCGCCGAACTGGGCCGGGGCGAATTGCGCTGGAAGAACAGGGTGAGTGGCGTGACACCGCACGACGATCACGTCGCGGTCGAGGTCGAGACGCCGGACGGTCCCTACCGCATGACCTGCGACTGGCTGATCGCCGCCGACGGTGTGAAGAGCAGCGTGCGCCAGGCCCTGGACCTGCCCTTTGCGGGCGAGAGTTTCCATGACCACTTCCTCATCACCGATGTCGTGATGGCCTCGGACATGCCGGTGGAGCGGCGCTTCTGGTTCGACCCGCCGTTCCATGGCGGCAAGTCGGCCCTGCTGCACAAGCAGCCCGACGACATCTGGCGCATCGATCTGCAGCTTGGTCCCGAAGCCGACCGCGAGGCCGAGATGAGGGAGGAGGCGATCGTGCCGCGCCTGAAGGCGATGCTGGGTGAGGACGCGGAGTTCACCATCGACTGGTCGAGCCTCTACACCTTTCAGTGCCGGCGCATGGAGCATTTCCATCATGGCCGTGTGGTATTTGTCGGCGATGCCGCGCATACCGTCTCGCCCTTCGGCGCGCGGGGCGGCAATGGCGGCATCCAGGATGCCGACAACCTGGCCTGGAAGCTGGCCGCGATCCTCGAGGGCAGGGCAGGCGAAACCCTGCTGGAAAGCTACGAAGCCGAACGCGTTCCCGCGGCCGACGAGAATATCCTCAACTCGACCCGCGCGACCGATTTCATCGCGCCCAAGAACGCGGCCATGGAACTGTTCCGCGAGGCGGTGCTGGGCCTTGCCGACCACCACGCCTTCGCCCGCGCCTTCGTCAACAGCGGCCGCCTGTCGGTTCCCCACAACTGCACGGCCAGCCCGCTGGCTTCGCCCGACCAGGGTTCTTTCGAGGGCGGTGTCGCACCGGGCTGCCCGGCGCGTGACGCGCCGCTGGGCGAGAGCTGGCTTCTGGAGAGGCTGGGCGGGGAGTTCGTTCTTCTGCTGGCGGGCCATGATCCTGCTCAGTTCGCCGCTCTGGGACTGCGTGTGCTGGCAATCGGTGCGAGCGACGACCGCGACGGGCTGATCGCTGCGCGCTACGATCTGGCAACGCCGGGCGCCTATCTCTTTCGCCCGGACCAGCTTGTCGCCGCACGGTTCCGCGCGCCCACCGCGGCGGGTGTGCAGGCGGCCCTCGAACGCGCCATGGGGCAACCGTGATGACCGCAACACTCGACACCAGCCCGCGCCTCAAGCGGCCCGATGACGTCTATCAGGCGCTGATGGATGCCCAGAAGACCATGACCGCGCGCGAGGCCGATCTGTTCCGCGCGCGCCTTGTCCTGCTGCTCGCCAACCAGGTGGGCGATGACGCCGTCGTTCTGGCGGCGATCGAAGCTGCCCGGCCGGAAACGTCGTGAGCGCGGTCTTCGTCGATGCCGATGCCTGTCCGGTCAAGGACGAGGTCATCCGCGTCATCACCCGGCATGGCGTTGTCGTGCACATGGTGAGCAACGGCTGGCTGCGCCTGGAAGAAAACCCGCTGATCGACAAGGTGGTCGTGCCCCAGGGCGCCGATGTCGCCGACGACTGGATCGCCGAACGCGCGGGGCGCGGCGATGTCGTGGTCACCGCCGACATTCCTCTCGCCGCCCGCTGCCTGGAAAACGGCGCGCGGGTGATCGGTCATGGCGGGCGCCCGTTCACGCAAGACAGCATCGGCAGCGCGCTGGCCATGCGCGAACTTTCCGCCCATCTCCGCGAGACCGGCGAGATGAAAGGCAGCGGCGCGATGTTCGGCAAGAAGGACCGCCTTCGGTTTCTCGATGCGCTGGAACGCGAGCTGACCGCGGCCAAGCGTGAGATGGGCTGAAAGGCTTCAGCGCAGGCCCATGCCGTCCAGCGGTACGGCGGGTTCGGCGCCCTTCACGAGATCGGCGACGATGCGGGCGCTGCCCGGCGCCATGGTCCAGCCCATGTGGCCGTGGCCGGTGTTGACGATCAGGTTGCCGCAGGTCCGTCCGATCACAGGGGTGCCTTCGGGTGTCATCGGGCGCAGCCCGGCCCAGTAATCCGGGCGGGCGTAGTCAGCGCCTTCAGGGTAGAGCTCGCGCACCTTGGCGAGCATGTGGTCGAAATCGGCCGGTTTGTGGCTGGTGTCGAAGCCGGCGAACTCCGCGGTGGCGGTCACGCGCATGCGGTCCCCAAAACGGGCATAGGCGACCAGGTTGTCCTCATCGACACCGCCGAAGGTCGGCGGCTGGTGCTCTGGCCCGATCGGCAGGGTCACCGAATAGCCCTTGATCGGATAGACCGGTAGCGAGAGGCCCAGGCGGCGGCCCAGGGCAGGGCTCCAGACCCCCAGGCAGAGCACGACCAGATCGCCCGCGATCTCGCCCTGGGATGTCTTCACCGCGGCGATGCTGTCGCCCTGCCGGCGAAAGCCTGTGACCTCCGTGTCGTAGCGGAAACCGATGCCTTCCTCTGCGCAACGTGCGGCGAGCGCGCAGGTGTAAACGCGGGCATCGCCGCTGCCGTCGTCGGGACACCACACCGCGCCGGCGATGTGTTCGCGCGCGGCTGCCAGCGACGGATCGATGCGGATTGCCTCGTCGGCATCGATCACGCGCAGATCCATGCCCTCCTCGCGCAGGATCGCCATGTTGGCCGCACCCTTCTGCAGGGTCTGCGCACTGCGGTAGAGATAGACAAGCCCCCCGGGAACGCCATGGAAGGTAATGGCCGCGTCTTCGGCGATGGCGTGCAGGCGTTCGGCCGAATAGCGCGCCAGGCGCAGCTTGCGCCGCGTATTGCGGATCGCCCGGGCGGCCGTGCAGTTGCGCAGGAAACGGGCCGACCAGGTCCAGAGGTGGGGGTCGAGGCTGGGGCGGAAGCGCAGGGCCTGGCCCGGCAGGTAGAGCGATTTCGCCAGGATCTTTGGCGCCCTGGGCGAGGCCCAGGAGAAGGAATGGCTGGGCGCGATCAGCCCGGCATTGGCAAAGCTTGTACCCAGCGCGGGGCCCGACAGCCGCTCGACCACGGTGACTTCATGGCCATCGCGCATCAGTTCCCATGCGGTGGTGATGCCGACGATGCCTGCGCCCAGAACGGTGATCTTCATGGCCAGCGCTCCATCGCACCGGAACGGGGCTCTGTGCCGGTATCGGCAAGGGCCGGTGCGCAGGCCATGGCAGCGCTTCGCAGGCCAACAGGCAAGCGGATTCGCAGGGCCAGCTCAAAGTGGCTGGACGGCCTTGCGGCAATCCTGAAACAATTGAAACATTCCGGGCCGGGTTCTGATACAGGCCGGAAACAGGGGGCGGGCAAGCATGGCGGGCCAGATGGGCACCGAAGGGCCAAAGACCGCATGGAACCGCTGCATGCCGCCGCCGCAGACGGATACAACGCCGTGAGCGACGCCGCACGGCGCCACCAGACGCTGGTCGACTTCGCCGTCTCCCATTCGAGGGTGATCTTCTACATCGCCGAACTTGGCGGCGACAAACCGGTCAGCTTCATCAGCCGCAATATCGAGACGATCACCGGCCACAAGGTGTCGTCATTCCACGAGGACAGCCGCTACGGCCGCCGTTTCATCCACCCGGACGATCTGGACCACTACGCGCGCGAGATCGCGCGCCTGGGCGAGGCGGAATCCGTCAGCGTGCGCTACCGCTTCCGCACGGTCGATGGCGTCTGGCTCTGGTTCAACGACGATGTCCGCCTGCTGCCCGACGACGGCAAGGGACCACGCGAGTTCGTCGCCTCCATGACCGACGTGACGGAACTGGAGAAGGCCGAACAGGCTCTGCGCCGCACCCAGGCCCTGCAGCACGCGGTGGTGGAGTCCGCCCACCACGGCATCGTGCTGACCGACGACGAGGGACTTGCGGTCAGCTTCAATGCCGCGGCCCTGGCGCTGTTCGGCTACACGCACGAGGAGATCGTGGGTCGCCCCGTGGGCGAACTGATCGTGCCGCCGGACCTGCGCCTTGCCCACCAGAACGGTTTCGACCGCTTCCGCGCGACCGGCCAGCTGACCATCGCCGGCCGGCAGATCGAGACCCGTGCCATGCGGCGCGACGGCACGACCTTTCCGGTGGAACTCTCCTTTGCCCAGGTCGCGGTGGACGGCAGTACCCGCTTTGTCGCCGAGATCCGCGACATCACCGAACGGGTCGAGGCCGAACGGCACAACCGTCGCCTTGCCCAGCTTCTCCAGGACGCCGTGGACAGCCTGCCCCACGGCTTTTCCGTGGTCGACAGGCAGGGCAACTACGAAATCTGCAATCGGGCCTTTGCCGCACACTACGGCTGCCAGCCGGAAGATCTGGTCGGCCACCATCGCACCGAGATCATCGATCGGTTGCTGCCGCAGTTCGACCTGATCGACGGCGTTCCGGTGGCCAGCGCCGCATGTGCGGTGGAGCTGCTGGAGCGCTCCCGCGAGCGGCCCATCGAGGTGCGGCTGAAGTCCGGCGTGTGGTGGCTGGTGACGCGCCAGGTGACCACCGACGGGCGTATCACCTCCCTGCGCTCCGACATCACCATGCTCAAGCAGGCGCAGGAGGCGGCGAGCGCCAGCAATGCCTTCATCACGCGCCTCCTTGATGCCTGCCCGGTGCCCTTCGGCATGTCGCGCATGGCAGACAGCCTGGTGCTTTACGAAAGCCCGGCTTCCAAGGAACTCTACCAGCGCGATTTCAGCGCAGGACCGGTCGAGGCGGTCAACAACTTTGCCGACCCGGAGGATCGCAAGCTCTATGTCGAGATGCTCAAGAGCCAGGGTTCTGTCGACGGCTTCCAGGTCATGCTGCGGCGCAACGACGGCACGGAGTTCCCGGGCTCGCTCTCGGGCCGCCTGATCGAATATGACGGCGAGGAGGTCATCGTCTTTGCCTCCACCGATCTGACGCACCAGATCGAGATCGAGGAGGAGATGACACGCCAGCGTGACGCCCTGCACCAGAGCGAAAAGCTGAGTGCGCTGGGCGAACTGCTCTCGGGCATCGCCCATGAACTGAACAATCCGCTCTCGGTACTGGTCGGCCAGGCGCTGCTGCTGAAGGAGACCGCAGAGGACCCCAGGGTTCAGGAGCGTGCGGGCAAGATCGGCGCCGCGGCGGACCGTTGCGCCCGGATCGTCAAGAGTTTCCTGGCCATGGCGCGCCAGCGCCCCATGCGCAATGTCGAAACCGATCTCAACGCGCTGATCCGCGACGCGCTGGAGCTGACCTCCTATGCCCTGCGCGCTTCCAATATCGCCGTGGAGCTGCGTCTTTCGGACAACCTGCCGACCATCAACGGTGACCCCGACCAGCTTCAGCAGATCATCATCAACCTCGTGGTCAACGCTCAGCATGCGCTCGACGGGGTGCCCGAACCGCGCGTGTTGCGGATCATCACGGCCTTCCGCTCGCGCGACCGGGAGGTGGTGCTGAAGGTCAAGGACAACGGCCAGGGCATGGCCGACCATGTGCGACGTCGCATCTTCGAGCCCCTGTTCACGACCAAGGAGGTCGGTGTGGGGACCGGCATCGGGCTGGCGCTCTGCCACCGGATCGTCACCTCTCATGGTGGGCGCATCAAGGTGGAGAGCGCAGAGAACGAGGGCGCAACCTTCATCCTGCGATTCCCCGCGGCGCCAACCGCAGGGCAGGCCGATGCCGCGGCGGCCGGGGCAAAAGGCACCGGCTACGGGCGGATCCTGGTTGTCGATGACGAGCCGGAGGTCGGCGAACTGGTGGCTGAGATTCTGACGCGCGAAGGTTACGAGGCGACCGTCGCGCAAAGCGGAGAGGAGGCTTTGGGCCTGATCCGCACGCGGCGCTTTGCCGCTATCGTCAGCGATCTGCGGATGCCCGGCATGGATGGCATGGACCTCCATGCGCGGATATCGGAGATGGCGCCGCAGCTTCTGCCTTCCCTGGGTTTCATGACGGGCGACACCATGGGTGCACGGGCGCATGCTTTCCTGGAGGCAACCGGGGCACCCTACATCGACAAGCCCATCCTGCCCGAGGATCTGCGGGGCCTGATGGCGCGGCTGACCTGTCTGGATGGGGCGGATCGGAAGGGATCATGAGCGGCAACCGCATGCATATCGCCGTGGTCGACGACGAACGCGACATCCGCGAGACCGTGGCCGAGTACCTCACCCTGCACGGCTTCCGGGTGACGCCGGTCGCGGGCGGCGAGGAACTGCGCCGCCTGCTGGAAGCCAGCCGGATCGACCTGGTGGTGCTCGACATTTCCATGCCCGGTGAGGACGGCCTCTCGCTGGCGCGTTTCCTGCGGGTGCAGCACACCGCCGGGATCATCATGCTGACCGCTTCGGGCGAGACGGTGGACCGCATCGTGGGGCTGGAGACCGGCGCCGACGACTATCTCGCCAAGCCGGTCGACCTGCGGGAACTGCTGGCGCGTATCAAGGCGGTACTGCGCCGCGCCGGGCGCGACCCCCACGATCCGCGAGCTGCCGAAACCGGCCCGGCCAACCGGATCGTGCGTTTCGGCCGCTGCAGCCTGGATCTCGACGCGCACAAGCTGCTCGACGAAGTGGGTGGCGAGGTCGCCATGACGGCCATGGAGTTCGACCTGTTGAAGGCCTTCGCCGAACATCCCAACCGTGTGCTGAGCCGGGACATGCTGCTCGACCTTGCCCACAACCGGGACTGGGAACCCTTCGACCGTTCGATCGACATCCGTATCGCCCGGCTGCGCCGCAAGATCGAGAAGGATCCCTCCAAGCCCGAAACGCTGCGCACGGTGCGCGGTGCCGGCTACATGTTCGTCGGCGAAGCCTGAAAGCTCACGCCGCACAGGCCATCTCGCGCCAGGCCGCGAGCCCGTCGAGCCAGTTGTCGAACAGGCGCCGGGCCGTGGCGCGCCAGGGCGCGTGAACCGGGGGAATGACCATGCCGTTGCGGTAGTAGTCCAGCGGCATGGCGATGGGGCGGCCCGCGGCGCGGTCGCGCAGGTATTCCTCGTGCAGGGTGCGCGCGTCGTATTCGATGTGGTTGAACATCGCCGTCATGCGCGCGCGGGGATCGTCGACGATGGCGAGGCCGCTCTGGGCCGAGGCGGCAACGACCTGAAGCCCCGGTTCGTGCATCACTGCCGCGGCATCGACCGCGGAATGGCGCGAGACCGGCCCGGCGATCTCTGCCGGCAGCCCCTCCATCAGGGGATGGCCGCGATCGATCACCGTCTGGCGGTGAATGCCGAAGGCCTTCTCGGGCAGCGCGTGTTTTCCGATGCCATAGCGGTGGTGCAGCATCGCCTGACCGGCCCAGCAGATGAACATGCTGTGCCCGGCATGGCCCGCGGCCCAGTCGACCATCTCCTGGAACCATGGCCAGTAATCGACCTGGTCAAAGGGCAGGTGCTCGACCGGTGCGCCGGTGACGATGAGCCCATCCACCGGCCGCCGGGCGATCCTTTGCCATGGCGTGTAGTGCCGGGCGATGTGGTCCGGCGCCGTGTGGCGTCCGGTATGGCCGGGCGGCACGACAAGGCGCAGACGGACATCGTGCGAAGGGCTGTCGAGCAGATCGGCGAACTGCTGCTCAGTCGTCTGCTTGAACGGCATCAGATTGACCAGCACGATTTCGAGCGGGCGGCTCCGGCCGGTCTGGGCGCGCAGTCGCGGCATCGTCAGCATGGTCTGGTCGCTGGGCAGAAGAATGGACATGGCGTGGCCCTCCAGGGCGTTGCGGCGGGACGGGCGCTGGCCCGCCCCGCCGAGCAGTCGTCAGGCCGCGCGGGCCAGGGTGTTGCCGGCGTCGAGCGCGCGGTTGAGATCGGCGAGAATGTCATCGATGTGCTCGATGCCCGCCGACAGGCGCACATAGCCCGGCGTGACACCCGCTGCGCGCTGTTCGGCTTCGCCGAGCTGGGCGTGGGTCGTGGTGGCGGGATGGATGGCGAGCGTGCGGGAGTCACCGATGTTGGCGACGTGATGGACCATCTCCAGCGCGTCGATGAAGGCGCGCCCCGCGCCGGCGCCGCCGGCAAGCTCGATACCGAGCAGACCGCCGAAACCGCCGCTGAGATAGCGTCGCGCCCGTTCGCCGGCCTGACCCGTCATATGGCCGGGATGGATGACGCGGACGACGGCGGGATGACCGGCCAGATGATCCGCCATGGCCTGGGCATTGCGGCAATGCTCGCGCATGCGCAGGGGCAGCGTCTCCATGCCCTGCAGGAACTGGAAGGCATTGAACGGGCTCATGGCGTAGCCGATGTCGCGCAGCAGGGTGCAGCGCGCCTTCATGATGTAGGCGACCGGACCCATGGGCCGTGTGGCTTCGGTCCACACGGCGCCGTGGTAGCTGGGATCGGGCCGGGTCAGCATGGGGAAGCGGGCGCCGTGGCGGTCCCAGTCAAAACGGCCGCCGTCGATCACCAGGCCGCCGATCGAGGTGCCGTGGCCGCCGATGTACTTGGTTGCCGAATAGACGACGACATGAGCGCCGTGATCGAACGGCCGGCAGACCAGCGGAGCGGCCGTGTTGTCGACGATCAGCGGTACGCCCAGTTCCTCGCCGATGGCCGCGACCTCCGCGATCGGGAAAACCTCCAGCTTCGGGTTGGGCAGGGTCTCGGCGAAATAGGCACGGGTGCGCTCATCGGTCGCGGCGCGGAAGGATTCAGGGTCGTCGGCGTCGGCAAAGCGCACCTCGATGCCCATGGAGGGCAGGGTGTGGGCAAACAGGTTCCAGGTGCCGCCGTAGAGGCCCTTGGCGCTGACGATGTTGTCGCCGGCGTGCGCGATGTTCTGCAGGGCGAGTGTCACCGCGGCCTGACCGGAGGCGACCGCGAGTGCGGCGACGCCGCCCTCGAGCGCGGCCATGCGACGCTCCAGGACATCGCAGGTCGGGTTCATCACGCGGGTGTAGATGTTGCCGATCTCCTCCAGGGCGAACAGCCGGGCGGCCCGATCGGTGTCGCCCAGATCGTAGGAACTGGTCTGATAGATCGGCACGGCGGTCGAGCCGGTTGCCGGGTCGGCGCGGAAGGCCTCGTGCAGGACGATGGTTTCGGGGTGGCGGTTGGGCGTGGTGTTGGTGGTCATGATCGTCTCCGTTGTGGGTGTGATGTGGTGGCGGCTCAGGCTGCCTGGGCCCGGGGCGCAAAGCTGTGGGTGCGGGGAATGCGGTCGAGGTGGGCCATCAGCAGCGCTGCGGTTTCCATGGGGTGGCTGAGCGGGGCCATGTGGCCGGCGCCGGCGATGATGCTCTGCCAGGCATGGGGCAGGGCGGCGGCGATGCGGTCGGCAAGGCGTCGTGCAGGAAGCGGTGAGAGGACGCCGCCGATCACCGTGGCGGGCATCTCGAGGGCGGCGAGATCGTCCCAGCTCAGATCCGATGAAAGCACGGCACAGAATTCCTGGGCGATGGGCGCGATGGCGCGGGTCAGTTCAGCCCGGCGCTCCGGACCGATCCGCTCCCAGGTATCCGCGCCGTTCCAGTAGTCGATGAAACCGGCCATGGCGCCGGCATGATCGCCGGTGGTCAAACCCTGCCAGATGGTGCCGGCCAGATCGGCGATTTCTCCGGCGCATGCGGGTTCGCTGCCGTCGGCCAGCAGGGAAAAGGCGACCGGCTCGATCACCGCCAGGCTGGCAATGCAATCGGGATGGTTGCGGGCGGCGGCCAGGGCAACCGCGCCACCATAGGAATGGCCCACCAGATCGACCGGGCGGCCAAGGTGCTCTGCGATGGCGGCAACGATGGCGGCATCGTCCGCGATGCGACGGGCATGACGGCCATGCCAGGGCGTGCTGTCGCCGCAGCCCGGGAAGTCGGGCATGCAGATACGATGATGCTCGCCCAGAACGGCGGCGACCTTGCGCCACTGCTGGCTGTTGCTTGCCGAGCTGTGCAGCAGCACGACCGGCGAACCGCTGCCGGTGCTGCGCAGGGCGATGGTGGCTGCGCCAACAGGGAGATAACAGAACGAGGCCATGGGGAAGTTCCTTGTCGTCATCGGTGGGCGTTTGCTGCGAGGTGGCCAGAATGGGCGAGCCCGGTTTCGGCCTTGTTTCCCAGGCGGCGGTGAATTGTTTCGGTGGTGTTTCCGCGCCGTCGGACCGGCATCGCGGCGGGTGGACGGCCGCCGTGTTCAACGTCGGTGGTTGTTGCGGGCCTGGGGGCGGCCGGCCAGCTCCATGGCAACGCCGGGAATCGCGCTGCGGTCGATGCCGATGTCGTTGAGCAGCCGGTCGTCAAGCCGGGAGAGGGCCGCCATGGTTTGGCCGGCCCGGCGCATGCGGGCCAAATTGCGGCTCATGCGATGGAACGAATCGAGGATCATGGGAGGGCTCCAAACGTCGCCGGATCGCGCGATTGCGTCCGGAGCGTGCGTTATGGGGCCGCGATGTTTCGTGCAGGTGACCTGCGGCGGCGACAAATGTTTCAATGGTTTCAGGGATGTAGACGATTCCCGGCGGGAGCGCTGCTGATCTCCGTGCTGCCTTATTCGTAATGCAATCTTCACTTGGTGTGTTCTATACTGACGCATACCTGACGTTGCATTGGGGGTGCGCGCGGATCCTGAAGTTGAGCGCGGTGATCAGCGATGGCGAGAGACGCCGACAATCCCAAAGGTGCGGCAGAGCATCTTCGTGATGGCCACGGACGTGGCCTGGAGATTGTTTCCAGTGCGGAGGTTCTGCCGGCCGCAAGCCTGACCGAGGACGCTCACGACGAGCCCCTGTTCGGCGCTCAGTGGCACCTCGACAGTCCAGGCGGCTTCGATATCAACATCGGCAATGTGTGGAACGACTACACGGGTGCCGGCGTGCGCGTCGGCGTGATCGACACCGGTATCGATCCGACGCATCCCGACCTCGACGACAACATTGATTCCGACAGCCGGCTGAACTCAAAGACGGGATCGAATTCATCGACCTCGGGCAATCCTCAGACCGTGACCGACGACCACGGTACGGCGGTCGCCGGTGTGATCGCGGCCGAGGACAACGACATCGGTGTCGTCGGTGTGGCCCATGGTGCGACCCTGGTGTCGATCTACACGCCGCTCACGACATCGGCCTTTGCGCAACGGGGGCTGTTGTTCTCCCTCACGGTTGATGTCGTGAACAACAGTTGGGGTTACGGCGGCAACTTCGATCCGTTCTATGCCGATTTCGACGACGGCGTGCGGCGTGCCGGCGAGGATGCCAGTTTCCTCGCATATGGCGATGCGATCCGGACGGCCGCCGAACTCGGTCGCGAGAACCTGGGAACCGTCATCGTCTTTTCTGCGGGCAACCACGCCCTAGTGGGTGACGACACCAATCTCTCCAACTTCACCAATTCCCGCTATGCCATCACGGTTGGGGCGATCCAGGAGGATGGTGCGCGGGCCGAGGCCCTGCAGTACGATCCCTTCCTGGACGAAGAGCTGATCGCTCCGTTCTCGACGCCTGGCGCCTCGCTGCTTGTGTCGGCGCCGGGTGCCGATATCGCCACCACGGACCGCCCCGGAAGCGCCGGGTTCGTTCCCAGCCCAACGCACCCTGTAACCCTGGGCAGCAGCGATTACGTCGAGGTTGACGG
The DNA here is from genome assembly GCA_937880925.1 of uncultured Rhodospirillaceae bacterium. Taxonomy (GTDB): domain Bacteria; phylum Pseudomonadota; class Alphaproteobacteria; order SP197; family SP197; genus CALGGB01. The sequence continues at coordinate 4,449 of CALGGB010000171.1, read as the reverse complement.
CACCTCGTTCTCGGCACCGATCGTCTCTGGCGTTGCCGCCCTGATGCTGGAGGCCAACAGCGGTCTGGGTGCCCGCGATGTTCAGGAGATCCTCGCCTATTCGGCACGCACGCTCGATGACACCATCGACGACTGGCAGACCAACGGCGCGGCCAACTGGAACGGCGGCGGTCTGACCTGGAGCCACTACGTCGGCTCCGGCCTTGTCGATGCCCATGCCGCCGTTCGCCTGGCCGAAACCTGGTTCATCGAGGATGTCTTCGGCCTGGGTGGCGGCGCTCCCCACACCTTCAACAACGAGGCTACGGCGAGTGGCAGCGCCGCACCCCACGTTGCGATCCCGGACAACAGCGAGGTCGGCGTTTCCAGCACGATCACCGTGACCGAGAACATCCTGATCGACCACATCGAGGTCCATCTCGACATCAACCACACCTGGATCGGTGATCTGGCAGTGGAACTCGTCGGGCCGTCAGGTTTGTCGGCGGTTCTCATGGTGCTTCCTTATCGGGGCCTGGCGAGCGAGAACAACGTCGACTTCACGTTCTCGAGCACGTTCTTCTGGGGCGAGACGAGTGCGGGTGACTGGACGCTCAACGTCTACGACTTCGGCCCGGGGGACACCGGAACGCTGGTCGATTGGCAGTTCACCGCCTACGGCGATGCGATCTCGGTCGATGACACCTATTTCTATACGAACGCGTTCGGCGGCACGTTTGCCGACGGCGATGATGCGCGGCGCACGCTGAGCGACGGCGAAGGCAATGACACGATCAACATTGCTGCCGTCGAGAGCGACAGCAGCGTCGATCTGACCGCGGGTTCAGCTCAGATTGCCGGGCGTACCCTGACGATTGCAGCGGGCACGGAAATCGAGAACGTCATCGCCGGCGACGGCGACGACACCCTGACGGGCAGCGCAGTGACCAACCTGCTGCACGGTGGCAGGGGCGACGACACGTTGTCGGGCGAGGGTGGCTTCGACCTGCTGATGGGCGGTGCCGGCGACGATGTGCTACACGGCGGTAGTGGCGATGACATGCTGGCCGGCGGCCGCGGCTCCGATCTGCTCCAGGGTGGTGACGGCAACGACGCCGCCGACTACCGCGATGCCGGCGGCGCGGTTTCCGTCGATCTGGATGAGACCGGCTTTCAGTCCGTGGGGGCAGACCAGGGTCAGGACCGGCTGGTTTCCATTGAAATACTCTCGGGTGGCATCTTTGGCGACACGCTGCGGGCGGCATCCTCGGGTTCCACGCTGCGCGGTATGGCGGGTGATGATCTGCTGATCGGCCGTAACGGCAGCAACCTGCTCCAGGGTGGCGATGGCGATGACACGCTCGATGGCGGCGGTGGAGTCGATCGCCTGGAAGGGGGCATCGGCAACGACATCTTCCTGGACGGCAGCGGTGTCTTCGACGGCGGAGCCGGCGATGACGTCATTGGTGTCTTCCTTGAGGATGGCGACGAAGCGATCGAGGCGCAGCAGACCGACGGCGTGATCACGGTCGGGGATACAGTGATCCAGGCCCAGCTCGTCAGCGTTGAGGGTCTGGTCATCGACCTGGCCGGGGGCAATGACACCGTCAGCCTGGGTTCGCTGGACGGCGCCGATATCTCCTTCGTCTCGATCGTCGGCGGCAGTGGCGACGACATCGTGATTGGCGATGCCGCTGGCATTGCCGTGCGTGTCCATGGCGGTGACGGCGACGATACGCTTTCGGGTGGTTCGGGCGAGGCTGTGCTGTCGGGCGGTGACGGCGACGATACGCTGGATTTCTCACGCGCCACGGGAGGTTTGACGGTCAATCTGGATCTTGCGGGCAGTCAGCAGGGCATCGGCGGCGGATACGGCCAGGCGCACCTGGAGTCGATCGAGGCGGTTTTGGGCGGCGCGTTCAACGACGTCATATCCGGCGATGGCGCCGCCAACACTCTGAGCGGCGGTGAAGGCAGCGACCGGATCGAAGGCGCCGGCGGCGACGATACCCTCATGGGCGAGGGCGGCGATGACGTTCTGGTAGGGGGTGGCGGCGCGGATCTCCTGGAGGGTGGCCAGGGCAGCGATATCCTTTCCGGTGGCGACGGGGTCGATACCCTGCGCGGAGGCGCCGGCAACGACCACCTTCTGCTTGGCGATGGCCTGGACAGCTACGACGGCGGTGAGGGGTTCGATCACCTGCTCATGACGGGCTCGGGCCTCGTCGATCTGCGAGCGTTGGATACCATCACCACCACAACCAGCCTGGAGGTTGTCGATTTCTCCGATGACCAGGACGGCGTGTTCGTGCTCGACCTTGTCGCAGTGCAGGCGTTGCTGGGCGGCGCTCCCGTTGCTCTGGTCGGCGACGCCGATGATATGGCGATCCTGGAGGGTGCCTGGCTCGATCAGGGCACGATCGAACGCGAAGGGCAAACCTGGCGCTCCTATTCGCTTGAGGGCACGGACCTGCTGGTTTCAACCGGGCTTGGAAGCCTTGTGGTGGAACAGTTCGAGTTTTCCCTGCCGACTGTCGGCTCCTATCCCGATGTCCAGGTGATCCGGGAGATGACGCCGGATGAGGGTGAGCTGCTGTTCGTCCAGCCCTACTCCTTCTCGACCAATTTCGGTTTCAGCGCCGGAGGTGATTTCAATGGCGACGGCTATGACGATTTCTTCCTGCATACCTACCAGAGCAGCTATTTCGTTTTCGGCCGCGCCGATCTGGACGGGCTACCGGCCTCCTTCAATGGTCTGAACGGGACCGACGGCTTTCGCATTACCGGTTCCGGGAGCCGTGCCTGGGTCGAGGGCGCCTTGCTCGGCGATATCAATGGCGACGGTTTCGACGATTTCTACTGGGCATCCTACGGGACGGTCGCCGGCCAGATCGTCTTCGGCCGCTCCGGGCCGTTCAATGCGAGTTATCTCTCATCCGGAGAGAACACACTTTCGGATGTATCGTTCGTCAATTCGGACCCGGCCAGCGTCAGCAAGCTGTTCTATGGCGAGGTCGCCGCTGCCGGCGATGTGAACGGTGACGGCTTCGAGGATTTCGTCGTCGGCATGAAGCACGTCAAGGCCTTCGATACCAAGGCCGGCGCGGCCTATATCGTTTTCGGCCATAACGGTCCCTGGACGGACTTCGACCTTGGCGCGCTCGATGGAAGTGACGGCTATCGCATCCTGGGAGATGAGTCCTACCGCAACGTCGGCGGCAACGTGGCGGGCATCGGCGACATCAACGGGGACGGCTTCGACGACGTCCTGGTGAGCTCGCCGCCCGACGGCGTGGTCGGCCACGACCAGGATGGAAACGCCTACGTCATTTTCGGCAAGGCCGGCGGCTTTGATGCCTCGATCAGCGTCGGAAGCCTCAACGGTGCCAATGGCTTCAAGATCACCGGGCCTTCGGATCGCAGCAACTTCGCCACCAGTGTCGCAGCGGTTGGAGATTTCAATGGCGACGGCATTGATGACTACCTGGTCAATGCGACATCGATCGAGACATCGTTCGGCTCCGACAGCGCGGCCTACCTAGTTTACGGCAAGACGGGAGGATACACCGCGAACTTCCAGATCAGATCGCTCGACGGTACCAACGGCTTCAAGATCACGCACGATTACGGTGGCGCATTCAGTCATGTCACCGCCTTGGGCGACATCAACAACGATGGTCTGGCCGACATTGCTGTCAACGCTTACCAGGACAAGCGGCTTGGCTACGAACATGGCGCGGCGATCGTGATTTTTGGGCATGCAGCAGGTGGTCCCGCCGCGATCAACGCGAGCGACCTAGCCTCGGGCACCGGTTCCACCCTTCTCGGCGACGTCAAGGGCGAGCGCATGGGAACGGTCGTGAGCTCGGTCGGCGACTTCAACGGCGATGGCGTCCAGGATTTGCTGGTCACCGACAACGCCAATGCCTCCAAGACCGCATTCGACACGTTTATCGTCTGGGGGCAGACTCCGGCCGACGACGGGTCAGGATTTATCTTCAGAGAGGGCAGCGCCGGCAGCGACTTGCTGAACGGTCTGTCTGGTGACGATCTGATCATGGGTCGGGACGGTGACGACACGCTGGGCGGTGGCGATGGCGGCAACGATATCCTGCAGGGCAATGGCGGCGGCGACAGACTTTCCGGCGGCGCCGGAAACGACTTCCTGTTTGGCGGTTCGGGCAACGACACGCTGAGCGACGGCGACGGCAACGACCTGCTCGACGGGGGCGACGGCGACGATGTGCTCGTTGTGCGCGGCACCCTGGTTCCTTCTCTGGCAGCCGAGGCATTTGGTGCTGGGGGCAAGCCGGCAGGTGCGGAGACCACGGTGATCGGCGGAGAGGGCGACGATACCGCCACCATCACGACCTATGCTCTCGACGATACGCTCTCGGTGACCGTGCTTGACGGTGGGAGCATCGCTGCCGTTGACGACAGCACCCGCGCGGCATTGAGCGTGCAGACAAG
>CALGGB010000170.1 GCA_937880925.1 uncultured Rhodospirillaceae bacterium | reverse complement strand
GGCCCGCAAAGATCAGCCGGATATAGGACAGCGGCGCGATGTAGCTGGCTTCACCCAGCCGGTAGGCGCGCAGCACGCAGGCCTGTGCCGTAATGCCGAAGAAGGCGACGCCGAGCAGCAGCAGCGTCTCGTCGAGATCCGGCATGTGCCAGTGGGCGAGCGCCGGCCAGGCAGAGATCAGGCCCGAGGAGCAGAAGGTGAAGAACAGCATGGAAAGCTGGCTTTCGGCACGCGGGAAGCTTTTCACGAGACCCACCGAAATGGCGATACACAGCGCCTGGATGAGCACGATCAGCGCCAGAGGGTCGAAGGCGGCGCTGCCGGGCTGGATCATCACGATGACGCCCAGGAAACCCACCGTGGTCGCCGACCAGCGGCGCCAGCCGACCTTCTCGCGCAGCACGACGGCAGCAAGCAGGGTGATGAACAGCGGTGTGGTGAAGTTCATCGCGGTCGCGGTCGCCAACGGGATCACCGTGAAGGCGTAGAAGCCGATGGTGACGCCCAGGCCCCCGGTGATCGAGCGCGAGAGGTGCAGCTTCATGTGACTGCTGCGCCAGGGCACGATGCCGCGCGCCCACAGCATCGGTCCCACCACCAGCAGGCCGATCACGGCACGCACGAAGACGGTCTGAAAGGCATCGACGCCACTGTCGCCCAGCGCCTTGACCAGCGCCGCCGTGGCCGCGAAGGCGCCGGCGGCCGCAATCATGAACACCGCACCGCGCAGGTTGTCGCGGCGGCGCTGGGGACCGCTCGGTTGCGGCGTGTCGTATGAGACTGGGACCGTCATGGAAGGCCGCCATGTTACGCTCAAGAAGGGACGCAGCGCGAGGTTGACCGGGCAGGGGGCCGCTCCTATGGTCGCGCCGCCTCGAGCCTGTAGCTCAGTCGGTAGAGCATCTGACTTTTAATCAGAGGGTCCTGGGTTCGAGTCCCAGCGGGCTCACCATTTCTTCGAGGCACACTGGCGCGGGAAAATGCCCGCGTTAGACTGCGCCGGAACAGCAATTCCGGGGATGCCACGATGACCATGGACACGATCGAGCGCCGGCTGGCCGCCGGCGAGGTGCTGCTGCTGGACGGCGGCACGGGCACCGAGCTGGAGAAGCGCGGCGCTGCGATGGTGGATGGCGCCTGGTGCGCCATGGCGACGCGCACGGACCCGGACATCCTGCTCGGCGTCCACGAGGACTACATCCGGGCCGGCGCCGATATCATTGTCACCAACACCTATGCCAATGCACGGCACATGCTGGAAGCCGCGGGACACGCCGACAAGACGCAGGCGCTGGCCCGGGAAGCCGCCGAGATTGCCCTGCGCGCACGTGACCGTGCGGCCGGTGGGCGGGCCGTCGCCATCGGCGGGTCGCTCTCGCACATGATGCCGATGCAGCCCGGCGGCGAACGCAACGACCCGAACCGCTATCCTCCCGACGCGACGGTGCTGGAGAACTTTCGGGAACTGGCCGGCCTGCACAAGGATGCCGGTGTCGACTTCATCATGCTCGAGATGATGTCGCGGCCGCGCCACATCCGCCTGGCCATGCAGGCGGCCGAAGAGACAGGGTTGCCGATCTGGTGTGGGATGAGCGCGCGCAGCCACGAGGGCAAGATCGTGAGTTTCGCCTTCGAGAACCACCCCTTTGAAGAGACGGTCGCCGCCGCGCTTTCCGGTTCGGCACGCGTCGTCGGTGTCATGCATTCCAACGTCAACGTCACTGGCCCGGCGCTTGCCCTGCTGCGCGAGCAGTTCGACGGGCCAATGCTGGCCTATCCCGATTCCGGCCACTTCGAGATGCCACACTGGAACTTCAAGGACATCATCGATCCGCCTGACCTGGCGCGCGAGGCGAGGGCCTGGCTCGACATGGGCGTGCAGGCGATCGGCGGCTGCTGCGGCCTGGGGCTGGAGCACATCAAGGCGCTGGCCGCGGAACTGAAGGCGGCCTGATCGCCGGCCAGCGCCTCCCGCCTACTGGTGTCGCGTCTTTGCCGGCAGCAGGCCGCGCGGGCTGAAGCGCAGCACCAGCAGCAGGATCAGCCCCATGACGAAGAGGCGCATATGCGGCGCGCTCTCCAGCAGATGGGCGCGCAGGGTACTGGATTCGCCGAGCCCCGAGGTCGCCAGATCCATCAGCCACAGGCCGGCGGGTTCGGCCTCGACCCAGACGAACCAGATCAGGAAGCCGCCCAGCACCGAACCCCAGTTGTTGCCGGAGCCGCCGACGATGACCATCACCCAGATCAGGAAGGTATAGCGCAGCGGGTTATAGGTGCCGGGCGTGAACTGGCCGTCCAGCGTCACCAGCATGGCGCCGGCAAGGCCGACGACCGCGGCACCCAGGATGAAGATCTGCAGATGACGCCGGGTGACGTCCTTGCCCATGGCCTCCGCGGAGGTTTCGTTGTCGCGGATGGCGCGCATCATGCGACCCCAGGGCGAGTGCAGGGCCTTCTCGGCCAGCCACATCAGGATCCCCAGAACGGCGACAAAGAGCAGCGCGTAACAGATCTTCACGAAGACGCTGGAAGCCTCGATGGGCGCGGCCCCCAGGCTTTCGGTCAGCCCCAGGAACCAATCCGTGGTCTGCAACTCGATCTCATACGGCACGGGACGGGAGAGGCCGGTGACGTTCTTGACGCCCCGCGAGAGCCAGTCCTCGTGCTTCAGCATGGCGAGCACGATCTCGGAGATGCCCAGGGTGGCGATGGCCAGGTAGTCGGCGCGCAGGCCCAGCGCGATCTTGCCCACCATCCAGGCCGCACCGGCCGCGATGAGGCCGCCGATGGGCCAGGCCAGGATGATCGGCAGGCCGAGGCCGCCCAGATAACCTGTCTTGGAGGGATCGACGGATTCGATCGCCTCGCTCGCGGGATCGAAGAAGATCCGCACGAAGCCGTAACCCGCGATCGCAAGAACGAAGGTGACGAAAGTCCGCAGCGGCCCTTTGCCCATGGCCCGTCGTACCAGAACGATAATGGCGATGGCGGCGGCCAGCGCCAGGACGGTGAGACCGAGATCCGTCCCGCCGGCCGACCACGCTTCGGCCACGGGAGGCTGGGAGACCAGCACGGCCGCAACGCCGCCCAGCGCGGCAAAGCCCATGACGCCGACGTTGAAGAGGCCGGCGTAGCCCCACTGCATGTTGAGGCCCAGCGCCATGATCGAGGAGATCAGGCAGAGGTTGAGAATGGTCAGCGCCAGCGACCAGGATTGCAGGAAGCCAACCGCCATCAGGGCCAGCGCCATCAGGCCAAAGTAGATGCAGGCGCGCGGGTTCACGGTCATATCACCTTGCCCCGGAAGACGCCGGTCGGGCGCACGAGCAGCACCACGACCAGGATGACAAACGAGATCGCGAACTTGTAGTCGGTGGAGAGGAACTGGACGAGGCCATCGGGCACCCACTCAGCGGGCAGCAGGTAAAGCAGGAACTTGCGGTAGGCGTAGGTGATGGTCACTTCCGAGAAGGCGACGATGAAGCCGCCGACGATGGCGCCCAGCGGCTGGCCGATGCCGCCGACGATGGCCGCGGCAAAGATCGGCAGCAGAAGCTGGAAGTAGGTGAAAGGCTTGAAGCTCTTGTCCAGGCCATAGAGCGTGCCCGCGATCGTCGCCAGCGTGGCGGCGATGACCCAGGCGTAGAAGACGACGCGGTCGGGATTGACGCCGGAGAGCAGGGCCAGATCCTCATTGTCGGAATAGGCGCGCATCGCCTTGCCGGCGCGGGTCCTCTGCATGAACCAGAAAAGCGCGGCAACCGCGATCACGGCGACCCCCAGGGTCAGCGCCTGGCTCATCTTGATCGCCAGGCCTTCCTTCAGGCCCGTCCATTCGCGGAACTGGGTGACCTGGATCAGGAAGCGCGCGCCGTCGCCGAAGCTCTGGTCATCGGGCCCGATGATGACGCGGACGATACCGTTCATCATGAACATCACGCCGATGGAGGCTATGACGAAGATGACCGGCGCGCTCTTCTTCTGGCGATAGAAGCGGTAGACGCAGCGATCCGTGAACAGGCTGATCGCGATGGCCGCCAGGATGCCGACGGGCAGGGCGATCAGCGCCGTGGGCAGGGGGGCGATGCCGATGCCTGCATCCTGCAGGACCCAGGTCACCAGGATGACGACCATGGTGGCAAAGGCCATCAGGTCACCATGGGCGAAGTTGGCAAAACGCAGGATGCCGAAGATGATCGTCACGCCCAGCGCACCCAGGGCAAGCTGCGCGCCGTAGGCCAGCGCTGGTACGATGACGAAGTTGGTCAGCAGCACGATGGCGTTGAGGATGTCGTCCATGCTCAGCCGCCCAGGAAGGAACGACGGACTTCGTCGTTCTCCAGCAAGGCCTGGCCACTGTCGCTGAAGCGGTTCTCGCCGGTCACCAGAACATAGCCGCGGTCGGCGATGGCCAGGGCCTGGGCAGCGTTCTGCTCGACCATCAGGATAGCGATGCCGGTGTTGCGAATTTCGATGATGCGGTCGAAGAGTTCGTCCATGACGATGGGAGAGACGCCCGCGGTGGGTTCGTCCAGCATCAGCACCTGCGGGCGTGTCATCAGCGCGCGCGCCACGGCGACCTGCTGGCGCTGGCCGCCCGAAAGTTCGCCGGCATCCTGCTGGCGTTTCTCCTTCAGGATGGGAAACAGGGTGAAGACCTGATCGAGGGTCTCGCTCCAGTCGTCCTCGCGCAGATAGGCGCCCATCTCCAGGTTCTCCATCACGGTCATGGTGGAGAAGACATTGTTGTTCTGGGGCACAAAGCCCATGCCGCGGCGCACCCGCTCCTGGGGGCTGAGGGTCGTGATGTCGTCCTCGCCCAGGCGGACGCTGCCCTCGCGCAGATCGAGCATGCCGAAGACCGCCTTCATGGCGGTGGACTTGCCCGCGCCGTTGGGGCCGACGATGACGACGATCTCGCCCTTCTCGACGGCGATCGTGCAACCCTTCAGGATATCGGACCCGCCGTATCCACCGACCATGTTTTCGGCGATCAGGAAGCTCATGCCATGACCTTCCGGGTGTTCTGCACGCCGCGTCCGAGGTAGGCCTCGATGACGCGCTCATCGGACTTCACCTCGTCGACCGTACCCTGCATCAGTACCTTGCCCTCGGCCATGACGATCACCGGGTCGCACAGGCGGCCGATGAAATCCATGTCGTGCTCGATCATGCAGAAGGTATAACCGCGCTCCTGGTTGAGACGCAGGATGGCATCGCCGATGGTTCGCAGCAGGGTGCGATTGACGCCGGCACCGACCTCGTCGAGGAAGACGATCTTGGCGTCGACCATCATGGTACGGCCCAGTTCCAGCAGCTTCTTCTGGCCGCCCGAAAGATTGCCGGCCAGTTCGCCGGCAACGGCCTCCAGGCCCAGGAAGGCCACGACCTCCTCGGCCTTTTCGCGGATCGCACGTTCCTGCGCGCGGATCTGGCCGGGCTTGAGCCAGACGTCGAGCAGGCGTTCGCCGCTCTGGTTCGCCGGCACCGTCATCAGGTTCTCGATCACGGTCAGTGAACCGAATTCATGGGCGATCTGAAAGGTGCGCAGCAGGCCGCGATGGAACAGTTCGTGAGGCTTGAGCCCGGTGATGTCATCGCCGTCCAGCAGGACGCGCCCCTCGGACGGCGCGAACATGCCGGCAATGACATTGAAGAGGGTGGTCTTTCCCGCACCGTTCGGGCCGATCAGTCCGGTGATCGAGCCCTTGGCGATCTCCAGAGTCGCGCCATCGACGGCGCGCAGACCACCGAAGTGTTTATGGACGTTTTCGACCCTGATCATGGCGCGGACGCGGGCAAGAAAACGGCCCGGCCCCGCTATCGGGAACCGGGCCGCCTTGATGCTTGGCGTTCTAGCGGACCTGGATGGTCGTGAACGAGTCGCCGACGACCTCGAGTTCCTTGTAGGAGCCCGCTGCTTCACCGACATCGGTCAGTTCGACATTGGTGGCACCGACGTAGTCGATCTCGCCGCCATCAGCCAGGATCTGCAGGCCACGCGCCAGTTCGCCCGGGCCGATCGGCTCGCCCGGAGCGTTGGCGACATTCATGATCTGCGCCTGGATTGCCGCACGATCGGCGGAACCGGCCGCCTGCATCGCCAGCATGATCAGCGCGGCAGCATCATAGGACTCGGCGCGGTAGGGACCGTCGCCCTCGATGCCGCTTTCCCTGGCATAGACGTCGAAGCTTGCTGCGCCTTCGGAATCGCTGCCCGGCACGGTGCCGACAGTGCCGACCAGGCCATCGCCGATGTTGTCGATCAGCGACTGGCCGATCATGCCGTCGCCCAGGATGAAACTGGAGAAGGCGCCTGTGTCGAGGGAGGTCTGGATCATGCCCTTGCCGCCCTGATCAAGATAACCAAAGACCGCAAGTGTGTCGGCGCCCGACGCGGCAAGCGCGGCGACCTCTGCCGAGTAGTCAGCCTTGCCGTCCTCGTGGGCTGCCGTCGCAGCGACCGTACCGCCGATGGCCTGATAGGCAGCGGCGAAGCTGTCGGCCAGGCCCTTGCCATAGTCGTTGTTGGTATAGGTGATGGCCACGGTCTCGATGCCGCGCTCCATGGCGACATCGGCCAGAATCTCGCCCTGGCGCGCATCGGAAGGCGCGGTGCGGAAGAAGTAACCGTTGTCGGTGATCGTGGTCAGCGCAGGGGAGGTTGCCGAGGGCGAAACCATGACAACACCGTTGGGGATCGCCACGCTTTCTGCAATCGCGGTGGTCACGCCCGAGCAGTCGGCGCCGACGATGGCGACGACATTGTCGGAAGTGATGAGACGTTCGGCGGCCGCGGTCGCGGCGGCGGCATCGACACAGGTCGAATCGCCGCGCACCGGGGTCACCGTCGCGCCGCCCAGAAGCAGGCCGGATTCGGTGACTTCCGTCATGGCCAGTTCTGCGGAGGCCGCCATGTCCGGTGTCAGCGATTCAATCGGCCCGGTGAACCCAAGGATGACACCGATCTTCACGTCGTCCTGCGCCATTGCGGCAGAACCCAGTGAAAAGCCAGCCAGCGCGACCGATGCGAGAAGTGCTTTCCTCATATACTTAGGCATGCCCGTTGTTCTCCCGTGTTGCCAAGGTTTGGTCCGGCGGGCGCGCAGCTTTGATGCTGGCGTTTCAGCCCGTCGCTCTCCAGACGGTAGAGGATTGCAGGCCATCCTCACAAGGGCCTCACGACCGTCCCTGCACAGCCAGTGCCGCATCAGGTGTCCGAGGCGCGGCCCAGACCGATCTGCTTGGCAAAAGCCGAGCGCGCCTTGGAGTAGTTCGGCGCAACCATGGGGTAGTCGGCGGGCAGGCCCCACTTCGCCCGATAGTCGGCCGGCGACAGATCGTGATCGGCACGCAGGTGGCGCTTCAGCGTCTTGAGCTTGCGACCGCAGTCCAGGCAGACGATGTGCTCTGTGCCGACCGATTTCTTGATTGCCACGGCGGGTTCTGCGTTTGCCGCCGCATCGGCGGCGATGCCTCCCTGCGACACCAGCGCCCGGTGCACACTTTCGATCAGGCCGGGCAGGGCCATCGAATCCACCGTGTTGTTGCTGACATAGGCCGAAACGATTTCGGTGGTCATTTCAAGCATTTCACTGAGCGTCAACTCGATTGCACCATCCTGATCATTCATTCCTTCACCTCATGAAAAAACTGTTGCTTCGATAATAGTTGCTCGTTGGCCTCAAGTCCATCGCGGCATGATTGGTCATCATTCTCCATCTGTGCTTTCGCTGAACATCGGGGATCGGCACAGCGCACCATGAGCGGTGCTGGCAAGGACACCCCGCCTATGGTAGTGCTCGACCCAAGAAACGCCCGATATGGGGGGCACACGGTGAGCACACGTCGGGTCGTCATTGCATCGGATCATGCCGGGTTCGAACTGAAGCAGGCACTGGTTGCGCAACTGCGCGAGCTGGGCTGCGATCCGGTTGATCTTGGTACCGATGGTTCCCAATCGGTCGACTACCCCGATTTTGCCGACAAGCTGGCCGCAGCCATGGCCCAGGGACAGGCCGATACAGGGGTTCTGGTGTGCGGCACCGGCATCGGCATCTCGATCGGGGCGAACCGGCACAGCCATATCCGCGCCGGTCTGGCCCATGACGTGACCTCTGCGCGGCTGATGCGCGAGCACAACGACGCCAATGTTCTGGCGCTGGGCGCGCGACTGATCGGCCTGGCGACCGCGTGTGATTGTCTCAAAGTGTTCCTGGAAACGTCGTTTGAAGGCGGACGGCATCAGCGGCGCGTGGACAAATTGTCGCCGCCGCCCGCCACACCGCGTCCGGCCTGATCCCTTATTCCTCGGAGCTTCATCGTCATGTCTGACAAGCAGCCTGCCTCGGGCGATTTCTTCACGCGACGCCTGGCCGACAGCGACCCCGCCATTCTCGACGCCATCCGCGGCGAGTTGCATCGCCAGCGCGACCAGATAGAGCTGATCGCCTCCGAAAACATCGTTTCCACCGCTGTTCTGGAAGCCCAGGGCACGGTGCTGACCAACAAGTATGCAGAGGGCTACCCCGGTCGGCGCTATTACGGCGGCTGCGAATACGTCGACGTCGTCGAACAGCTTGCCATCGATCGCGCCAAGGAACTGTTCAACTGCGCTTACGTCAATGTGCAGCCTCATTCGGGCGCACAGGCCAACGGTGCGGTCATGCTGGCCCTGGTCAAGCCGGGCGAGACCATTCTGGGCATGTCGCTGGCCCATGGCGGCCATCTCACCCATGGCGCCGCTCCGGCCCAGTCGGGCAAGTGGTTCCATGCCGTCGGTTACGGTGTCTCCAAGGACACCGGCAACATCGACTATGACGAGGTCGAGCGCCTGGCCATGGAGCACAAGCCCAAACTGCTCATTGCCGGCGGTTCGGCCATTCCCCGTGTCATCGATTTCAGGCGCATGCGCGAAATCGCCGACAAGGCCGGCGCGCTGCTCCACGTCGACATGGCCCATTTTGCGGGACTCGTGGCTGCCGGTGTGCATCCCAGCCCGCTGCCTCATGCCCATGTCGTGACCACGACCACCCACAAGACGCTGCGCGGCCCCCGCGGCGGCATGATCCTCTCGAACGACGAGGAGATCGGCAAGAAGATGAACTCGGCCGTGTTCCCCGGCCTGCAGGGCGGCCCGCTGATGCATGTCATCGCTGCCAAGGCGGTGATGCTTGGCGAAGCGCTGCGCCCGGACTTCAAGGTTTACAGCCAGGCCGTGGTCGACAACGCGCATGTTCTGGCCGAGACCCTGGTCAAGGGCGGCCTCGACATCGTCTCGGGCGGCACCGACACCCATCTGATGCTGGTCGATCTGCGGCCCAAGAAGCTGACCGGCAACATTGCCGAGAAGAGCCTCGAGCGCGCCGACATGACCTGCAACAAGAACGCAATCCCGTTTGATCCCGAAAAGCCGATGGTCACCTCGGGCATTCGCCTCGGCACCCCGGCGGGCACGACGCGTGGCTTCGGCAAGGACGAATTCCGCCAGATCGGCGAGATGATCGTGGAAGTGCTCGACGGTCTGGCCGCCAACGGCGAGGATAACGGCAAGGTGGAAAAGGCGGTCGCGGCTCGCGTCGCCGATCTCTGTCAGCGCTTCCCGGTCTATGGCGCGATGAACCTGGGCTAGAGAGGAACAACATGCGCTGCCCCTTCTGCGGTCACGAAGAGACACAAGTTAAGGACTCCCGTCCGACCGAGGATGGCGCCACCATCAGGAGGCGGCGCCAGTGTCTGAATTGTGGTGGCCGTTTCACCACCTTCGAGCGTATCCAGTTGCGCGAACTGACGGTGGTCAAGAAGTCGGGCAGCCGCGCGCCCTTCGACCGCGACAAGCTGGCGCGTTCCGTTGAGATCGCGATCCGCAAGCGTCCGGTCGATCCCGAGCGGGTCGATCGCCTGGTCACCGGTATCCAGCGCCGCCTGGAAAGCATGGGCGAAGCCGAAATTCCTTCCAGCGTCGTCGGCGAGATGGTGATGGAAGGTCTGGCCAATCTCGATCCCGTGGCCTACGTGCGTTTCGCCTCGGTCTATCGCAATTTCCGCGAGGCCAAGGACTTCGAACAGTTCGTCGAGCAACTCGATGGCATTGCAACGATCCCGCGCCGCATCCGCGACGACGACTGAGGTCGATCTTCGCCACATGTCCGCGGCGCTGGAACTTGCGCGCCGCGGACTTGGCCGCACCTGGCCCAATCCTTCGGTCGGTTGCGTCATCGTGCGCGAGGGTCGCGTGGTCGGACGGGGAGCAACCCGCCTTGGCGGACGGCCCCATGCCGAGACCGAAGCACTGGCCCACGCAGGGCAGGCAGCGCGCGGCGCCACGGCCTATGTCAGCCTGGAACCCTGCGCCCACCACGGCAAGACGCCGCCTTGCGCGGATGCCCTGATCGAGGCCGGCCTGGAGCGCGTGGTGATCGCGATGGAGGATCCCGACCCGCGCACCGCAGGTCAGGGCATCGCCAGGCTGAAGGCTGCCGGTATCCAGGTCACGCTCGGCGTCTGTGCGGACGAGGCTGCGCGGGTCAATGCCGGTTTTGTCTCGCGCGTCACGCGCCTGCGGCCAGGCGTCACCCTGAAAGTCGCCGCCACCCTCGACGGCCGTGTTGCGCTGGCCTCTGGAATCAGCAAGTGGATCACGGGAGAGGAAGCGCGCCAGCGTGGCCATTCCCTGCGCGCGAGCCACGATGCGATCCTGGCCGGGGCCGGAACCGTGCGGACCGACGACCCAGCGCTCACTTGCCGCCTGCCGGGTCTGGAAGCATCCCAGCCGGTCCGTATCGTGGCCGACAGCGGTTTGCGCACGCACACCGACAGCCTGCTGGCGCGTTCGATGGCTGTTGCGCCCCTGTGGCTCGTCTGTGGCGAAGGCGCGCCCGCCGACGTGGCTGCGGCATGGCGCGACCGTGGCGCAGAGGTTATCGAGGTGCGCCGGGATGATGATGGCCGGCTCTCGCTCATCGCCATGATGACCGCACTCGGCGAGCGCGGCCTCACCCGATTGCTGGTGGAAGGCGGACCTTCGCTTGCCACGGCGCTTTTGCGTGATGGCCTGATCGACACCCTGGTCTGGTTTCAGGCGCCCCGGCTCCTGGGCGCGGACGCCCAGGCGGCTGTCGGCGCCCTGGAAGCGCAGGTCCTTGAAGATGCAATTCGCGGCCGGCCGGTAAGGCTTGCGCAGATCGGAGCCGATACCATGTTGACCCTGGATATCGCCAGGTCGTGAAGGGACAGGAAACGTGTTCACCGGCATCGTGACCGACATGGGGCGCGTGGGCGCTGTCGAGGAGCGGGGTGACACCCGCTTTGTGGTGGAGACCGCCTACGACCTCGATAGCGTCGCCATTGGCGCTTCGATATGCTGTGCCGGGGTCTGCCTCACCGTCGTCGAGAAGGGGCAGGGCTGGTTCGCGATCGATGTGTCCGGCGAAACCCTTTCGCGTTCGACCCTGGGGCGCTGGCAGCAGGGCACCCGTGTGAATCTGGAGCGTTCGTTGCGTATGGGCGATGAACTGGGCGGTCATGTCGTCTCGGGCCATGTCGATGCCGTGGGCAGCGTGGCCGACCG
>CALGGB010000169.1 GCA_937880925.1 uncultured Rhodospirillaceae bacterium | reverse complement strand
CTATGCCTGCCTGCGTGTCGATCTGCGCGGCGCGGGCGACAGCGACGGCCTGCTGCGCGACGAATACCTGAAGCAGGAGCAGGACGACGCGCTGGAGGTCATCGCCTGGATCGCCGCGCAGCCCTGGTGCACGGGTGCGGTCGGCATGATCGGCATCAGCTGGGGCGGCTTCAACGGCCTGCAGGTCGCCGCGCGCCGCCCTCCGGCGCTGAAGGCCATCATCACCGCCTGTTCGACCGACGACCGCTACAACGACGACATCCACTACATGGGCGGCTGCGTCCTGGGCGACAACTTCTCCTGGGCCTCGACCTTCTTCGGCCGTGTCAGCCCGCCGCCGCCCGACCCCGACGTTGTCGGCGAGGACTGGCGCGCGATGTGGCTGGAGCGGCTGGAGGCAACACCCCTGCTGCTCGAAACCTGGCTCAAGCATCAGCGCCGCGATGCCTACTGGAAACACGGTTCGGTCAACGAGGACTACGACGCCATCCAGTGCCCGGTCTTTGCCATCGGCGGCTGGAACGACGGCTACCAGAACGCCATCCCGCGCCTGCTGGAGGGTCTGTCGGTGCCGCGCATCGGCGTCGTCGGCCCGTGGTCGCACACCTACGGCTTCCGCGGCGGGCCCGGCCCCATGGCCGACGTGCTGTCGGAGTACGTGCGCTGGTGGGATCACTGGCTGAAGGGCATCGACACCGGCATCATGGAGGAGCCGATGCTGCGCGCCTACATGCTGGATTCGCAAAAGCCCATGGCGCGCGTGGTCCACTGGCCCGGCCGCTGGATCGGCGAGCCGGTGTGGCCCGTGACCGACGGCGGCATCGCCTGGAAGACCCTGGCGCTCAACGACCGCGGCACGCTGGCCGATGCGCCCGAGCGCGGCAACGCGCCTATGAGCATCCGCTCGCCGCTCTCGGTCGGCTTCGCAGCCGGCGAATGGTGCCGCCACGATACCGGCACCGATCTTCCCACCGACCAGCGCATGGAGGATGCCGGTTCCCTGTGCTTCGACGGCGAGGTGCTGGCCGAACCGCTGGAATTCCTCGGCGCCGCGGAGGTGACGCTATCGTTCAGCGTCGACAAACCCGTGGCTCAGGCGTTGGTGCGCCTGGGCGACATCCACCCCGACGGCGCGGTCAGCCGCATCACCTGGGGCGTGAAGAACCTCTGCCACCTCCACGACCAGGAGAACCCGGTCGCGCTGGAGCCCGGCCGCACCTACACGGTGACCTTCAGGCTCAACGACACGGCCTACAGCGTGCAGCCCGGCCATCGCCTGCGGGTCGCCGTCTCCACCAGTTACTTCCCCATGGTCTGGCCCGCGCCGGAAGCGGCGACGCTGACCCTGATGCCCGGCACCAGCAGCCTTGCCCTGCCGCTGCGCAAGGTGCGGCCCGAGGATGCCAGGGTCTGCTTCGACCCGCCGCGCGAGGGACCCTCGGGCACGGTCACGCCGATGACGCCGGGCGAGAAGCGCCAGACCGCCTCGATCGACGCGGAGACCGGCGTGTGGTCGCTGGAGGTGGTGTTCGACGACGGCCGCCACCGCATCGAGGAGATCGGCCTGGAGATCGCCACCTGGCGGCGCGAGCTGTGGACCATCCACCCCGACGATCCCGCCAGCGCCACCGGCGCCATCGACTACGGCTTCGAGCGCAAGCGCGGCGCCTGGGTGATGCGCCACGACGCCCGCTGCACCATGAAACTGACGAAGGACGCCTACCTTCTCCACGCCGACCTCGACGCCTTCGAGGGTGGGGAACGGATCTTCGCCCGCTCCTGGAACCGCACGGTGCCGCGCGACCACACGTAGCGATCGGCACGCGGAGACGCGGAGGTCGCGGAGACCCAACAGGATGTGTCCTCCGCGTCTCCGCGTGCCAACGAACTTGTCTTTGCAGGACCGTGACGGCAACGCCGGTCCGGGCCTAAGCTTCACCGCCACAAGGGAGACCACCATGTCCGACGAAATCACCCCGAAGCTGCTGAAGCAGCTCGCCAAGATCGACACGCCGACCATCTGCAACACGATGGACGTGCTCGACATCGAGCAGGCGGGCAGGGGCTTCATCACCCAGCCCTTCGTCTGCGTCGACCCCAGGGCCAAGCCCATCGTCGGCTTCGCCAAGACCGCGACCTGCCGCGCGGTCGAGCCCTCGTCGATGTCGTCGGCGGAAGCCACGAAGCTGCGCGAGGCCTATTGGGACTACATGGCCTCCTCACCCGCGCCCTCGATCTGCATCATGCAGGACCTTGACGGCGAGCGCGCCGGGTTCGGCGCCATGTGGGGCGAGGTGAACTCCAACCTGCACAAGGCGCTGGGCTGCCTGGGTCTCGTCACCAACGGTTCGATCCGCGACATCGACATGTGGGCGCCGGGTTTCCAGGCGATCGCCGGCCTGATCGGCCCCAGCCATGCCCATGTCCACTATGTCGATTTCGGCGGCGACGTGCAGGTGCTGGGCATGTGGGTCAAGGACGGCGACCTGATCCATGCCGATGGCCACGGCGCCGTCGTCATCCCCAAGGCGATCGCCCACAAGATCCCCGAGACCGCCGCCATGCAGGCGCGCAGCGAGAAGGTGATCCTGGACGCCTGCAAGGACAAGAACTTCACGCTCGCCAAGCTGAAGAAGGCCTATCGCGCTTCTGCCGACGTGAAGTAGGCGGGCGGGTGCCTCGGCTTCAGGCCGCCGCGTGCTCGCGCATGTGGCGGTCGAAGCCGGCGACGAAACCGGCAAGGTCGTGGCCGGCATGGCGCGGCGCCATGTCGTCGGGTTTGCCGGTCACGGGCAGGCCGGGCAGGGGTTCGACCACGGTGTCGAAGTTCGGCACCGCGAAGTAGCCGATGGAGTAACGCTCCCTGTCGCGGGGTGGATGAACGCGATGCATGGTCGAGCGGAAGCGCCCGCCCGACCAGCACTCCATCATGTTGCCGATGTTGACGATAAAGCAGCCGGGCTGGGGCGGGGCGGGCACGAAGACGCCGTCGGGGCGCTGCACCTCCAGCCCACCCACGGGGCTGGGCAGCAGCACGGTGATGGCATTGGTGTCGCGGTGCGCGGCCAGTTCGTCGGGCGGCGCATCCGCCATGCCGGGCCGCGACAGATAGTGCAGCAGCGAGATGTTGGTGAGCTGATGGCTGAAGTGGCCGGTCAGCGCCGCCTCGGGCTGGCCCAGCGCCAGGGCGAAGGCGCCGAGCAGGCGCCGCGAGACGGCATCGACCGCATGGCGATAGGCCTCGATCGCCGCGCGGAAACCTTCGGGTCTTTCGGGCCAGACGTTGGGGCCGTAAAGCCCCGCCGTGGCGATGACTTCGGCGTCGTCGGGGGCGGGATCCTCGCCCACGATGAAGGCCTCGTAGAGCGCGGGCGGCGCATCCTCACGGTTGCGGCCGAAGGGCGTGACCGGGATGTAGCCCCGATAGACGCCCTCGCGCCGGGTCAGGCGGCGCTTCTCGTCGTCCGGGAGGGCAAAGAAGGTCTCCTGGGCGGCGCGGGCATCGGCGATCACAGCATCGGAAACGCCGTGGCCGGCGACATAGAGAAAGCCGACATCCTGGCAGGTCGCGCCGATGCGTTCGGCGACGGCAAGGCGGGCGGCGCGGTCGCTGCCGCAAAGGGGGGAGATGTCGATGATGGGAAGCATGGCGGCTCCTGCTGCAGACGGGTTCGCCGCGCCCGGAACGGGGCGGCGGCGCGGCCCTCAAGGAACGCCAAGTGCCAGTTGGTGACGCCACTATCCCGGCAGCGGTCCGTGCGGTCAAGGCGGCGAAGTTATCAACACCGGGCGCGGACCGGCTGTCGCAAGACTGTTAGAATCGGCCGGCCCGGGGGACGGGCGCCAAGGGGGACATCATGCTCAACAGTTACTTCAAGCTCGACCAGCACGGCACGACCGTGCGTACAGAGATCCTGGCCGGGCTCACGACCTTCCTGACCATGGCCTACATCATCCTGGTCAACCCGCTGATCCTCTCCGATGCCGGCATGGACAAGGGGGCGGTCTTTGTCGCCACCTGCATCACCGCGGCGATCGGATCGGCGCTGATGGGGCTCTATGCCAACTATCCCATCGCCCAGGCGCCGGGTATGGGACTCAACGCCTTCTTTACCTACGGCGTCGTCCTGGGCATGGGCTATCCCTGGCAGACGGCGCTGGGCGCGGTCTTCATTTCCGGCATCTGCTTCATCGTCATTTCCGTGCTGCCGGTGCGCGAGTGGATCATCAACGCCATCCCACGCTCGCTGAAGATGGCGACCTCGGCGGGCATCGGCTTTTTCCTCGCCATCATCGCGATGAAGAATGCCGGGCTGGTGGTCGACGATCCCGCGACCCTGGTGGGTCTGGGCGACGTCACCTCCTGGCCGGTGATCCTGGCGGTTGCGGGCCTCATCCTGATCGCCGCGCTCGATGCCCTGAAGGTGCCGGGGGCGATCATCATCGGCATCCTGGCCGCGACGGCCGCGGGCATCGTGCTGGGGGTCAGCGACTTCCAGGGCGTGGCGCAGATGCCGCCCTCGCTGGGGCCGACCCTGTTCGCGCTCGACATCGGTGCGGCGCTCGATGCCGCGCTGTTCGGCATCATCTTCGCCTTCCTCTTCACCGACCTGTTCGACACCGCGGGCACGCTGATGGGTGTCGCCCACCGCGCCGGTCTGCTCGACAAGGATGGCAAGCTGCCGCGCCTGCGCCGGGCCCTGATCGCCGATTCGGTGGCGACCACGGCCGGAGCCCTGGTCGGCACCTCCTCGGTCACCAGCTACATCGAGAGCGCTGCGGGCGTGAAGGCGGGCGGGCGCACGGGACTGACCGCGGTGACGGTGGCGATTCTCTTCCTCGCCGCGCTCTTCCTGTCGCCGCTGGCCGACACGGTGCCGGGTTATGCCACGGCGCCGGCCCTGTTGTTCGTGGCCTGCATCATGGCCCAGGGCATCACCGAGATCGACTGGAGCGACGTCACCGAATACGTGCCGGCGGTTATCCTGGCGCTGACCATGCCATTCAGCTTCTCGATCGCCGACGGCCTGGCCGCGGGCTTCATCACCTACGCCGCGATCAAGCTGCTCTCGGGCCGCTTCAGCGAGGCCAAGCCGGCGGTGCTGGTGCTGGCGGCCCTCTTCATCGCCAAGTTCGCCTGGCTTGGCAGCTAGGCTGCGGACACAAAAAAAGGGGCCGGCGGATGCCGGCCCCTTGATCTGTCAGCTAAGGCTGGATCAGCCCTGGCCGTCCATCTTCCAGGCGCGGATTTCGCCGGTTTCGGCATCAACCCAGACCTTCATCTTCTCGCCGTCCTGAACGGCAAAGCCGGTCCAGCCGGAGTCCGTCGCGCTCAGCTCGTGGACCTCGGTGTAGCCTTTCTTCTCGAGCTCGGCCTGCATCTGCGCGTCGGTCATGGCGTCGTTCATGGTGACGTACCAGGTCTCGTCCTGATCGACATTGGTGACCTCACCGGTCTCCAGATCGATCGTGACCTTCACGTCCTGGCCATAACGCCACGCCGTGGCGTCGGCATAACGGCCCTGCTTGGCGCCGATCATGACATTGCTGTAACCAAGGTCACGCAGGCCTTCCATCAGGTGTTCGTCATCGGTGCCGCTGACGAGCGAGATCGTCTGCATGTCCGGGTCGCCGATGCGCGTCACGGCGCCGGTATCGGCATCGACCTGCAGCGGCACGTAGCTGCCGTTGTAGTGCGTGCGCACGGTCCAGTAGCGGCCGGCGCCGGCGATGTACTCGATGTCGGTGTAGCCAAGCTCTGTCAGGCCGTCCCTGATCTCGACCTCGGTGATATTGCCGCCGTTGATCTCGATGGGCGAAGGCAGGCTCGAGGCAGCCTGGGCCGCGGCCGGAATGGCAAGGGCGATGGCGGTCGAAGCCAGAAGGGTACGAATAGTGCGATGCATGTGAGTTTCTCCTTTGCAATGAGACACAAGGCGGCTGCATGGCGCCTGATTGTGCCAATGCAGCCGCCGCCATGCACACCTAACGTCGCTGGAGGCAGTTCGTTCGCTGTTGAGGACCACGGACTCGTCAAAGCATCGTGATGGGACGGGCCCTTGAAACTTTACAAGCCACGCGCAACGCGGTTCTCGCTCATCAGGCAAAGCACCTCGAACATCAGGTGGACTGCGTTGAAGGCCGTGTAACCGGTGGGATCGAGCGGCGGGGAAACCTCGTTGACGTCGCCGCCGACGATATCGAGGCCCCGCAGGCCGCGCAGCATGACCTGCATGTCGCGCATGCGCATGCCGCCGGGCTCTGGAGAGCCGGTGCCCGGGGCATCGGCGGGGTCCATGCCGTCGATGTCGATGGTGACATAGACCGGGCCGCCGCCTGCGATCTCGCAGGCCTTCTCGACGGTCGCCTTGGGGCCCATGTCGAAGAACGCATCGGCATCGATCATGGTGATGCCGACCTCGCGCGCCCAGTCGATGGCGGCATCGGTCGGGCGTGTCGTGCCCCGCAGGCCGATGATGACGTGGCGTTTGGGATCGACGAGGCCTTCCTCGACAGCGCGGCGGAACGGCGTGGCGTGGTTGAGCCTCGTGCCGAAGATCTTGTCGTGGGTGTCAGGGTGGGCATCGAAGTGGACCAGGCCTACAGGATTCTTCGGATCGACCGTGCCGCGCAGCACCGGCAGGGTGATGAGGTGGTCGCCGCCGGCCGCCAGCGGCCAGGCGCCGGCCTGGGCCACTCTGGCGCAGAAATCGGTCATCATGTCGACGCTGGCTTCATGGTCGAAGGTATTGATGGGGGCGTCCCCGATGTCGGCGATGCGGCAGGTCTCGAAGGGCGAGACGCCGGTCGAGGAATTGGTGCCGCGGATGTTGATCGACATCTGGCGCATCTGGCCCGGGCCGTGGCGGGAGCCATCGCGTGCGATGGTGCCGCCGTCGTAGGGCAGGCCAAACAGCGCGATGTCGAGCCCGGCGGGACCATCCTGGCGCTGCGCCCGCAGCAGGGTGCTGGGGTACGTGAATGGGGCAATCTCGGCGCCGATCGGCTTCAGTGTTTCCTTGGCCATTGTTCTGTCCTCCTAGCGTTTGGCGATGCGTTTGAGCACGGTGGAGCAGGTCATCACGGTCTTGCCCTTGACCATCAGGCGGCCCTGCATGAACACCAGGCTGGCGCCTCGCCGTACGACCTCGCCCCGGCACTCCACCCAGTCGCCGACCTGCACGGCGGCGACGAACTCGCAGTTGAGCGAGACCGTGACGACACCTTCCGTGGAGGCGTCATCGCGGTGGAAGTTGTCGATGCCGGTCAGGGCAGCATCGGCAAAGGCGGTCAGCATGCCACCATGGACCGAGCCCCAGCCATTGCAGTGCTTGGGCTCGGCACGGAAGGCGCCGACCCGCTCGGTCTCGCTGTCGCGGAACAGGATCGGGCCGATCAGGTCCTCGAAACGCTCGTTTTCGTAGATCACGCGAAACCCGGGGGGCGTATCGCTGCCGGCGGGGTGGTTCATGCGGGCTTCTCCTTGTGTGGCGCGATGCTAGTGCCAATGGGCCGCGACGCGAAACCGTGGCGTAACGCGGCGGGCTGGCTATCATGCGCCCGTCATTCATGGCGCGACGCACTACCGGGGAGACCATCATGGCCAGCAAGGCGGGCATCGATAGCGCAATCGACTGGGTCGAGAGCCAGCGCAAGACATTGTCGGACTGGCACGCCACGGTCTGGGATTTCCACGAGCCTGCCTGGCGCGAATACCGCTCGGCGGCCTGGTATGTCGATCTGCTGAGGAAGCAGGGCTTCGAGGTCGAGGAAGCCTCCGGCGGCATGCCAACGGCCTTCTGCGCCACCTGGTCGAACGGCGATGGTCCGACCATCGGCTCCTATGCCGAGTACGATGCGGTGCCCGGCAACAACCAGGACCGGGTGCCCTACAAGAAGCTGCGCGACGGCATCCACCATGCCGCGGCCGGCCACACCGACCCTCACTCGGCACTCGGCATCTCCGCACTCGGCGGCGTGCTGGCGGCCAAGGCGGCGATGGAGAAGCACGGCATCAAGGGCCGCCTGAAGTTTCTTGGCGAGCCGGCCGAGAAGGTCTGCGGTTCCAAGCCCGTGCACGCGGCGAAGGGTTACTACGACGACATGGATGCCGCCGTGTCGTTCCATCCCTCCTTCGGCACCGTGCGCGCCAACACCGCGATCTGGGACACCCACTGCGGCAGCTACTGGAGCGCGATCTACACCTTCGTCTGCGAGGAGCCCGAGACCTGGAAGAGCGTCGGTGCCCCGGGCGGCTCCAACGCCCACACCATGGCCCGCGCGCCGGGCGCCAACGACGCCCTATGCCTGATGTACACCACGACCAAGTACACCAAGGAATCCATGCTGCCCCATACCGGTACCTGGACGCTCAACGAGGCGATCCTGGGTTCGGGCGATGCCACCGCCGACAACCTGGCGCCGCGCTTTTCCCAGATCCAGTACTCCTGGCGCGCCCCGACACTGGCCATGCAGCAGCGCATCGCCGAAGTGCTCGACAACAACGCAGAGCATGTCGCCGGGATCACCCACTGCACCGTGACCAAGCGCTGGGAGACCAAGACCCGCGTCGGCCTGCCCAACCACGCCATGGCCGAAGTCTGCTGGCGCAATCTGGAGAAGATCGGCGCCCCGGTGTGGGACGAGGAAGCCTTCACGTTCTGCCGCGAGATCCAGAAGAACCTCGGCGTCGAACCCATGGAGCAGCCGGTGCTCGACGCCATGGGGATGCTCTGTCCGCCCGAGGCGGGCGAGGCGCAGCTTCGCGCCATGTTGCCGCCCTGGCAGGTCAACTACACCAGCGACGACTATGTCGACTGGACCTGGCACACGCCCACCGTGCGCCTGATCGTGGGCCGCTGCGGCCTGAAGGCGCCCGAGGGTTATGATTATCCCAACTGGGCCTGGAATGCCCTGGGCGGCCATGCAGCAACGATCGATCCGACGATCTTCTGTGCGGCCAAGACCATCGGCGCGACCATCATCGATCTGCTGACCAGCCCCGAGGATCTGCAGCGCGCCCGCGACGAGTTCAACGAGCGCACCGGCGGCGGCATCGGCGGCTCCAAATGGGTCCCGCCGCTGCTGCCGCCCGACTTCGATCCGCCGATCGGCTTCCACTGGCCCGAGTATGTGGAGACCGTGCGCGGGCGCGAATGGTACGTGCCGGTAACGGCATAAAGCACGACGCAGGATCGAAAGGCGGTTTTCCCTTTTGCGCGGAATGCGCTTAAATGGCCTCACGCGACGGGGTGTCGCGTCAAAAATGGGCGGAAAAATGCCGCCGCGGAGGTCGAGGGGGCCATGGGTGATCGCATCACCGTCAGCATGACTGTGCGTTTCGCGCGCACTTGCGCCATGGCTGCGACGTCATGCTGAACCTGTTGCTGCGCCGCCTGGCGCTGGGTGTCATGACCCTCTGGGTCGTCTCGGTGATCATCTTCGCAGACACGGAGATCCTGCCTGGCGACGTGGCGACTGCGATCCTGGGGCAGACGGCGACACCCGAAAACACCGAGGCGATCCGCAACCAGCTCGGGCTCAACCGCCCGCCTTATGAAAGGTATGTCGACTGGCTCGGTGATTTCCTGCAGGGCGATCTCGGCATGTCGCTGACCAGCCGCCGCCCGATTTCCGACCAGATCGGCTTCCGCCTGGAGAACACCCTGCTGCTGGCCGGGGTGGCCGCGGCGATCGCCGTGCCTCTGGCGATCGTCCTGGGCCTCATCGCAGCGATCAAGCAGGGCACCCTCTTCGACCGGGGCATCTCGATCACCACCCTGCTTTCGATCTCGGTGCCAGAGTTTTTTATCGGCTATGTGCTGATCTTCGTCGTCGCCGTGCAGCTGCGCTGGCTGCCCAGCATGTCGAGCGTCAATGTGCGCATGGATCTATGGGACAAACTGCCGTTGCTGATTCTGCCGGCGCTGACCCTGACGCTTGTCACGGTTGCCCACATGATGCGCATGACGCGCGCGGCCGTGCTCTCGGTGATGAACAGCCCGTACATCGAGATGGCCGAGCTCAAGGGCATCCGCAACTGGCGCATCGTGGTCCAGCACGCCCTGCCCAACGTGCTCTCGCCGATCATCAACGTGGTCATCCTGAATCTTGCCTACCTGGTCGTCGGCGTCGTCGTGGTCGAGGTCGTCTTCACCTACGATGGGCTGGGCAAGTACATGGTGGATGCGGTCTCCAAGCGCGACGTGCCTGTGGTCCAGGCCTGCGGCCTGATCTTTGCCATGGTCTATGTCGGCCTCAACATGACCGCCGATATCCTGTCGATCCTGGCCAACCCGCGCCTGCGGCACCCCAAGTGAGGCCGCGATGACCATGATCGACGACAAGGTTCCCGACGCACTGCCCAAGAAGAGCTTCGACTGGCGCTTCTTCGCCGAGATGCCGCTGGCCTCCAGGATCGGGCTCGGCATCATTCTGATCAACGCATTCGCGGTGATCTTTGCACCCTGGATCGCGCCCTACAGCGAGACGCAGATGTTCCGCGACCTCGGCAATTGGGCCCCGCCCAGCGCCGAGCACTGGCTGGGCTCCGACCAGATCGGCCGCGACATGCTCACACGCATCATCTACGGCGCGCGCACCACCATCCTGATCGCGCTCTGTGCCACCCTGCTATCGTTTTCCATGGGCATTCTCCTTGGTTTCACAGCGGCGGTGCTGGGCGGCATCGTGGACAATGTGCTGAGCCGCATCGTCGATGCCCTGATGGCGATCCCCACGCTGATCCTGGCGCTGGTCGTGATCTCGGTGCTGGGCACGCAGATCTACATCCTGGTGCTGGTCATCGCGGTGCTCGACTCCACGCGCGTCTTCCGCCTGTCGCGCGCCATCGCCATGGACGTGGCGGTGATGGAGTTCGTCGAGGCCGCACGGCTGCGCGGCGAGGGGCTGGTCTGGATCATGCGGCGCGAGATCCTGCCCAACACGATCATGCCGCTGATTGCCGAGTTCGGCCTGCGCTTCTCCTTTGCCTTCCTGTTCATCGCTGCACTGTCGTTCCTGGGCCTCGGCGTACAGCCGCCCTATGCCGACTGGGGCGGCATGGTGCGCGAGAACGCGCAGGTCATCAGCTACGGCATCCCGGCGCCGCTCTATCCCGCCGGCGCCATCGCCCTGCTCACCATCGGCGTCAACCTGGTGGTCGACTACATCCTGGCGCGCCAGAACCGTTCGGCGGCCGCCGCCTTCGAGGAGCAGGAGCTGTGAGCGACCTTCTGCTGGAGATGAAGAAGCTGCGCGTCGAGGCGCGCGGCGCCGATGGCGCGACCAACGTCATCGTCAACAACCTCGATCTTCAGCTCGGGCGCGGCGAGGTGCTGGGCCTGATCGGCGAATCCGGCGCAGGCAAGTCGACGATCGGCCTGGCGGCCATGGCCTATGCGCGCACCGGCTGCCGCATCACTGGCGGACAGGTGATCTTCGACGGTACCGACCTGATGCAGCAGGACGAGGAGAACCTGCGCGAGATGCGCGGTGTGCGCGCGGCCTATATCGCCCAGAGTGCTGCAGCCTCGTTCAACCCGGCCAAGCGGCTCAACCGGCAG
>CALGGB010000168.1 GCA_937880925.1 uncultured Rhodospirillaceae bacterium | reverse complement strand
ACGCCGTCCGTGGCCGCCCCGCTCGCACCGCCGCCGGCGGCGCCGCGCGATGCGGCGCCAGACGCTCCGCCGGTCGCGCCCTCCGAACCCGTGATCGCACCGTCTGCGGCGACGATCCAGCCTTCCGCGGGCGCCTACGCGCCAACCGCCGCGGAGGTCGCCAACATTCCGATCGAGCCCGGCGTCGCTGCGCCCAAGGAGCAGGCCGCTGGCGAGGAGGCCGGCATGCAGACGCGGCGTCAGCCGCAGATGCGCCTGGGCGATCATCTCGTCCACATGGGCCTGATCTCCCAGGACCAGCTCGACGTCGCGCTCTACGAGCGCAAACGCGGCGACAAGATGCTGGGCGAGGTGCTGACTGAAATGGGCTTCATCACCCAGTCGGCGCTTTCTGCCGTGCTCGCCGAAAGCGCGGGCCTGGAGCAGTTCGATCCCAGCACCGCGATGTTCGATCCCGAACTCATCGGCAAGGTGCCCAAGGACATTGCGGCCCGCTACAAGGTGATCCCGGTGACTATGGACGGCGACGTGCTCCAGGTCGCCATGTCGGACCCCTACGACGTTCTGGCGCTCGACCAGTTGCGCCGCTGCTTCCGCCGCGACATCGAGGTCCAGCCGCTGCTGACTTCCGAGGGCGATATCTCCGACGCCGTCGACCGGCTCTACGGCTACGAGATGTCGATCGACGGCATCCTGCGCGAGATCGAGACCGGCGTCGTCGACATCCACGCGCTGACCACCCAGGACGGCTACGTCAACCCGACCGTGCGCCTGGTCAACGCCATCATCATGGATGCGGTGAAGGTCGGGGCCTCCGATCTGCACTTCGAACCCGAAGGCCAGTTCGTGCGCCTGCGCTACCGCATCGACGGCGTGCTGACCCAGATCCGCACCTTCCACAAGGACTACTGGCCGGCGATTTCGGTGCGCATCAAGATCATCTCGGGCATGAACATCGCCGACACGCGCAACCCGCAGGACGGCCGCCTGAGCCTTTATGTCGGCGGCCGCGAGGTCGATTTCCGTGTCGCCTCGCACCCCACCATCCATGGCGAGAACATCGTCATCCGTGTGCTCGACAAGCAGAAGTCGCTGAAGCCCCTGGAGGGGCTTGGCTTCTCCGAGCACAACGTCAAGGTCATGAACACCCTGCTGAAGCGTCCCGAGGGTGTCGTTGTCATCACCGGCCCGACCGGCTCGGGCAAGACGACCACGCTTTACGCCATGCTGGGCAAGATCAATTCCGTGCGCGTCAACATCATGACGCTGGAAGACCCGGTGGAATACGAGCTGCCGCTGATCCGCCAGTCGCAGATCCGGGAATCCTCGGGCATGACCTTCGGCGAGGGCGTGCGCTCGATCCTGCGCCAGGACCCCGACATCGTCTTCATCGGCGAGGTGCGCGACAGCGATACCGCCACCATGGCCCTGCGCGCGGCGATGACGGACCATCAGGTCTATACCACGCTGCATACCAACGATGCCCTGGGCGCCATTCCGCGCCTGGTCGATCTGGGGCTCAACGCCTCCATGCTGTCGGGCCACATCATCGGCATCCTCGCCCAGCGCCTGGTGCGCAAGCTGTGCGACCACTGCAAGACCGCGCGTCCGGCCACGGCGGAGGAGTGCCGCATCCTGGGCCAGGACGCCGAGGAACCGCCGGAGGTCTACGACGCCGTGGGCTGCCACATGTGCAACAACAAGGGTTATCGCGGCCGTATCGCCACGGTCGAGATCCTGCCCTTCGACGACGAGATGGACGAACTGGTCTCGCGCAACGCCTCGCGCGCGGAGTTGCGTGAATCGGCCGGCCGCCACGGCTTCCGCAACATGGCCGACGACGGCGTCGGCAAGGTGCTCATGGGCCAGACCAGCGTCGACGAGCTGGTTGCCCACATCGACATGACCGACCGGATGCTCTGATGCCGCTCTACAAGTACCGGGCGATGAACGAGAGGGGGCGCAGCGTTGCCGGCACCCTCAATTCGGTCAATCCCATGGACCTGGAGTCCAACCTGCGCACGATGGGGCTCGACCTCATCCGTTTTGCCGAGGTGCGCCAGAGTCGGCTTGGCAACCTGCTGCAGAAGAAGGTCACGACCGACGACCTGATCCAGACCTGCATCCATCTCGAGCAGCTCGACCGTGCCGGCGTGCCGCTGCTGGAGTCGCTCAACGATGTACGCGAGGCGACCGATTCACCGCGCCTGCAGAACGTGCTGACCGAGGTCGTGCGCAGTGTCTCGGAGGGCATGTATCTCAGCAAGGCGCTGGAACAGCATCCCAAGATCTTCTCGCCGGTGTTCACGGGCGTCATTTCGGCGGGCGAGCAGAGCGGCAACCTCTCCGATGCCTTCGGCCACCTATCGCATCATCTCAAGTGGCAGTCGGAACTGACCCAGAAGATCAAGAAGGCGACCCGTTACCCCATGTTCATGCTCGTCATGGTGCTGGGCGTCGTCTTCATGATGATGATCTTCGTGGTGCCCCAGGTGGCCGAGTTCCTGGTCTCGACCCAGGGCGAGCTCCCCCTGGTGACCAAGGCGCTGATCGGAACCTCCGATTTCTTCGCCGCCTACTGGTGGGTTGTAGTCGCCGTTCCGGTGGGCCTCTTTCTGCTCGGTCGCGCCGCGGTGCGCATGTCGGAGGCCGCCGCTTATCAGTGGGACGCCCTCAAGCTGCGGATTCCCGGCATCGGCCCCGTGCTCAAGAAGATCGCGCTGTCGCGCTTTTCGCACTTCTTTTCGCTCACCTTCAAGTCGGGCATCGACATTCTCTCGTGCATCGACACCGGCCAGCGCGTGGTCGCCAACCGGCTGCTGGCGGAGTCCCTGCGCACGGCGCGCCAGAACGTGCAGGGCGGCAGCGCGCTGTCGGCGGCCCTGGAATCGACGGGCCAGTTCCCGCATCTGGTGGTGCGCATGTTCAAGGTGGGCGAGGATTCCGGCAAGCTCAACGAGGCGCTGGAGAACATCGGCTACTTCTACGACCGCGAGGTCGACAACTCCGTGCAGTCGATGATCGGCATGATGGAGCCGACGCTGACCGTGCTGATCGGCTCCATCGTGCTTTGGGTCGTGGTCGGCATCATGGGGCCGATCTATGACAG
This sequence comes from uncultured Rhodospirillaceae bacterium, assembly GCA_937880925.1. GTDB lineage: Bacteria > Pseudomonadota > Alphaproteobacteria > SP197 > SP197 > CALGGB01. The sequence continues at coordinate 8,458 of CALGGB010000168.1, read as the reverse complement.
CTTCGGCAACCTTGGCGTCTGAGCGCGCATGTTGTCCCTCCTCAGCGGCGGCAGCCGCTTCATCCTCCTGATCGGCGACGAAGGCGCGATCCTCCTGCGCATGGCCGGCAACACAGTGCGCGACCGCTGCTTTGCACCCTCGCCGGCCCCCGAGGACCTGTTGGAGATGGAGGCGATGCTGGCTGAATCGCCGCGTCTGCCGCTGCTGCTTCTGGTCGACGTGCTGGAGCAGTCCTTCGTCAAGGACACGATCCCGCCCGTGGGCATGCTCGACGAGGCAAGCGTGCTCCAGCGCAAGCTGCGCACGACCTTTCCCGACGCGCGCATTCGCGGCGCGAAATTCCTCGGCCGCGACAAGCGCAGCGCCCGCAAGGACAAGGAATTCCTCTTCGTTTCGGTGCCCGAGACGCGGCTGATCGCCGCCTGGCTGGAATGGGCGCGCAACGCCCGCAACCCCGTGCGCGCGATCGCCCTGTTGCCCCTGGAATCGCTCGCCATGGCGACGGCGCTTTCGAACTCGTTGCATGGCAAGGCGGATCGGCCCGATTGGACCATCATGGTCTCGCAGCACCGCACTGGCGGTTTCCGCCAGATCGTCGTGCACAAGGGCCAGCTGGTGTTCTCGCGACTGACCCAAAGCCTGCCCCATGGCGCCTCGGCCGCCGAGATCGCCGCGACCATCGACCGCGAACACCGGCTCACCATGGGCTATCTGCGCCGCATGTCGTTCAACGACGACCAGGGGCTCGACATCATCGTTCTGGGCCAGCCCGAGGTCGGGCCGGAGCTGGTCGCCTTGGGTATGCCGGAGCATCAGGTCAAGATGATCACGCCGCACGATGCCGCGGCGATGTTCAAGCTGAAGGGCGTGGCGGAGGCCGACGACCCCTATGGCGAAATCCTGCACGGCGCCTGGGTCGGCCAGCGCCGTCGTCCCGTGCTGCCGCTGATGCCCGATGAAATCGTTCATCATCAGGTCGCGATGATGACGACCCGCGCCGGCTACATGGTGACCGTGGCGGTGATCGGCTGGTATTCCTACCAGCTTGTGAACACCTACCTGGCCAACCTGGAGCTTGCCGACCAGGCCGAGTTGCTTCTCCAGATTTCCCTGGAGCGCACCGACGAACTCAACCATGCGATTCAGGTGCGTGGCGGTTACACGGTTTCTGCGCCCGAAGTGACCGACACCATTGCCCTGTTCGACCAGCTGGAAGCGGAGGTGCCTTCGCCGCTGCCCATGCTGGCGGTGCTCGCCAGCAAGCTGGATGAGGGCATGCGCGCCAACCGTGTTGCCTGGTCGGTCAACGGCACCGTGGATGGCGCGGAGGCTGTGCTGGTTCTTGCGTTCGACATCCTGGATGCCGGCGGCAACGTCGAGACAGCCATGAGCATGAGTAACGCCGTGGCCGATCAGATAGCCGGCCTGCTTCCCGACGTGACCGTGGAGGTGACGGGTCCGCCGCTTGATGTGCTCCCGACCCAGAGCCTTAGCGGGCAGGTTGATCTTTCCAGCGATGCCGCCCCTGTCGAGGACCGCATCTTCCAAACGGAAATCATCATTCGGGTTCCCCTTGCCGACGATCTCCAGGAGGGCAACCAGTGAACCCCCAGTATCTGACACCGGAGATCCTGCGCCTGATGGCGCGCAAGATCATGGTGCCGCTGGCGCTGGTTCTGGTGTTCGGTGGCGGTATCTACTACGCCATTGGCGAGCTGGAGGAGAAAAACGCGCGCCTGCAGTTTGCCATTGATGCCAGAGACTGGGACATCACCGAAACCGACCAGCGCATCGCGACGATCGACGAGGAACTGGGTGTCATTCGCGAGAAGGGGCGCCGTTACGATCAGATTCTGCTGACAGGTTTCGTCGAGCCACAGGACAGGCTGCTCGCCAATCAACTTGTCGAAGAGCTCAGCCGTAAACATCAACTTGCGGCGCTCACCTACAGCTTCAATCCCGAACTGGTGCGCGAGGTGAACGGCGAGAGCGGCGTTCAGTATCTGCTGTCCAGGACGGAAATCTCGATCGATCTGAAGGCGTATACCGATTACGACGTCGCCGGCTTCACTGCCGACTTCGTTCGAAGTCTGGAAGGCCAGGTGCAGATCGAATCAATGAGCATCTCGCGCAACGAGCCGATTACGTCCGAGAGCATCCAGCGGGTAGCAACCGACGCCAGCACCGGGAGTTTCACGGGAACATTGCGTCTTTCATGGAACAACGCACGTACGGTGACGCCAGACGAAGAGGACCAGCCGTGATTCCCCAGCCTCTTGTGTGGTGCAGCCTGGGTGCCCTGCTGTCGGTGTTTGTGGCCGCTGGACTGGTTCCGGCAACAGCTCAGGAAGGCAGCGACCTTACGGCCGTGCAACCCATTGAGGATCTTCAGGGGCGGTTCCACTTCACGCCCGAAGATCTGGTCAACATCCTTTCCACCAATAGCCTGATGCTCACCCACAATCAGATCGTGGGGATCGAGGATGCCAAGGATGTCGCACGCGAGCAGACAGGGGTGCATGAGGAGTTTGCCGCGCTGACCCAGGACGCGTCATCATCGCGGGTCCTGAACCGTGACAACTTCCAGCTCGATGCGATCATGTATCTCTCGCGCCAGCGCTGGACCTTCTGGCTCAATGGGGAAGCCGTGACGCCTGACCTGATCCCTCAAGGGATCAACGTGCTCCAGGTTACCCCTTATCTGGTCGAACTGACCTGGACGCCAGATGCCTCGCGGCCTGACAGCGCCCGGCGCTTTGTCCTGGAGCCCGGGCAGGCCTATCTGGTTGGCGATGGAGCGGTGGTGGAATCCGACGAGGTCGCAGGTCGCACACAGGATCAGCCGCAAGCAGATGACACGGCACAGAGCGGGGACGAGACCGGCGATTCCGATAGCGCCAACGACGAAGATTCCGACGGCGGATCGGCAGACAACGCTGCGCCCGGCGGTCTGGCGCTGGCGCCGCAGCAGGTTGAACAACTTGCCGAGCTGCAGCAGGCGCTTGCCATCGTATCGGGCAATGCAGCCGCGCTTGGCATGACGGAGGAGGAGCTTCAGCAGCTTCAGCAAAGCCTGGCGGCCTCGGGTGATACGTCGACGCTCTCGGCCGAGCAGCAGGAGCAGCTCCAGCGAATTCAGCAAGCGACGGGAATCGAGTGATGCACGCTCAAGCCTTGCCAGCGCACCATCATGCAAGCCCGGCGTTGCTGGTCCGCGGCCTCAATGTCCTCTATGGCCGCCGCAGGGTACTGGAAGGTGTCGACCTTTCGGTGGCGGGCGGCGAGATATTCGGCCTGATCGGTCTCAATGGTGTCGGCAAGACGACGCTGATCAAGACGATCCTGGATCTGGCGCGCGCCGAGAGCGGGTCGGTCGAGATCTTCGGGGTCGAAAGCACGCGTCCGGCAAGCCGCAAGGCGATCGCTTATCTGCCCGAACATCTCCAGCCCAACCGCAACCTCAAGGGCGGCGAGTTCATTGAACTCTCGCTGGCCTATTTCGGCGTCCGCCTGGATGACCAGGAGACTCAGGCGCAGAGCCTGGCGCTTGACCCTGCTGCCCTGTCGCGGCGCATGTCGACCTATTCCAAGGGCATGGTGCAGAAGGCCGGCCTGCTTGCGACGCTGCTCAGCGAACGGCCGTTGCTGATCCTGGACGAGCCGATGACCGGGCTCGACCCACGCGCGCGCATCCTGTTGAAAGACCGCTTGCTTGCCTATCGGCAAGGGGGCGGCGCGGTGTTTTTCAGCTCCCACATCCTCTCGGACATCGATGAGATCTGCGATCGCGTCGGGGTGATCCACGGCGGGCGCATCCTGTTCACCGGCACGCCTGAAGCCATGAAGCAGCAGTTCGCCGCAGCCACACTTGAGCGTGCCTTCCTTGCTGCCATCGAAAGCCACGAAGGCATGATCCTGCCGGAAGGCGAAGGTGGTAGCGCCGGCTGAACCTTCGTCCTGTTGATGTAGAGCGGATTCACACGACTACCCGGAGCCGCCAAGCGGTTCCGGGTAGTCCTGATCCGCCCTAGAAGCGTCCGCGCAGGAGACCCTTGCGGCCTTTTTCGGGGGCCTCCGGCGCTGCCGGAGCAGACTCCGCTGTCGACGCGATGTCGGCCGGCAGCGCCCCCATGTCGATGCCCTTGGGGGGACCATCGCTTTCGCCGAAGTTGATCTTGAAGCGATCGAGTTCGGATTCGGAAACCGAACCCTCGGTCACCAGGCGCTGGATGCACTCCTGCATGGTCTGCATGCCGAAACGTTGACCGGTCTGCAGCATGGAGACGATCTGGGGAATCTTGTTCTCGCGGATCAGGTTCCGCACGGCAGGTGTGCCGACCATGATCTCGTGGGCCGCGATACGGCCGCCGCCGCTGCGCTTGAGCAGCACCTGGCTGATCACCGCCTGGAGCGATTCCGAAAGCATTGCGCGGACCATGTCCTTGTCGCCCGCCGAGAAGACATCGATGATGCGGTCGATGGTCTTGGGTGCCGAGGTCGTGTGCAGGGTGCCCAAAACCAGATGGCCCGTCTCGGCGGCAGTCAGCGCGAGCGAGATGGTCTCCAGATCGCGCATCTCACCGACCAGGATGATGTCGGGATCCTCGCGCAGGGCGCTTTTCAGCGCGCGGGCAAAGGACTTCGTGTGGGGCCCGACCTCGCGCTGGTTGATCAGGGACTGTTGGCCCTGATGGACGAATTCGATGGGGTCCTCGACGGTGAGGATGTGCTTCTTCATTGTCCGGTTGGCGTAGTCGACCATGGCAGCCAGCGTTGTCGACTTGCCCGACCCGGTCGGACCGGTCACCAGAATCAGGCCGCGCTCCAGGGTCATGAAGCGGGCAAAGCTACCCGGCGCCTTCAGAGCGTCCAGACTGGGCACCACCGTGGGGATGGTGCGCAGCACCGCTGCCGGCCCGGTCGAGGTGGTGAAGGCATTGACGCGGAAGCGGCCGATCTCCGGGGACGATTGATAGGCAAGGTCAATCTCGTGTTCGTCTTCGAACAGGGCCCGTTGCTCATCGCTCATGATCTCGGTGACCAGGACATGGACCTGTTCTGCGGTGAACGGCTGGTCGGTCATGGGCATGATGTCGCCGTGCACGCGCATCGCGGGCGGCCGCCCTGAGGAGAGATGCAGGTCGGAAGCCTCCTGGCCCACGATGAAGGCCAGCAACTGGTCGATCTGATGGCTCATGGCGGTTCCGGCGGCTTTCAGGCGCCGGCGGCGGCGCGCGGCATGGTCCAGCGCATCAGAAAGGGCAGGGGCCGGGCAATGCTGGGGGAATCGTCGATCGCGGCGATGGCATGACGCCGGCAGATGATGCGACTGCCCTCGCCATAGGCTGCCAGCAGCGCCTTGTCGGCCAGGATGTTGATGACGCGCGGCACACCCCGGCTGTGGCGCGCAATCATGCGCAGCGCGGCGGGCTGGAACATGTCGTGCATCTCGCCGTCGCGGCTGCAGCGGTTGATGCGGTGCTGGACATAGCGTGCAGCATCGCGCGTGTTGAGCTCGCGTGTCTCGAAGCGGAAGGCGATGCGCTGGTTGAGCTGGCGCATGGCGTGCTGGCGCAACAGATGGTCAAGCTCCTGCTGACCGAACAGCACGATCTGCAGCAGCTTGCTGGTCTCGGTCTCCAGGTTGGAGAGCAGGTGGATCGTCTCCAGGCCCGGACGGCCCAGGGCCTGTGCTTCGTCCACCACAAGCACCGCCTGCCGGCCCTGGCTGTGCTGATCGAGCAGGAAGTCGTTGAGCAGGTGGAAGGGGTCGCCGTGGGTATCCACGGCGATGCCGAACTCGCGGCAGACGTCACGGGCGATCTGGGTTTCGTCGGACAGCGGCGCGTGCAGATAGGCAACGGCGGCTTCCGGCTCCAGCACCTGCAGCAGCAGGCGGCAGAGCATGGTCTTGCCGGTGCCGACCTCGCCGACCACGGTCAGCACGCCGTCGCCGCGCTGCAGGGCGAAGGCGAGCATTTCCAGGATCGGACGGTGGAGCTGGCCGCCGAAGAACAGGGCCGGATTGGGCGTCAGCGAGAACGGATGCTCACGCAGCCCGAAGTGGCTCAGGAACGGCATGGTGAAAGGCTCCCGTCAAAGCTTCTTGAGATAGGAGACGCGCTGGCGCACAGCCTCCAGGGGAATGCTGACATCACGAATCTCGGCTGCCGACAGCACCTGTTCATAGAGCGTACGGGCTTCCTGGTGGTCGCCCAGGCGATCATGAATGATGGCCAGATTGTAAACATACATCAGGTTTTCAGGACTGAGGTCGCTTGCGAGCTTGAGGAAACGGATCGCCTGGTCGTAGTCGCCCTGGCCGGCATAGAGCATGGCCATCTGGGCCGGGATCGGGCTGAAGCCGGGGTTGATCTCGTAGAGGCTTCCAAGGTTGGCCAGTGCCTGTTCGGGCGCCTCCTGGCTGATCAGCGTCATCATGTTGGCCAGCGCGCCGCGGTTGTCGGGCTCGATGGCGAGCAGTTCCTCATAGGTCGCGCGCGCCTCGGCCAGCCAGCCGATGCGCTGCAGGGTGGAGGCCAGACCGAACAGCGCGAAGGTGTTGTCGGGATCATCCTTCAGCACGTCGAGATAGAGGTTGAGCGCACCTTCGGTGTTGCCCGCCAGAAGTGAGGAATAGGCGGCCTCGAAGCTTGCCTGCTGAATCTCGGGCCGATCGTCGATCGTGATCGAAAAGCTGGGATCGTCAGGCGGGGTGTCGGTTGCAGCGCCGGCTGGGGCGTCTGCCGTGCGGTTGATGTCCACCGGCGGGGCCAGATCGGTGAAGCCGCGTTCGTTGGCCAGGCGCTGGAGAGTTTCCTCCAGAGTTTCGCGGGCTTCGGCCGGCGGGGCATCGGTGGGGTGCAGGGAATCGGTTTCGGGTGCCGCAGCAGGCAGCAGAGCAGCGGGCGCCTCGTCGGGTGGCGTGGCCGCGGGTGCACCATCGCCTGAAGCGGTGCTGGCGGGGACGGTATCGGATGTCGCATCGTTGCCTGCCGGATCGCCTGCCTCGGCCACGGTAGGCGATGCATCTTCTGTCGTTGTGGCGCTGTTGCCTGTGTTCCCGGCCAAGTCCTCGCCCTCTGCAACGCCGTCGGCGGTGTCGGCGGTCATGTCGAATTCGATGCCAGCGCCCGTCGGGCCGCTTTCATCGGGCAATGCCGGGGGCGGGGTGAGCATCAGCGCCTCATCGGCGTCGGCCAGGACTGGTTCGGTGCTCTCGGCCGACACCGGCTCGATGTCCGTGACCGGCTCGGGTTCGTTGATCAGGCCTGCGGCCTGCTCCCCCGCGGGCTGGTAGTAGATCGGTTCGGGCGTGAAGCCGACCAGTGCTGCAAGATCGGAGACGACGGGGATTTCCGCGGCAATCTCGGCCAGGCCGCTGTTGCCGTCCGACAGGGAGGAGACCAGCAGCCAGCCTGCAACCAGGGCTGCGAGCACCACGCCAAGGATAACCAGCCGGCTGCGGCCGGCCGGATTGCTTCGGCGGGGCCGGAAGGAGAATGCGGTGAAGTTGCGCAGGCGTGCGGCCGTACCCGATGCCCGTTCCGGCGTTGTTGCGCCGGTCCCGGAATCGGATGTCGTTCCTGTCGTACTGCGGCGGGCGTTCTCACGCGCCGCCCGCGACAGGGCCTGGTAGAGAATGCTCACCGGTCTCCTGGGTCCCTATGGTTTTGTCGGGACAGGCCATCAACTTCGTGTGGAAGTCGCAGACATTCCTCTAACACTTTATGATTCTGCACTCTTTGGAGAACAACCGCAAGAAGCGGGCCAAGAACAGGAGAAACGAAAAAAGGGCCAGCCGGTTGCCCGGCTGGCCCTTGTTCTCGAATTCCGCGACGCAGATCAGAGGCTCGTGTCGTAGAAGAACACGCACTGACGTGTGTCGTTGGAGAAGGTGTAGGCACCGCCGGACTGGCAGTTGTTTCCCGTCGCCTGGATGTCGCCGGAGTCGGCGAGGCCGTCGTCGAACTGCGTATCAAGCTCGGCGGCATCGGCCGGGATCATCAGCGCGCCGGTGGTATCGCCGGCGGTGTTGGGCGTGCCCAGGCGCAGCCAGTTGCGGGTGTTGCCGTTGGCGGCAACGCTGATCGCATTGACGCCGCCGCCGACCTTGCCGGAAGGCAGCATCTCGCCCAGGATGAACTCGTCGCCGCCGATGCCGGTGAGCATCTCGGTGGCCACGAGATGGGCCCAGAACTGCTCGTCCTCGGCTGTGCCGCCGGCATTGGCCTCGATCAGGCCATCGGCGTCGCCGTCGGCAATGCCGAAGCCGCCATCGGTGGTGGCGCCGAAGCGCTCTTCTGCGCCGTTGTAGTCGCCCGGGATGCCGTTGTAGCGGTCACGGAAGATCGAGGCGGCGGTCTTGTAGCTCTGCAGCTGGGTCATCTGCGACTTCATGCGAGCTGAATCGATCAGCTCCTGGCCCTTCAGGACGGCGCCGATCAGCAGACCGAT
>CALGGB010000167.1 GCA_937880925.1 uncultured Rhodospirillaceae bacterium | reverse complement strand
GCAGTAATCGGCCAGAAAGGGCGGGATGGTGCCGGCGACCGGCCCGTTGTGCTTGGCGATGCCCTCCAGCGTCTCCCAGGTGAGGTTGAGGCCGTCGAAGGCGGCGTAGCGGGTTTCCAGCACGGTCAGGATGCGCAGGGTCTGCACGTTGTGGTCGAAACCGCCCCAGGGCGCCATGACCGCGTCCAGCGCATCCTCGCCGGCATGGCCGAAGGGCGTGTGGCCGAGGTCATGGGCAAGCGCCAAAGCCTCGGCCAGATCCTCGTCGAGACCCAGGGAACGCGAAACCGAACGCGCGATCTGGGCCACTTCCAGGCTGTGGGTCAGGCGCGTGCGGTAGTGATCGCCCTCGGGCGCAACGAAGACCTGGGTCTTGTGCATCAGGCGTCGGAAGGCCCGGCAATGGACGATGCGGTCGCGATCGCGCTGAAAGACGGTGCGGCTGGCGCTTTCGTTCTCAGGGATTCGGCGGCCCCGGCTGGCCCTGGGATCGCAGGCATAGGGCGCCAGACGGGTCGGATAGGGGGCTTGCGACATGGCGCGGAACCTAGTGGCGGGCCGTCGGCCGCGCAATGCTGGCGTGGCCGTGAATTGACAGCGGGGACCAGACCCCCAACATTGGGGTCACGGAGAAAAGAACCATGAACGAACACGCCTCCATCGAAGCCATCGACGTCAGCGAGGCTGCTGCCCGGCGCATCGGCCAGATCATGACCGCCGAACATGGCGATCCCAAGGCTGGCCGCCTGCGCATACTGGTGACCGGCGGCGGCTGCTCGGGCTTTCAGTATCACTTCAAGCTCGACGAAGGCCCCGAGGAGGGCGACATCGAGCTGGAGGCCCATGGCGCCCGCGTCGTCATCGACGACATGTCGCTCCAGTTCCTGAAAGGTTCCAAGCTGCAGTTCATCGAGAATCTGGAAGGCAGCTATTTCACCCTGGAGAACCCAAACGCCACGTCCTCCTGCGGCTGCGGCACCTCCTTCGCCATCTGATCAGTCGCGCTTGCGGGCCAGAAACGCCGTGCGGCGCGCGGCCAGCGGCCATTCGCCGTAACCCTCGGCCGTGCGCACGCGAAAGCCTGCCTCGCGCAGGGCAGTGACGACGCTGTTGCGCGAGGGCACCTGCAGGACATGGCGCGCGGCGGAGCGGCGCCAGCCCTTCCCTACCTTGCGGAAGACCACGATGTCCCGGTAGAGCCGCTGCGCGCCGGCGTCCTCAGCCACTTCGATCATCAGCGCCCAGTCCAGCCCCTCCTGCCAGGAGCGGTAGTTCATGGCTGGCCTTCCCGCCACCGGCAGATCGAAGGCGAACACGCCGCCCTCGGGCAGGATGCGGGCCACACGGCGGAAGGTGCGCGCCAGGTCCGGCGCCTTGCCCTTCACCGGCATGTAGGCCAGCACCTCGCCGATCGCCGTCACGGCATCGGCCTACGGCAAGGCAATGGCATGGACCGAACCGTCGATCAGCCGGGCGCGCGGGGCATGGCGGTGGGCCATGGCGAGCAAGGCGGGCGAACCGTCGATCCCCGTCGTCTCGTAACCTGCTCGCGCCAGGGCATGGAGCCAGATGCCGCTGCCGCAGCCAAGGTCCAGGACATGGCCGCCCTTGCCGATGCCCGCCTCCTTCAGCATGGCGAGCAGAGCGGGTGCTGCACCGCGCGCAAGATCGCCAAAGCCGGTGTGATGAACGTAGGCAAGATCGGTCTCGTAAAGGGCTGTCATGGTTCCTTGTGGATCGTGAGGGGCAGTTCGGCCTAGCATCCCGGCATGAAAGTCGCCACCTGGAACGTCAATTCGATCAAGGCCCGGCTGCCCAACGTGGTGGCCTGGCTGCGCGAAGCCCAACCCGATGTTGCCCTGCTGCAGGAGCTCAAGACCGTCGAGGAGAACTTTCCCGCGATGGAGCTGGAGGAGCTTGGCTACAACTGCGCCGTGGTCGGACAGAAGTCCTACAATGGCGTCGCCATCCTCTCCAAACACCCCATGGAGGTGGACCATCGCGTCCTTCCCGGCGGTAGCGAGGAGGAACAGGCGCGTTACGTCGAGGCCTTTACCGGCGGCCTGCGCGTCGCCTCGATCTACCTGCCCAACGGCAATCCCGCACCGGGTGAGAAGTTCGACTACAAGCTCGCCTGGATGGACCGCCTGATCGACCATGCCCAGGGCCTGATCGGACTGGACGAGCCGGTTCTGCTGGGCGGCGACTACAACATCTGCCCCACCGACGCCGATGTTTACGATCCTGCCGGCTGGGCCGACGACGCCCTGTGCCGGCCCGAGAGCCGGGCCAAGTTCCGCACCCTGCTCTGGCAGGGCTGGACCGAGGCCCTGCGCACCCTGCATCCCGACGAGGTCCATCTCTATACCTTCTGGGATTATCAGGCGGGCGCCTGGCAGCGCGACAACGGCCTGCGCATCGATCATTTCCTGCTCTCGCCCCAGGCGGCCGACCGCCTGGTCGCCTGCGAGGTCGACAAGGGTCCGCGCGGCCAGGAAAAGGCATCCGACCACACCCCTGTGGTGTGCGAACTGGACATCTGAGGAGGGAAACCGCCATGGCCGCAGTTGAGAACCTTGCCCGCATCTGGCCACCCTCACCTGCCCGCAAGACACGTTTCTCCAACCGCCACGCGCGCGGCCGCCTGGGTTTTGTCCTCCTCCAGTCAGAAGAAACTGCCGAGGACGACATCCGCATGGCGGTGCCTGCCGATGTCGGCGTCTTCTTCACGCGCTCGCCGATGCCCGACAGCACCACGGTGGAGACCCTGGCAGGGATGGCGCAGGATCTGGGCCGGGCAGCGGCGATCCTGCCGCCCGCCCTTGATGCTGTCGCCTATGTCTGCACCTCCGGCAGCGTCGTGATTGGCGAGGACCGGGTGGCTGCTGAACTTGCAAAAGGGCAGCCGGACGCAAGGACGACTTCTCTGGTGACCTGCGTCGTCGCCGCCCTGCGTGAACTGGGCATCCGCCGCCCCGTGGTTGGCACCCCCTACCTCGACGAGATCAACACGCTGGAGGCCGATTTCCTGACCGAACGCGGCTTCGATGTGGTCGGCATCACCGGGATGCAGATCGAATCCGGCCAGGACATGTGCCGCGTCGATCCCGATGACATCGTTGCTTATGCCCTGGAGATCGACCGGCCGGAAGCCGACGGCATCTTCATGTCCTGCACCGGCCTGCGATCGCTGGAAGTGATCGACGAGATCGAACGGCGCACCGGCAAACCTGTTGTGGGCAGCAACCAGGCGCTGGTCTGGCGCATGCTGCGCCTGATCGGAGTCAACGACAGCATCGCCGGCTTCGGCAGCCTGATGCGCGAGCACTGAGGAACCCTGTGATGCGTGAACCCATTCTGGAAGGCGGCTGCCTGTGCGGTGCTGTGCGCTACCGCATCACCGGCAAGGTGCCCGCCGCCAACCTGTGTCACTGCCGCAGTTGCCGGCTGGCGACCGGCGCGCCGGTGGTGGGTTTTGCCGACCTGGCGCCGGGCCAGTTCGCCTGGACACAGGGCGAACCTGCTTTCTACGCCTCCTCGGCCGCGGTGCGCCGGGGCTTCTGCCCGACCTGCGGCACATCCCTCACCTACGAGAGCGACGATCTGCCGGGCGAAGTGCATGTCCTGTCGGCGAGCCTCGACGATCCGGCAGCCGTGCCGCCCACGGGCGAGTTCTTCGCCGGGGAGAAGATTGCCTGGATGCACCTCCACCTGCCGGGAGCACCCTCATGAGCGGCCACGAGGGCGGCTGCCTGTGCGGCGCGGTGCGTTACCGTGTCACCGCCGAGCCCCAGGTCTCCTGCTACTGCTGTTGCGCGACATGCCAGGGGGCATCCGGAGCGCCTGCCGTATCGTGGATCGCGGTCGAGGAGAGCGGTTTCAGCATCGTCGCGGGAACGCCCGTCGATTATGAATCCTCGCCGGGCGTCACCCGCAGCTTTTGCGGGCGCTGCGGCACGGCGCTGACCTACACCAACCCAGGCTATCCCGATGGACGCTTCCAGGCGGCTTCGCTGATCGCGGTCGCCTCGATCACCCTTGACGATGCCGAAGCCTTCCCGCCGACCGAAGTGTTCCACGGCGACGAACTGCCCTCCTGGCTCTCCCCGCACAGTCTGTGTCCCGGAGGACGCCACCACCACACGAGCGGAGACGATGACAACGCGGCATGAAGGCGGCTGCCTTTGCGGCGCGGTGCGCTACGCCATCGCCGAACCCGCGAAGTTCTCCAGCATGTGCCATTGTCGAAGCTGCCAGCGCGCCACTGGTGCGCCCGGTGCGGCCTTTGTCGGTGTGCCCGAGGACCAGATCACCTGTCTGAAGGGAGAGACTGCGGTTTACGAGTCCTCGCCCGGCGTGCGGCGCGGTTTCTGCCGGACCTGTGGCACGTCGCTGACCTATGCGGGCGATGCCTGGCCGGGGGAGATTCACATCTACACGGCAACGCTGGACGACCCCGGCGCCTTTCCGCCCGCCATGCACACCTACACGGTGGACCGCATTGTCTGGTTTGAGCCCGACGACGGACTGCCCCTTCTCCCGGGGTTCGGCAGCGACGGCGCCTGAGATCGCCTACAGAACGCCCGCCGAGAAGGTGTCGCAATCCCGCAGGTCGTCGCTTTCGTATCCCCGGCGGAACCAGTTGATACGCTGCTGCGCTGTACCGTGGGTAAAGCTGTCGGGCACGACATAACCCTGGCCACGCTCCTGAAGGACATCGTCGCCAATGCGCCCGGCCGCCCCCAGGGCCTCCTCGATATCGCCGGGTTCCAGCACGCCAAGTTGGGCCTCGGCATCCTGCGCCCAGATTCCGGCAAGGCAATCGGCCTGCAGTTCCAGACGGACCGACAACGCATTGGCCTCGGCTTCGGGAAGGCCCGCCATACGCCGATCGATGGCGGAGAGAATGCCGAGCTGGTCCTGGACATGGTGGCCGACCTCATGGGCGATGACGTAGGCCCGCGCGAAGTCGCCGCGCGCACCCAGACCGCGCTCAAGCTGATCGAAGAACGAGAGGTCCAGATAGATGCGCTGGTCGCCAGGACAGTAAAACGGCCCGATGGCGGAATCGGCGAGACCGCAGCCCGAACTGGTGCGCGCCGTATAGAGCACGATCGGCACGGGTTCGTAGGTTCCGCCCTCAGCGGCGAAGCGGGCCTGCCAGACATCTTCGGTGTCGGCCAGCACGACCGCGGCAAAGTCACGCAGATCGTCCTGGCCCTGGTACGATGCCGGCGCCGGCCCCGAGGATGGCGCGAGCAACGCCGTGGGATCGACACCCAGCAGCAGGGCGATCACGACAAACGCGACAAGACCCAGGCCCCCCATGCCACCGGCCATGCGGATGCCGCCACCACGGCCGCCGGCCCCTCGGCGATCAAAAATGTTGGTGCTTTGCCGCCGATTGCGCCAGCGCATGGCCGTTTTACCCCTGCCCTATGCCGGAACAACTCTCCGGCCCCGCCTGCGTTCCCCGGATGGGGCGCGCCTTAGTCGACGGAAATGCGGAAGTCTCCGGCGCCGTCGCCGCTTGGGTTGCGCACCAGAACGAACATCGCGCCAGCCGGATCGCCCTCGAAGGAGAGCTCCGTCAGGCCGTCGTAACCCTCCATCGTATCGAGCCAGTAGTAACCATCGCCCTGCTCGACGAAGAGATCGACGTTGAGATAGGGCATGGCATCGGAGCGGATGGTGAGATCGTGCCAGCCTTCCGACGGGTCCACACGGAACCAGGCAATATCGCTTTCACCCACGAGGCTGCCGCTGGCCGCCTTGCCGCCGGGCTGGATCCGGGTCGCTGATTCCGCGATGTTTTCCATCTTGGCGTGATCGACCGCGGAGATCGAATAGGCGCCGCCGCGCGCGCCGTCGTAGGACGTCACCACCGCCAGCAGTTCCAGTCCGTCGAACGAATTGATAATGCGGCTGCCGTAACCCACGCCGCCGTCGTCGTCTGCGTTCCAGACCGTCATGTCCATGGGGTCATAAAGCGCCATGGTCGAATCAAAGTCTCCGCCCAGGCCTTCGACGTCGAGATCGACCAGTTCGTTCCCCGTTACCGGCACCAGATAGACGTTGAAATTGGGTTGAGAGAGGTCGTTGGGAATCTGCTGTTCCAGGCCCACGGTGCCCAGGTCCAGGGTTTGGGGCGTAATGTTCCAGGAGCCCAGGGTGATGTCCCCCGTGGCGCCATCGAAACCCTCGATCGCCAGGCTGTAATCACCGGGCTCAAGCCACGCCAGGATCAGCGGATGCAGGCCGAAGGCCGCATCGTCGCTATAGGAAACCGTAGCGCCCATCGCATCGGTCAGCGTCATGACCGGGTCCACCTCGTCGTAGCTCCAGGTGGAAAAGGCGTACCAGCCGGCGCTTTCGACCGTGAAGGCAAGATCGCTTCCCAAGACCTGAGCCGATTCACCGCCGATCTCCAGCGTATCGGAAACGCGCAGCGCAGCGCCGCTGCCGCTGGAGGAATACGCAACCAGGAAGTCGCCGGGACGCCCGGAAAGATTTTCGATGGTCGCGGCGTAGTAGCCCGGGCCCAGGGCACCACCCAGTTCGACCGTGGCATCCGCGGTCGGGGCATAGGAGGAACGATAGGCGATATCGCCGGAAACTTCGCCGAAGGCATCGGCCAGATACACCGTCACGCCCGGCTGGGCGCCGGCAAGGCCACGGACCGAAAGCGTGGGAACTTCGTAGCCTTCGTCGATCGTGAACGCCAGCACCGCCCGGTCGCCCTGGGTCTGGAAGTCCTGGAAGGCCAGCGGTCCGTTGGAGACCGAAAGCAGGACCGAGGGCATGGTCTGGGGTGGCAAAGCAGGCCAGGTCTCGGCACGCACGTCGAAGCTGCCAGGCGCGCCGACCACATCGGCAACCGTCAGCTCGACAGCCGCACCCTCGGCCACGTTGTAGAGATAGAGGACTGCCGTGCGATCAGCCCCGCTGCCGCGGGCGACAGGCTCCATGTCGGGCATCCCGGGCAGGCTTGCGCGCACCACCGGATCGAAGCCGGCTGCACATTGATCGTCGCCGCCGGGCGCTGGCGTTACCGTCACGGTGATGGTTTCACCGCCGCTGCCCGTTGTGTCGAGCCGCAGGTGGGCGACGGCGCCAGGCTCACTGACCGTCACGCTCTGACTCGCATCGAGCGGAAGCGGCACGGCGGACTGATCGGCACTGCCGGCCTGATCGAGATTGAGCACATTGCGGCCGGCATCGGTAAGGCTCACCACACCGTTTGCGTCCTCGGCGACCAGCCCCAGAGCTGTCAGCATGGCAAGGCCGTCACCCGAGCCGCTCTTGCCCGCCGCTATCGCATCGAATGCCTCGCGGCTTGCCGGATCGGCCGCCACGACATCATGAAGCTGGCCGAGCTTCGCCATGTCCACGGCCCGCTGTACCGCGCAACGCAAGGCCTCGTCGCCGTCGATGGTGGGAAGGCCTTCGCCACGCGCCGGCTGGAAGGCTGAGGCTCCCGAAAGCACGAGAGCGGCAGTCAGCAACACAGGAGCAAATCCGTGAGTCAGGTCACGAATGCCGTTTCGGATGGTGTTCATGGCTTCTATCCCTGCTGCGTTCGGCGGCTGCGTCGTCGGACATCAAGCCTAAACCGAAGTCACGGCGATACTATGACCACCGTCACCGCACCGGAAGTCAGCCGGCAAAGCCCATCTGCTCGCGCGTCAGGGCAATCGGATAGCTCTGGCGCAGGAGGCTGTCGAGGTCGTCGGGAATGTGGCGCGGGAAATGGTTGTCGAGGATACTCTGCTTGACCTGCACCGCCTTCTCCACGATGTCGGGCTTGCCGTTTTCGACCCATTCCTTCGGGCTCATGCGGTTGCCGATCTCGGGATAGACGTATTCGCGCTGCATCAGTTCCAGGGTGCTGTTGTGGCCCAGGTAGTGACCGGGACCTTCCAGGCAGACCGAGCGCATCACGTCGAGCGAAACACTGTCCTCGTTAACCTCGATGCCGCGCACGCAGCGCAGGCATTCGCCCAGGATGTCGTTGTCGATGACCAGGCTGTCGAGGCAGAAGCCCAGCAGCGAGCCGTGCATGCCGGCCGACTCATAGACGAGGTTGAGGCCCGAAAGCCCGGCCATCACGTTCGTGATGCCCTTCTCCCAGCCCGCCTGGATATCGGGAATCTTGCTGTCGGCCATGCCGGCGGCGGCGCCACCGGGCAGGTCGTAGAGCTGGGCCATCTGGGCACAGGCTGCCGAAAGCAGCGCCTGCTCGCCCGAACCGCCCGACATGGCGCCGGTGCGCAGGTCCGAAACGAAGGGCCAGGTGCCGAAGATCGCCGGAGCGCCGGGCTGGATCGCATTCACGTAGCACAACCCGCCCAGCACCTCGGCAACCGCCTGGACAACCGCACCGGCAAGTGCGGCGGGAGCGGTCGCACCGGCCTGGCCGGCCGAAAGCAGCAGCACCGGCATGCCGCCGTGGACGCACTCCTCGAGCACGGCCGAGGCATCCTCGCCAAACTTCATGGGCGGCACGACATGGCAGTTGGAATTCGAGACGAAGGGCCGCTCACGCCACTTCTTCTCGCCTCCGGCGACATGGTGCAGCAGTTCGAAGACCATCTTCATGTTGGTCCCCAGCGTGAAGCTGCAGCCGACATGCTTGGTCGTACCCGCGATCGGGCCGTAGAGCGTGTTGATGTCCAGCGTCTGCAGATCGTCGACGTCGGTCGGGGTCAGGGGACGCTGGAAGAAATGGATGTTGTCCATGCGGTCGACGATGCGCGCCGCGTTGTAGAGATCCTGCACGGTGGCGTTGCGGTATTCCCGCGCGATCGGGTCGATCACCTGGGTCGCCGCGCCGGCGGTGCCGTAATAGACGCGCTTACCGCCGATCTCCATGTCGTGCTTGGGATCCTGGCCGCAGAGCACAAGGTTGCGGCAGGCCTTGGCGATGGTGTCCTCGACCATCGCGCGGGGGAACAGCAGGCGTCCCTCCTCGTTCAGGATCGCACCGGCCGCGGTGCAGTATTCAATGCAGGACGGGGTGGGCTGACCAAGGCCGATCTGCTCGAGGGAATCCATGACCGCATCGTTGATGCGGCTGATGCCGCGATCGTCCAGCGGGCGATAGGTGCCGCCCAGCATGCCGGCGCGGATCGGCTTCACATCGTCGGCAAGCGGCGAGGAGCGCAGGGCAACGCGGGCCGAGCGACCGCCGCGACGGCGACCGCCGGGAACTTCGGTGGATTCAACGGAAGACGACATGCGGGGGAACTCCGGGGCCAACGGGATAGCTGGCGGCGCAACGCACCGTCGCGCGCTCAAATAGTCGCGCGGGAATGCCGCTGCAAGCAAGCATTGAAGCGATGGATATCTTGTCCCACGATTTTGTGACTTCGGCCCGGCCAGACGAGGCCCAGAACTCGGCACTGCGGGGTCAGGGGGCCAGACAGGCGAGCATCTTGTTGTACGCTGCCTCAACCCTGCCATCGCGCTGGCGCTCAAGCCCGGCAACCAACACATCGTGCTCGGCATTGGCGGCATCAAGATCGGCAGTCGCGGCACGGATCACATCCCAGCGCGCCATGGCCTCTGCCTCGGTCTCGCGCCAGGCGCGGTCGGCCGCATCCTTGAAGCTGGAGTAACAGGCTGCAGCCCGGCACTCCCAGCAGGGATCACTCTCTGCCGCCGCAGTCGTGGCGCGAAACGCCAAAACCGCGCCAAGGATCAGGATCGGTTTACTGATCGGCAAAGACGTGGGTCTCCGCCTTGGCGCCCGGATGGGTAACGGCGCCCTGCTGGGCTGCACCCACAGTCTGGGCGTATTTCCAGAGCATGCCCGAGTTGTAGTCGGTCGGGCGCGGCTTCCAGGCGTTGCGACGTTCGGCAAGCTCAGCCTCCGACAGCTCCACTTCCAGCGTGCCCTTCTCGGCATCGATGACGATCATGTCGCCGTCCTGCAGCAGGCCGATCGGGCCGCCCTCGGCAGCTTCGGGGCCGACATGGCCAATGCAGAATCCGCGTGTGCCGCCGGAGAAACGCCCGTCGGTGATCAGCGCCACCTTCTCGCCCATGCCCTGTCCGTAGAGCGCGCTGGTGGTCGAGAGCATCTCGCGCATGCCGGGGCCGCCCTTGGGGCCCTCGTAGCGGATGATCAGCACGTCGCCTTCCTTGAACTGCTGCTTCAGCACGGCGTCCAGGCAGGCTTCCTCGTTGTCGAAGCAACGGGCCGGGCCGCGGAACTGCAGGCGCTTCTGGCCGGCAACCTTCACGATGGCGCCGTCGGGCGCCAGATTGCCCTTCAGGCCCACGACACCGCCGGTCTTGGTGATCGGCCGGCTGGTCGGATAGACGACGTCCTGGTTCTCGGGAAAGACGATGTCGGCATGGTTCTCGGCCAGCGTCTTGCCGGTGACCGTCAGGGTGTCGCCATGGAGATAGCCGCCGTCGAGCAGCGCCTTGATCAGCACGGGAATGCCGCCGATGTCGAAGAGATCCTTGGCGACGTACTTTCCGCCCGGCTTCAGGTCGGCGATGTAGGGCGTGCGCTTGAAAATCTCGCAGACCTCGTCGAGGGTGAAATCGATGCCGGCCTCGTGGGCGATTGCCGGCAGATGCAGGCCCGCATTGGTCGAGCCGCCGGAAGCCGCGACGACCACGGCGGCATTCTCCAGCGCCTTGCGCGTGACGATGTCGCGCGGGCGGATGTTGGCCTTGATCAGCTCCATCACGGCATGGCCGGCGCGCTCGCAGAAGGCGTCGCGGCTTTCGTATGGCGCCGGGGTCGAGGCCGAGAACGGTAGCGCCAGGCCGATCGCCTCGGAGACCGTCGCCATGGTGTTGGCCGTGAACTGGCCGCCGCAGGAACCGCCGGAGGGACAGGCACCGTGCTCGAGCACGCTGAGATCCTCATCGGACATGTTGCCCGCGGCGTGCGAACCCACGCCCTCGAAAACGTCGACGATGGTGACGTCCCTGCCCTTGTAGCGCCCGGGCAGGATAGAACCGCCGTAGATGAAGACCGAGGGCACATTGAGGCGCACCATGCTCATCATCATGCCCGGCAGCGACTTGTCGCAGCCGGCAAGGCCGACAAGGCCGTCGTAGCAATGGCCGCGCATGGTCAGCTCCACCGAATCGGCGATCACCTCGCGGCTGACCAGGGACGACTTCATGCCGGCATGGCCCATGGCAATGCCGTCGGTGACGGTGATGGTGGTGAACTCACGCGGCGTGCCGCCGGCCGCCTTGACGCCCTTCTTCACCGCCTGGGCCTGGCGCATCAGCGTGATGTTGCACGGCGCGGCTTCGTTCCATGTGGTGGCGACGCCGATGAAGGGCTGGGAAACCTCCTCATCGGTCATGCCCATGGCGTAGTAGAAGGCGCGATGCGGTGCGCTCTTGGGCCCCACGGAAACGTGTCGGCTCGGCAGCTTGCTTTTGTCCCAGCGCGTCATCGGCATGCTCCATGGGTTGCGCGGATCGGATGGCGCGGAGCCTAGGCCGCCCGCGTCACGCTGTCATCCCGCACAGACAAGCTACCCATGGCGCAAAGCCGTGCTAAGTGTCGCCACCTGTCCCTTCCCTTGGATGTCCATGCGCCACCCCCGCCACGTCGCCATCTGCGCGGCAGTCGCCCTGGCCTCCGGCTGCTGGGGCCTCTACTGGCTGCCCCAGCGCGAGCTGGAAGCCGGCGGGCTGACCGGCGGCTGGGGCACGATCGCGCAGTACCTGATTCCGCTGGCCCTGCTCTCGCCGGTCGCCCTTTGGCGCTGGTCTCGTGGCCGGGAAACCGGCGTGCGCTTCCTGCTGCTGGGCACACTGCTGGGCGGCGGTATTGTCTGTTACGCCATGAGCTTCCTGCTCACCGAGGTCGTGCGCGCGCTGCTGCTGTTCTACCTGACGCCGCTGTGGGCGACCCTGATCGAGATCGCCATTGCCCGCCGCCTGCCCGGCTGGAGTCGTGCGCTGAGCCTTGCCCTCGCGCTGGCCGGCGTCTGGATCATCTTCGGCGTCTCGGGTGAGTTTCCCTGGCCGCGCAACGCGGGCGACTGGCTTGCCCTGGCCGGCGGCGCCATGGTGGCGA
Organism: uncultured Rhodospirillaceae bacterium; assembly: GCA_937880925.1. Taxonomy (GTDB): domain Bacteria; phylum Pseudomonadota; class Alphaproteobacteria; order SP197; family SP197; genus CALGGB01. Next base: position 3,316 of record CALGGB010000167.1, on the reverse strand, counting down.
CCGGGGCGGCGCGCGCGCATGCCGTGCAGCCCGAGGGTGTTTTCGGCCTGCTCTTCTCGTTTTTCCTCTACGGCAGCGCGGTGGCCGTGGGACTTTCCCTGCTGCTCACCGGCGAACTCGGCCCCATGCCGCAGGCGGAGTCATGGGGCGCCATGCTGCCGTGGCTCGTGGTGTTTTCCATCGTTTTCCTGATCCCGACCAACGGGCTGCTGATCTGGTCCCCCGCCAAGCTGGGAGCGGGCCTGTTCGGCATTCTGATCCTGAGCGAAATTATCTTCGGCACGATCAGTGCGGCACTCTGGGCCGGAGAGGACTTCGGGTGGCGCGAGGCGACCGGCGGCTGCCTGATCGTGCTTGCCGGTCTGTCAGAGGTCCTGTTTAGCCGCGCGCCGGCCGACGGTGCAGGCCATTCCGCGACATGAGAGCCGACCCGCAGTTCTGGCCTTCCGTCGCGCTGGTGATCGCGGCAACCGCCTGGAGCCTCTTCTGGCTGCCCTTGCGCGCCTTCGAGGAGGCAGGACTCTCGGCAGGCTGGGCAACCGTCGCACAGTTCGTGGTCCCAGCGGCCCTGCTCGCCCCCGTTGCCCTCTGGCGCCGGAGGCGGGGCAAGGCAACCGGCCTCGCCCGGGTCTTCTCGGGGTTCTGCCTGGGGGCCGCGTTCGCCCTCTATGCCGACAGCCTGTTGCTGACCGAGGTCGCGCGTACCCTGATCCTGTTCTACGTGACGCCGGCCTGGGGCACGATCCTGGAGATCGTTTTCATGGGCCGCCGGCTGACCGTGGCCAGGGCCCTGGCTGTGGTGCTGGGTCTCGCCGGCCTCTACGTCATTCTGGGCGGCGACGGCGGCCTGCCCTTGCCGCGTAATGCAGGGGACTGGATGGCCCTGCTGTCGGGCATCATCTGGGCCGTGGGCAGCCTGCGTCTGCGACAGGCGGGCGAGACCGTCAGCGATTTCGAGAATGTCTTCGGGTTCTTTTTCTACGGCGCCATCGTCGCGCTGGGCCTCACCCTGCTGCCGCTGGAGGCGCTGGGAACGATGCCCGACACGGCCCAGATGCTGCGTTTCCTGCCCTGGGTGCTTCTGGTTGCGGTCGGCTTCCTGATTCCGGTTATGTTCGGTCTGTTGTGGGGCGGTCGGCAGCTTGATCCCGGCAGGGTCGGCATTCTGCTTCAGATGGAAGTCGTCTTCGGCATTCTGAGTGCCGCCGCGCTGACCAGTGAACCCTTCGGCTGGATCGAGGGGATCGGCGCGGTGCTGGTGCTTTCCGCCGCCCTGGTCGAGGTCCTGGGCAACCGACGTGCCGTACCGGCCTAAAGCAGCTCGATGGCCGCGCCATGCGGCACACTGCCGCTGATGTCGCCCACCGTGGACGGACAGGCCGAACAGACCACCAGCAGGTCCATGCGCGCGATGAGCTCGACATAGTCGCCGGCCAGAGCCGCCGAAGGCTCATCGATCAGCTTCATGCCTTCCACGACCGGGGCATGTTCGAACAGGTTCCAGGGACAGGGCACCGGCCCCGGCCAGGCGATGCCCTCGCCCGCCAGAACGGCGCGCAGATTGTCCTCGCAGGCCATGGCCGGTGGCTCGACACCGTAGAAGCGGTAGCTTTCACGGCTGCAGGCGGCATGCAGCGTGTCGTGGATACCCGGTGAGGTGTCCTCGGCGATTTCCAGCATGGGCCGGAAGGCGTTGGAGACCAGCACGTCGCCGGGACCGAACAGCAGGCTGTAGATCGCCGAGCGGCTGTGCTCCATCGAGAGCAGTTCCTGGGGATTTGCCGTGCTGAAGGCCCAGGTGTCGACCACCTGGCCGCCCTCGGTATTGACGATGCGCAGGCGGGCGCCGTCTGCGACGCGCACGGCGCGGCCTTCGCCGGGGGGCAGAAGAATGGTCTGGCTCATCGTTGCCGCTCCAGGTTGCAGGTGGCAGGCAGGAAGGGCAGGCATGGGAGATGTCCCGTCGACATGCTATGTGGTGCGCCTGCCCGGTGACGCAACGCATGCCCACTTGTCTTATGCGGCATGGGCGTCCAAAAGGCCGCCTGCTTCCAACAGATCGAGATCGCCATGGCCCTCAACGAATACGGCAAGATCACCAGCATCGCCCTGCGCCACGCGCGCGATGCCTTTGGCGACGCCAAGACCATCGGCGCCCAGTGGAAGAAGCTCAACTATCATAGCGCCCCTGACTATGACGCTGCCGTTGCCGAGTACGACAGCTTCGTCGAGGCCCTGGGGCTGGGCGACGCCGAGGTTCATTACCTGCCCTCGGGAAACGGCCTGACCATCGATTCCATCTATATCCGCGATTCCCTGATCCCCGGGCCGCAGGGTGTGGTGATGTGCAACATGGGCAAACCTGCCCGTTCGGGTGAACCGAAGTTCAACGGCAATGCGCTGGATTCCGAGGGCGTCGACCTTGCCGGTGCCGTCCAGGGCCAGGGCCGTATCGAGGGCGGCGACTTCGTCTGGCTGGACGACAAGACCTGCGCGGTCGCCCACGGCTACCGCACCAATCCGGCCGGCGCGCGCCAGCTTCGCGCCCTGCTGGGCGATGACGTCCACATCGAGGTCTGCCCCCTGCCCCATTACAAGGGCCCCGATGACGTCTTCCACCTGATGTCGATCCTCTCGCCGCTCGATGCCGACCTGGCGCTCGTCTATTCGCCGCTGATGCCCGTGCCCTTCCGGAACTGGCTGCAGGAGCGCGGCCTGACGCTGGTCGAGGTGCCCGACGAGGAATTCGAGAGCATGGGCTGCAACGTGCTGGCCACCGCGCCCCGCCGCTGTGTCGCGGTCGAGGGCAACCCGGAGACCCGCAAGCGCCTGGAAGCGGCCGGCTGCGAGGTCGTGACCTACAAGGGCAGCGAAATCAGCCGCAAGGGCGAAGGCGGCCCGACCTGCCTGACCCGCCCGCTCGAACGCGAAGGCTAGCCCCGAACTTCAGAAACGGCAGATCACACCAGCAAGGGTGCGATCTCTTCGGCCGCACGCCGATATCCCTGATCGATCATGTGGATATGATCAATGTGCAGCCATTCCCTGTCGAAGCGGCCGTTCAGCCTGGCGTTGATATCGACCCAGGTGAAGCCAAGTTCGCGGGCGAGTTCTGCCATGTCGGCTGCGTGCCATTCCTCGTAGTCCCTGCGGCAGCGATTGAACACCTCGCGCAGGCCGGAAACCGCATCGTAGTTGCGCAGCAGTTCTTTCTCCTCGACAGACCATTTTCGCGGCTGAATCTCAGGAGAAGGCTGCATCACTGTCAACGCCGGAGTAAAAATGCATCGGCTGGCCGGAGTAAAAATGCGTCACG
>CALGGB010000166.1 GCA_937880925.1 uncultured Rhodospirillaceae bacterium | reverse complement strand
GGCAGCTGACCTCTTCGCCCATCATGCTCGACGAATGCCTGCAGGACGTGGAGACAATCGCGCGGGCCTGGCGTGACCGGGCCTGCGAGTCGGTCAAGCTCAAGGTCGCCAAACTGGGCGGCCTGACCCCGGCGCGTCTCGCCCGCGACCTCGCCGCGCAGCTCGGACTGACGATCATGGTCGACGGTGTCGCCGGCTCCGAGCTGTCCAATGCAGAGATCGCCCACGTCGCTCTCTCCACGCCGCCGGCTGTTGTAATCTCGGGTTTCAGCTGCATCAGCTGGGCCAAGGGCGACATCACCGACATCGCGGTCGAGACCGACCACAGCACACTCGCCGCGCCGACGGGCGCGGGCTTGGGGGTGACGCCGCGTGGCGAAACGCTCGGCACTCCCGTCGCCACCTACGCCTGAAGGGAACGCATTCGTGAAGATCACCAAGGTTTCCATCTACACCCAGAACCTGCCCTACGTCGGCGGCACCTATGTCTGGGGTCGCGGCGAGGTCATCGCGACCGCGCTTACCACCGTCGTCGTGATCGAGACCGACGCGGGGATCACCGGCTGCGGCGAGAGCTGCCCGATCGGAGGCAACTACCTTGCTGCCTATCCGGAAGGCGTTGCGGGCGCAGCGCCGCGGCTCGCCAGGGCGATCATGGGGATGGACCCGCGCGAGCTGTCCGCCATCGAACGACGCATGGACAACGCGCTCAAGGGCCATGCCTATGCCAAGGCGGCCTTCGACAACGCCTGCTGGGACATCCTGGGCAAGGCGACCGGCCTGCCGGTATGCACCCTGCTGGGCGGCAGGCTGACCGACGGCGCACCGATGTACCGTGTTGTCCCGCAGAAGGAGGTGGAGGAGACCCGGCGGGAGGTCGAGATCCACCGCCAGGCGGGCTACCGGCAGTTCCAGGTCAAGGTCGGCGCCGATCCGGACCGCGACATCGAGGCGATCCGCACCGTCGTGCCGATGCTGCGGCCCGGCGAGCGTGCCTTCGCCGACGCCAACACGGGCTGGACGGTTTACGAGGCGGTGCGCGTGGTGCGCGCCGTGCGCGATCTCGACATCATGATCGAGCAGCCCTGCATGACCTACGAGGAATGTCTGCAGGTGCGTTCGCGCTGCGACCATCCCATGAAGCTGGATGAGTGTATCACCGGTCTCGACATGGTTGCGCGCGTCATCGCCGACCGTTCGGCCGAGGTACTGTGCCTGAAGATTTCCAATGCCGGCGGCCTGACCAAGGTGCGCCGCATGCGTGACTTGGCTGTCGAGCACGGCCTGTCGGTGGTTGCCGAGGACACCTGGGGCGGCGAGATCACCAGCGCCGCCGTCGCACATTTTGCGGCCTCTACGCCGCGCGAGTTCCTCTACAACACGACCGACCTGCACAACTACAACATCGCTTCGACCGGCACGCCGGCGCCGACGGTCCGGGACGGCAAGCTCTTCGCCGATGATGCGCCTGGTCTGGGCGTGGAACCGGATTACGCCAGCCTGGGCGAGCCGGTGGTTGTGATCGCGGACTGACGATGGCTGCGGGAGAGGCAAAACCTCTCCCGCGTTTCCCCATCAGGGCATGATCACGGCGTCGATGACATGGATGACGCCATTCGAGGCATCGACATCGGGCACGATGACATGGGCGCCATCAACCATCACGCCGTCCGTGGCGTCGATCTCGACAGTCGAGCCCTGGACCGTCGCAACCTCCATCTCCTGGCCGGCGATGTCGGAGGACATCACCTTGCCGGGCACCACATGGTAGGTCAGCACGGCGACCAGGGTGTCGCGGTTCTCGGGCTTCAGCAGGTCCTCGACCGTGCCTTCGGGCAGTGCGGCGAAGGCTTCGTCGGTCGGCGCAAACACCGTAAAGGGGCCTTCGCCCTGCAGGGTCTCGACCAGGCCCGCGGCCTCGATCGCGGCGACAAGCGTGGTGAAGCGGCCGTCGGCGGCGGCCACCTCCACGATGTCGCCATGCATGTCGGCCCTGGCCAGGGTGCTGACGGAGAGCGCGACGGCAGCGGCGGCAATGGCGGTACGCATGAATGTCATGGAAGGTCCTCGTTTTGTGTTGACGATGCCGGTGACTACGCCGCGGCCAGAACGCCGGATCGCGGTCTCACGGCGACGTGACAGCAGGTCACGACGGGAGAACCGGTCAGGGGGTTCATGCGTAAAGGCCACCTTGTTTGATGGCACGGAGACCGACATGGCCCTGGACACTGGTGTTGATGCAGTGCCTCCGGCAACGGGCTGGAAGCTTCTGGGATGGCTGGGGGTGGTGCCCTTTGTCGCGCTGGCCGTGGCCGTGCGCACACTGGATGAAGCCGCGTCGCTGATCGCGCGGGACCTGCTCCTGGGCTATGGCGCGCTGATTCTGTCGTTCATCGGCGGATCATGGTGGGCGCGCGCGCTCGACCCCGCCGCCGATCATGGCAGGCGCCTCGCTACCCTGGCAATGCTGCCGACACTGGCGGGCTGGGCCGCCCTGATGATCGGTGACACGGCAGGCCTGTTGCTGCTGGCGACAGCTCTGGTGGCGGCACTCGCCGCCGATGGCAGGGGCATCCTTGTGGTCGCCGACCCGGGGGCCTACCTGCGTCTGCGTTTCGGACTCACCGCTACCGCCGTGTTGTCGCTTCTGGCCGCGGTGCCGTTCGGCTGAGTGCCGTCAGTTGACGCGCCAGATCCAGATCTCGTGGAAGACCTCGGGCTCGTAGCGCGCCATCGACTGCCAGGGTTCGCTCTGTGACAGGCGCGTCCAGCGCCCGGCCTTCTCATGGGCGGCCATGGCGTCGTGGAAGCCTTCGGGGGCGACGTCCTGACGCAGGGTGAAGGCGATGATGCCGCCGGGCCGCACCAGGCGGATCAGTTCGTCGAAGGCGCTGGGAGGGGCATGGCCCGGGGTGAAGACACCCGAGGCGAGCACGGCCTGATAGCTGTCGTTGGCAAGGTCGAGCGGCTCGCCCAGGAAGGCCTCGATGTGGTTGCGGTAGATACCCTTCTTGCGCGCCATGTCGAGCATGCCGGGCGAGGGATCGAGCGCATCGATGCATGAGAACCCGGCGCTCCGCAATGCCAGTCCCATCAGGCCGCTGCCGGCGCCCGCGTCGAGGATGGGGGCGTCTTTCTCTAGGTGCTCCTGCGCCGCGGCGACGACCAGCCGGGGACCGTCCCAGCCGCCATCCACGATCTGCTCGTCGTAGTCTGCGGCCCAGCTGTTGTAGGCCGCGCGCACGTCCTCGCGCGACTTGGCTTCATAGAGTTGGTGAATGTCGAACTTCTCGGCCATGGCGCAACAGGCTCCGTTCGTGAAGCCCTAGCGTAGGCCTGTCGGTGGCAGGCTCGCAACCGCCGCCACCGCGCACTTGGCGACTGCGTCCCCATCCTCTACCAAGGTGGCAACGGGGAGGGGCGATGAAGCGCATCGGCATCGACGTTGGCGGCACCAACACGGACGCGGTCCTGATCGACGGCGAGCGCGTCGCCGCGACGATCAAGACGGCGACCACGGCCGACGTCACCTCCGGCATTCGCACCGCACTCGCCGGTGTCCTGGAACGCTCGGGCGAGGACGCCGCCGCGATCGACGCCGTGATGATCGGCACCACCCATTTCACCAATGCCGTCGTCCAGCGCCGCGAGCTGGAGCCGGTCGCAACCCTGCGCATCGGCCTGCCGGCCAGCCGCTCCCTGGGGCCCTTCGTCGACTGGCCCGATGACCTGCGCGGCCACGTCTGCGGCGCGGTGCATGCGGTCGAGGGTGGCCACGAGTATGACGGCCGCCCCCTGGTCGCGCTGGACGAGAAGGCGATCGCGCAGGCGGGCAGGGCGATCCGTGCGGCGGGCTTCACGGCCGTCGCGGTCGCCGCGATCTTCTCGCCGCTGACCGGCATCAACGAGGAGCGCGCCGAAGAAATCCTCCTGCAGGAGGCGCCCGACTGCACGGTGACGCTCTCCCACCGGATCGGCCGCCTGGGCCTTCTGGAGCGCGAGAACGCGGCCCTGCTCAACGCCAGCCTGGGCGCGCTGGCGAAGAAGACCACCAATGCCTTCCGCGAGGCGCTGGCCGGCAGCGGCCTGGAGGCCAGGCTCTACCTGACGCAGAACGACGGCACCGTGCTGCTGGCCGAACAGGCCCAGCGTTATCCCGTGTTCAGCTTCGCCTCCGGCCCGACCAACTCGATGCGGGGTGCCGCCTTCCTGTCGCGGCGCCAGGACGCCATGGTGGTCGATGTCGGCGGCACCACGGCCGATGTCGGCATGCTGCAGGCCGGTTTCCCGCGCGAGGCCAACAACGTCATCGAGGTCGGCGGCGTGCGCACGCTCTTCCGCATGCCCGATCTCGTCTCCATCGGCCTGGGCGGCGGTTCGATGGTCGATTTCGCCGCGGGCGCCATCGGCCCGGCAAGCACCGGCTACGAACTCACCACCCGCGCCCGCGTTTTCGGCGGCCCGGACCTCACCGCGACCGACCTTGCCGTTGCCGCCGGCTTGATCGACCTGGGCGAGCGCGGCCGTGTCGCCGACCTCTTCGCTGCCGATGTGAAGCGCATGTTGGGTGTCGCGCGCGCCATGGCCGCCGAGGTCGTCGACCGCATGAAGATCGCCGCGGGCGGCGTGCCGGTGCTCGCCGTGGGCGGCGGCGCCTTCCTCATCCCCGACGACCTACCCGGCGCCAGCGAGGTCATCCGCGTCGAACACGCCGCCGTCGCCAACGCCGTGGGCGCAGCCATCGCCCAGGTCTCGGGCGAGTGCGATCAGGTCTTCACCGGCCTAGCCCGCGACGACCTGCTGGCAGAAGCCACCCGCATCGCCACCGAGCGCGCCGTCGCCGGCGGCGCCGACCGCGCCACCATCAAGACCGTCGAGGTCGAGGACCTGCCACTCGCCTACCTGCCCGGCAACGCCGTGCGCGCACGGGTGCGGGTGGTGGGGGATATCGCGGCGTAGGTCCCGCCCTAACGCCCCGTCGCCGTGACGCCCTTGGCGACGAAGCCGTCGATCTCGCCGTCGCTGTAGCCGAGCTCGCCGAGGATCGCGCGGGTGTTTTCGCCGTAGGTGGAGGCGGGTTTCCTCGGCCCTCCCGGCGTCTGTGAGAACTTCACCGGCAGGCCCAGCACCTTTACCTCGCCGGCTTCGGGGTGCTGCTGCGTCACGACCATCTCGCGGGCGATGGCCTGGGGGTCTGCATGCATCTGGGGAATGGTGTTGAGCGGACCGGCGGTCATGCCGGCGGCTTCGAAGTCGGCGAGCCATGCCTCGGTGGTGCGGGCCGACATGCGGTTGCCCAGTTCCTCCTCCAGTTCCTTGACGTTCTCCAGGCGCTTCTCGTTGGTGTCGAATCGCGGATCGTGTTCCAGCTCCGGGCCGACCATTTCGCACAGCTTCGTCCACATCCAGCCGCCCGCGCTGATGGTGACGTGGCCGTCCTTGGTGCGGATCGCCTGGTAGGGCGCGCTGAGCGGATGGCCCGAACCCAGCGGCACGGGTGTGGCGCCTGTGGCGAAGCTCATCGCCGAGTGCCAGTAGGTCTGCACGATGGCGGCCTCGAAGAGGGAGGTGTCGACCATCTGGCCCTCGCCGGTCTTCTCCTTGTGGCGCAGGGCCGCGCAGATGCCCATGGCGAGCAGGATGCCCGCGGTGATGTCCGAGAGCGGCACCCCGGGTTTGACCGGCGGGCGGCCCGGCCCTTCGCCGGTGACGCTGAGAATGCCGGCCATGCCCTGGGCCATCAGGTCATAACCGCCGCGATGGCCGTAGGGGCCGCTGCGCCCGAAGCCCGAGACCGCGGCATAGACGATGCCGGGGTTGGTCTTCTTCAGGTCCTCGTAACCCAGCCCGAGGCGGTCGAGCACGCCGGGGCGGTAGTTTTCCACCAGCACGTCGGCGCTTTCGGCCAGGCGTTTCGCGATGGCCGCGCCCTCGGGACTCTTGAGGTCGAGCGGCAGGCTGCGCTTGTTGCGGTTGACGATCATGTAGGTCGCCGAGACGCCGTTGATCCAGTAGGGATCGCTGGCGTTTCTGGCGTCGTCGGCCTCGAAGGGCACGCGTTCGATCTTCACCACGTCGGCGCCCATGTCGGCGAGCATCATGGTGCAGGAGGGTCCCGCCATGACATGGGTGAAGTCGGCGACGCGGATCCCGTTGAGCGGGCCGTAGCCGGTCTCCATCTCAGCGTCCCTTGAACTGCGGCTTGGTCTTTGCGGCAAAGGCGGCGCGCCCGATGTCGTAGTCCTCGGTGGCAAAGCAGGCGTAGGGCTCGGCCAGTTCGTCGGCCGTCAGCGGCGCCGGATCGAGCAGGCGCTTGGCGAACTTCTTGTGCCAGCGCGCCGACAGCGGCGCCTTCTCGGCGATGCGGGCGGCGGTGGCATAGACCTCCTCCTCGACCTTGTCGTCGGGCACGACGCGGCTGACGAGGCCGATCTCCAGGGCGCGCCGGGCGCCGAACATCTCGGCCTCCAGCAGGATCTCCAGGGCGTGGGCGTGGCTCACCAGGCGCTTGAGCTTGGCGATGTCGTCGTGGCCATAGGTGATGCCAAGCTTGCCGGCCGGGATCTGGAAACGCGCGCTCTCGCCGGCGATGCGCATGTCGGTCTCGGGCAGCAGGCCCATGCTGCCGCCCACGCAGTAACCCTTGATGAGCGCGATCACGGGATGGCGGCATTCGGCCAGGCCCGTGCCCCAGGATTCCTCGTAGTCGCGCGCCTGGGATGGATCGGCGCGCCGCTCCTTGAACTCGGAGATGTCGGCGCCGACGCCGAAGGCGCGGTCGCCCGCGCCGCGCAGCACCACGACGCGCAGGTCGTCGTCGGCAGACAGCATGTGGAAGGCATCCGAAAGGCCGCGCGCGGTCACGGTGTTGAGCGCGTTGAGCTTTTCGGGGCGGTTGACGGTGACGGTCGCGATCGCGCCGTCACGCGTGACGAGAATGGTCTCGGGGAGGGATGTGTTCATGGCGGCGATTTCGGCACGAAGCGCCGCCATGAACAAGGCCACTTGTCGGAATTTGTTACTCCGCCGCCGCGCGCGAGGCCATGGCGGCGTCCAGCCCCGCTTCCATGTCGGTCAACAGGTCCTCCAGGTTTTCGAGGCCCACCGAGAGGCGCACCAGGCCTTCGCTGATGCCGTGGCTGGCGCGTTCCTCGGGCGTGTAGGCCGCGTGGGTCATGCTGGCGGGGTGCTGCACCAGGGTCTCGGTATCGCCCAGGCTCACCGCGCGGGTCACCAGCTCGACGCCGTTCATGAAGGCCATGCCGGCATCGTAACCGCCGTTGAGCTCGAAGGAGACAAGGCCGCCGCCCATGGTCATCTGCTTCCTGGCCACTGCGACCTGGTCGAAGCCGTCGTGGAAGGGATAGGCGACCCAGGCGACGGCCGGATGGGCCGCCAGCATGTCGGCGATGGCCGCCGCGCTGTTGGAGTGGCGCTCCATGCGCAGCTCCAGGGTCTTGATGCCGCGCATCACCAGGAAGGCGGTCATCGGCGAAATGGTCGCGCCGGTGAGGTAACGCAGGCCGTGCTGGCGGATGCGGTGGACCAGCTCGTGGGGGCCGGCGACGAGACCGGCCAGCAGGTCGCCGTGGCCGCCCAGGTACTTGGTCGCCGAGTGGAGAACCAGATCGGCGCCGTGCTCCAGCGGGCGCTGCAGGGCAGGGGTGCAGAACGTGTTGTCGACCACCGCCAGGGCACCCGCGGCATGGGCCCGTTCGCTGACCACGGCGATGTCGATGACGCGTAGGTTGGGGTTCGCGGGCGTCTCGAAATAGACGAGCTTGGTCTTTTTCGTCAGCACCTTGTCGAGATTGGCAAGGTCGGTGAGGTCGACCGCATGGACCGTGATGCCGAACTTCGTCAGGCCGTGGGTGAAGAGGGCAAAGCTGTTGCCGTAGAGCGTGTGGTCGATGACGATCTCGTCGCCGGCCTCCAGCAGGCTCCAGCACATCGCGCTGATCGCGCCCATGCCGCTGGCCAGGGCCAGGCCGGATTCGCCGCCTTCCAGGCTGGCGATGCGCTCCTCCAGGATGTTCTGTGTGGGATTGCGGTTGCGCCCGTAGATGTAGCCCTTGCGCTCGCCGCGGAAGAGTTCGCCGCCGGCCTCGGCCGACTCGAAGGCGTAGGTCGAGGTCATGTAGATCGGCGGCGTCAGCGCGCCGTTTTCGTCCATCGGGTCGTAGCCCAGGTGGATCGCCCGGGTTGCGAAGCCCTGGGGCCGGTTGCTGCCTTCGCCGTGCTTCTTTGCCACGTTGAGTCTCCGTTTCCTGCGCTGCGCATGAAAAGGAATTCGCAGGCGAGGTCAAGCCGGGCCTGCTGCGCGAGATGCTGCCCGGGTGCGCTGGCCGTTCGGCGACGGCCTGGTCGAAGCGCTGCGGCGCATCAAGAGCCCGGCCGAACAGGCCGTGATGCGTGAGGCCGCGGGGATCAACAGCAAGGCCATCACCGCCTTTCCGGCGGCTGCCGTGCCTGGGGCGACCGGGGCCGATGCCGTGGCCGCCGCCCCGGTGGTTATCGCGGAAGATGGCGCGGCATCCTATTGCTCAGGGGTCTCTTCCGGGCCGCGCACCTGGGCCTGGATGAGCGCGCCGCTGCCGGACTGGTTGCTGCGGCGTATCATGGAGCGCGATCTGGTGCGCCTCGATCCGGCCCGTGTCTGGCAGGGCTATCTCTGCGATTTCGGCAGCACGATCATGGCCGGCGGGGGCCGATCACCGACCAGGCGCGCCTGATCGACACCCTGCATGCCGGACTGGAAGCAGCGATCGCCGCGGTTGCGCCGCGGGCACCGTCGATACGCCGATGGTCCGCAATCTGGCGCGGGCGGAGGGCCATCCGGCCGAAGACTATCTCTCGGCCCAGTTCATCCGGCGTTTCCAGACGCCGCAGGACATCGCCTACGCCATGGCCTACCTGCACACCTCAAGGGCAATGACGGGACAGGCGCTCAACATCGACGGCGGAACATTCTTTCACTGAAGCGTGGCCTGTTGGGGCAAGAACCGGGCAGTGGGGGACAAGCCCGTCCTGCCGGCCATCCTTGGCGAACTCAGCCGGCGGCGCGGGCCAGCTCGGACTCGTTGGCCGCCGCCGCCGGGGCGTGGTCGATGCGGGGCGCGCTGTTGTAGGCCGGCGCCTGCGCCATGACGATGTTGCCCTGCTGCGCGGCGCGCAGGCTCATGCTGCGGGCCTTGAGCACCTTGGCGATTTCCATGCCGACCACCAGGACCATGCCGGCGCCGTAAGCAATCAGAAGCTGAGTAACCATGATTTCCTCGCTGGAGCGCCGCGGTCTGTGGCGCCGATCAACTGCGTGTTCGAGAGGAATCTAAGCAATCCGCGGGCCGTTGCAGCCCAACCCGCCGGTTGATTGGTCGCAACGCTGCCCTGCTTGCATCGCATGATAAAATGAGGAAAGAAAACGGCGTTTTTCTGCCGTTTTCATGCGGCGGAATGCCGTGGCCCCGTGTCGGGCCCGGGGTGGCGCAGAGCGGTTTCATCGCTGTTTTGGCGTGCCGGTGGGCAGCCCTGTGCTCATGCGTAGCGTTCTGTTCTGCCCTGGCGATCACTCTGGGACAGGCAAAACGAGAATGGTTTCCAGCCGTTCGGGCGGTCCTTCGAGCAGGGCTTCGCGTTTTGCGAGCAGACGTTCGCACAACGCCAGAAGATCCCTGCTCGAGGGGCCGCCGGCAAAGACAGCGGGCTGGCTGCGTTCGAGGCGGGCGAAGGTCGCCCGGCACCATGCCGCGTGGGCGGCAACGCCGCGGGGCTCCTCCATGACCAGCTTGAGCGCTGCCGCCGCCAGCCGGATCAGGGCCTGCAGGTGCAGCGCCTCCCCCGATTCGCGCTGCATGGCCTGCCAGGGCCCTTCCCAGGCCTCGTGGGCCTCCCAGAAATACCCATGGTTGAACAGGTCCAGGCCGCGCCTCAGAGCATCCACACGGCTGGACGGCGCGTCCAACGGGTCTGCCCTGTCGTCGCAGGGCCGCTCTGTGCCTGCGTTTTCCGCCTGCCGCCGGGGGTGCGGCATCCGCCCTGGAATGAAGGCGTGATCCGGAAACCGCAGGTCGCAATCGTAGCGTGGCCGGTCAACCATCGAGTCTCGCCAAGTGAAGCATTTCACACCAGTATGGTTGTGTTGGGTGCGCATGACAGCGCCGATGCGGGAGTGGACGAGTGTCAGCCGTGAGTTTGGGCCGCCGGTAACGGGGGATCACGGGGGCGGTCGAAACGTATCGGAGATGCTGAGGAGGGGGCGACGTGAACCATCGCGTTGGCTCACAACCGAACGACAATCGGCTGGACATCGACTGTGGTGTCCGCG
>CALGGB010000165.1 GCA_937880925.1 uncultured Rhodospirillaceae bacterium | reverse complement strand
TTCTTGGCCGGAGCCTTCTTGGCGGCAGCCTTCTTCGGTGCAGCCTTCTTGGCCGAGGCCTTCTTGGCAGCAGCCTTCTTCGGGGCGGCCTTCTTGGCCGGAGCCTTCTTCGGTGCAACCTTCTTCGGGGCGGCGGCCTTCTTGGCCGGTGCCTTCTTGGCGGCAGCTTTCTTGGCCGGAGCCTTCTTGGCAGCGGCTTTCTTCGGTGCAGCCTTCTTGGCAGATGGCTTCTTCATAACAGTTCCCCCTTTGCCTTTCGCGGGTTGAACGTCTGTACTTTCCTTGATGCTCTCCACATCCCATCGCTTCTTTTCGGCGAGTATGAGTTCTCGGAACCGGTTGCCCCGGTCCTCGAAATCCGTGAACTGGTCGAATGACGCGCATGCCGGAGAAAGCAGCACGACGGAATTGGTGCGCCGGTCGTTCAGCGCCATTTCGGTGGCCTGGCGCACGGCCCGGCCGATCTCGTTGCTGATCGTGTAGGGTACCCGCCCATCCAGCGTCTGGGCAAAGGCGCCCGCGCTTTCACCGATCAGAAAGACGTGCGCCATGGACGGGAAGTAAGGCGACAGCGTCGCAATGCCGCCTTCCTTGGCCCGGCCGCCCGCGATCCAGTAGATGTTCTCGTAACAGGCAAGGCCGCGTGCGGCGGCCGCTGCGTTGGTCGCCTTGCTGTCGTTGATGAAGCTGACCCTGCCGATCTTGGCGACCAGCTCCTGGCGATGCGCCAGACCGGGGAAGGTCTTGAACGCCTTGGAGACCGCGCTGCCGGGAATGCCCAGCGAACGCACCGCAGCATAGGCCGCAGCCGCGTTCTGCCAGTTGTGAACACCCAGCAGGGAGCGGATCTTGGTCAGGTCGACAACCTCGGTCGCCTTCTTGTCGGTGTCGTCGATCAGGATGCCGTTCTTGACATAGACGCCACCGGCCACACGCCGCTGCACCGAAACCGCAACGATCTCGCGGCCGCGGCGGCCGGCAAGCTCGGCGTGGATGCGGCGGCAGACGTCGTCGTCGATGCCGATAACCGAAGTCTGCGTCGAAGCCCGGCGCGAGAAGATGCGGGTCTTGGACGCGATGTAGTTCGAGAAGTCACCGTGGCGCTCGATGTGGTCAGGCGAGATGTTGAGCAGCACCGCGACGTCGCTCACCAGCGTGCGGATCAGGTCGAGCTGGAAGGAGGAGAGCTCCAGCACGTAGATGCCGTCCTTCTCCAGCGGCTCGAGATCGAGCACGGGAATGCCGATGTTGCCGCCGAGCTGCACCTTGCGGCCCGCAGACTTCAGCAGATGCGCGGTAAGCGCGCTGGTTGTCGACTTGCCGTTGGTACCGGTGATGCCCACGACCCGGCCCGGCGGGCGCGAGCGGGCAAAGAGCTCCATGTCGCCGACCACCTCGATGCCGGCGGTCAGCGCGCGCGCGACCAGGGGATGGGGCGCGGGATGGGCCAGCGGCACGCCGGGCGAAAGCACCAGGGCGCGGAAGCTGTCCCATTCGATCCGGTAGAGGTCGTTGAGCGAGACGCCCTGTTCGGCAGCGTGTCGGCGGCGCGCGGGATCGTCGTCCCAGGCGCTGACTTCCGCGCCGCCTGCAGCAAGAGCAAGTGAAGCGGAGATGCCCGAACGTCCGAGGCCGAATACGGCGACCGAACTTCCAGCGTGACGTGACAGATCGATCATGGTCCTACCTCAGCTTCAGGGTTGCGAGGCCGACCAGCGCCAGAACGATGGCGATGATCCAGAAACGGATAACGATGGTCGGCTCGGCCCAGCCCTTCTTCTCGAAGTGGTGGTGGATCGGCGCCATGCGGAAGACGCGCTTTCCCGTGAGCTTGAACGAGACGACCTGAACGATCACCGAAACGGTCTCGAGCACGAAGAGACCGCCGATGATGACGAGCACGAGTTCGTGCTTGGCGACGACGGCGGTGGCCCCCAGCGCCGCGCCGGCCGATAGACTGCCCGTATCGCCCATGAACACCATGGCGGGCGGGGCATTGAACCAGAGAAAACCAAGTCCTGCGCCGACCAGCGAGCCGCAGAGCACCGCAAGCTCACCGGCGCCGGGCACCAGGGGAAGCTGCAGGTACTCGGCATAGATGGCGTTGCCGGCCAGATAGGCGATGATGCCGAAGCTCATCGAGGAAATGATGATCGGGCCGATCGCCAGGCCATCGAGACCGTCGGTCAGGTTGACCGCGTTCGAGGCGCCCACGATGACAAAGACCGCGAAGGCCAGGAAGATCCAGCCCAGGTTCACCAGCACGTCCTTGAAGAACGGCACGGCAAGACTGCTGCCCAGCGGATCACCCGCGATCGAGGCAATGGCCACGGCCGCAAGCAGCGCCATGACGATCTCACACAGGATGCGCGTGCGGCCCGAAAGGCCCTTGCTGTTGCGCCTGGTCACCTTGACGTAGTCATCGGCAAAGCCCAGCGCGCCGAAGCCCAGCGTGACCAGCAGCACGGTCCAGACGTAACCGTTGGAAAGATCGGCCCAGAGCAGCGTGGAGATGGTGACCGCAAGCAGGATCAGCACGCCACCCATGGTCGGGGTGCCTGCCTTGGAGATGATATGATGCTCGGGTCCATCGGTACGGATTGGCTGACCGGCGCCCTGTACGGAGCGCAACCAGGCAATGACACGGTTGCCCAGCAGGAGGCTCAGGACCAGCGCGGTCAGGATCGCACCGCCCGTCCGGAAGGTGATGAACTGGAACAGCCGCAGCGCACCGAAATCGTCGGAGAGGGTGGGCAGGATCTGATAGAGCATGTTCCCCTCCCCCTCAGGCGCTCTTGCCGGCGCGCGCCGTCGCGGGCGTTGCCAGGGCATCGACAACCGCTTCCAGGCCGATGCGCCGGGAGCCCTTGACCAGGACCACGTCGCCAGGGCGCACGACTGAAGCCAGCAGCGCGGCAATGCCACGGGCATCACCCGCCGCGCCACCACGCCGTGCAGTCTGAAGCTGGCCATAGAGGCGGTTCATCAGCGGGCCGACGGCAAAGACCAGATCGACCCTGGCGCGTTCGACATCGGCGGCCAGTGCAATGTGCTGGGCCACGGCGGTATCACCCAGCTCCAGCATGTCGCCAAGAACGGCAATGCGGCGCCCGTCCTTGCCCGTGGGCACCTGGGCCAGAACCTCCAGCGCGGCGCGCACGGCAACCGGGCTGGCATTGTAGCTTTCGTCGATCAGCAGGGCGCTGCCGCCGGCAAGCGCGATCTCGTGGCGCACACCACGGCCGGGAGGGGCAACGATCTCGCCCAGAGCCATTGCGGCAGCCGTGACATCAGCGCCAAGGTGATGGACCACGGCGAGCACACCAAGGCTGTTCATCGCCTGATGACGCCCGGCAATGGCGAGGCGGTAGCGCAGCCTGGTACCTTCGACATCGGCCTCGATCACGCTGCCCTCTGCATCGGCCTTGAGGGAGAGCAGGCGAACATCGGCATCCGCGGCCTCGCCGAAACGCACGATGCGCCCGGCGCCAACAGCGGCGGCATGGGCCGCCAGTGTTTCGGCATGGCGGTTGTCGCCGTTGATGATCGCAATGCCGCCGGGTTCGAGCGCATCGAAGATCGACGCCTTTTCGGCCGCGATTGCATCCTCGCTGCTGAAGTTTCCCGAATGAACGGCCTCAACGGTGGTGATCAGCGCAACATGAGGGCGTACCAGCGCCGACAGGGGCGCGATTTCGCCGGGCGCATTGGTGCCGATCTCGAAGACACCGAAAGCAGCCTCGCGCGGCATGCGGGCCAGCGACAGCGGCGTGCCGACATGGTTGTTGAAGCTCTTTTCGCTGGCGTGCGTCAGACCCTGCAGGGCCAGAACATGGCGCAGCGCCTCCTTGGTTCCCGTCTTGCCGACGCTGCCGGTTACGGCAGCAATGCGTGCAGCGGTGCGGGCACGCGCGGCACGGGCCAGGCGGTCCAGACCCTCGCTGGTATCGACGACCACCAGAAGCGGGCCGGCGCCCGCGGTGTCCTCAGGGCGGCGCTCGACCAGGGCGGCAGCGGCACCGTTGCGGAACGCCTGCACGACATATCCATGACCGTCGCTGGTTTCGCCCTTGAGCGCCACGAAGAGATCGTCATCGACCACGGCGCGGCTGTCGAACGCCACCCCACGCGCCTTCCAGGGCGCACTCGACGTCCCGCCGGTGGCCTTTTCGGCCTCATCGTTGGTCCACAACCAGTCGCTCATGCCTGACCTCCCAGCATGGCGATGGCGGCGCGGGCCTCTTCGGCATCGTCGAAGGGCAGCACCGTGGTACCGACCGTCTGACCGGCCTCATGGCCCTTGCCCGCGATGACCAGCACGTCGTCGGACCCAAGCGCGGCGATGGCGGTGCGGATTGCCTGACGGCGGTCGCCGATCTCGACGGCGCATATACAGCCGGCCAGTGCCTCGCGGCGGATCGCGGCGGGGTTTTCAGTGCGCGGGTTGTCGTCGGTCAGCCAGACGAGATCGGCATGGCGACAGGCAGCGGCAGCCATGAGGGGACGCTTGGCCCGGTCGCGATCACCGCCGCAGCCGAAGATCACCCCCAGGCGCCCGGCCGTTCCCGGACGCAGGGCGGCAAGTACCGTATCCAGGGCATCGGGCGTGTGGGCGTAGTCGACGTAGATGCGCGCACCGGCAGGGTGACCGGCAACCGGCTCCAGCCGCCCGCGCACACCGTGCAGGGACGATGCCAGAGCAAGCACACGGGCAAGCGGAAGTTCCTCGACAGCAGCAATCATGCCGGCAGAACACAGCATGTTCATGGCCTGGAAATGGCCCGGCAGCGGCAAGGTGATGGTGTGGCGCGCGCCCTCCGCCTCGATCGACAGAGTCTGACCGCCATCGGGCAGGTCACGGGCCGAAAGCAGACGCAGGTCGGCACCGGCATGACCATAGGAAACGATCCGCAGGCCGCGCTCGCGGGCGATGCGGGCATAGTCCTCGAACTCCGCCGTATCGGCGTTGATGACGGCGGTACCGCCGGGCTCGACCAGCGTGAACAGGCGGCCCTTGGCGGCGCGATAGTCGGCAAGCGTGGCGTGATAGTCGAAATGATCCTGCGTCAGGTTCGTGAAACCCGCCGCACGCAGGCGCACACCATCCAGGCGGTGCTGATGGAGACCGTGGCTGGAGGCCTCCAGGGCGACACGATCCAGGCCGGAAGCGGCAAGCTCGGCCAGAACACGATGCAGGGTGACCGGATCGGGCGTGGTGTGGCCCAGATCAGCAGTACCAGCGCCGCGCACGACACCCAGGGTGCCCAGCGTGGCGCCGCCGTGACCCAGGGCCTGCCAAAGCTGGCGGCAGAACTCCGCCACCGAGCTCTTGCCGTTGGTCCCGGTGACGGCGATGGCGGTCGCCGGCTGGGCGCCGAAGAAGCGGGCGCAGATCAGCGCGAGGCTGCGCCGTGCGGTAACCGAGGCAACGAGCGCCGCATTGCCGGTGTCGAGCGATTCCAGATCCTCGTCATCGGCAAGCACGGCGACGGCGCCGCGCGCCAGGGCGTCGCCGACGAAACGCCGGCCATTGGCCTGCACGCCATGCAGCGCGGCAAACAGCGTGCCGGGCATGCAGGTGCGCGAGTCTGCGCTGACCCCTGTCACTTCGACGCCGGGCGAGCCGCGCACGAGGCGCGCCTCGCCGCCATCAACGAGCTGCGAAAGCTGCAAGGATAGCCTCCAGTTGCTCGTCTGCATCGCCTTCGGCCGGGGGGAGTTCCGGCAGGCGATTGTTACGCGGCGCAATGCCGGCCAGCGGGCCGATGCGCGCGATGATGTTTCCGGCGGTGGGTGCGGCGACCCAGCCGGCGGTGGCATATCCGTAGGTCTCCGGGATGCCATTGGGTTCATCGACCATGACCATCACGACATAACGCGGGTCATCGATCGGAAAGGCCCCCATGCAGGAACTGAGCAGGCGGTCCTCATTGTAGCCGCCGCGAGAATCCAGCTTCTCGGCCGTACCGGTCTTGCCACCGATGAGGTAGCCGGGCACCTGTGCGTTGCGGCCCGAGCCGTAGAGCACGACCAGGTGGGTGAGCAGACGAATCTTGTCGGAGGTCTCCCGCGAGATGACCTGGACGCCCGGGCGCGGATCATCGGAGTTCCAGCGCAACAGGGTCGGCTGATAAAGCGTGCCGCCGTTGACCATCGCCGCGAATGCCGCTGCGGCCTGCACCGGGGTCACCGCGATGCCGTGGCCAAAGCCGATCGTCATCGTGTTGATTTCGCGCCAGGTCGCCGGATACATCGGCTGGCCGCGTTCGGGCATCTCGACCTGGGTCTCCGACAGTAGTCCGATGCGGCGCAGGAACGCCTGCTGGCCTTCGGCGCCGACATCGAGCGCCATCTTCGCCGCACCGATGTTGGAGGAATAGACCAGGATCTCCGGCAGCGAGAGCCAGCGGTTCTTGGGCTTGTAGTCGCGGATCGTGAAGCGTGCGATCTGGATCGGGTTCGAAGCGTCGTAGCCAGACGTCATGTTGACGACACCGGCATCAAGCGCCATCGCGGCGGTGAACACCTTGAAGATCGAACCGATCTCATAGACGCCCAGCGTCGCGCGGTTGAACAGCGCGTCGGGGTCACCGCCCATGGGGCGGTTGGCGTCGAAATCGGGCAGCGAGACCATGGCGACAACTTCGCCGGTCCGCACGTCCAGAATGAGGCCGGCGCCGCCGATCGCGCTGAACTTCTCGATGGCTGCCGCCAGCTCCTCGCGCACGATCTGCTGGAAGCGCAGATCGATGGAAAGCTCCAGGGGTTCATCGTCCTCGGCCGCACGGCTCTGCAGCTCGCTGTCGAAGTGCGCCTCGATGCCTGCCAGGCCCTGGCGGTCGATATCGGTAAAGCCCACGACATGGGCGGTCAGACCGCCCTGAGGGTAAACGCGGCGTTCCTCGCGCATGAAGGCAATGCCCGGAATACCCAGTGCATGGATGTCGGCCTGCTGACGCGGCGTCAGATTGCGCTGGACCCATACGAAGCCCCGTTCGGTGGAAAGCTTGGCAATGAGGTCGTCGCGATCAAGCTCGGGCAGCACCCCGATCAGGTGGTTGGCGGCCTCGACGGGATCGATGACACGGCGCGGCTCGGCATAGAGCGAGGCGGTGGGCAGGTTGGTCGCCAACAGCAGGCCGTTGCGGTCGACGATGTCGGCCCGACCCAGCGGCGCGGCCGTGGTCGACTGGGCCATCGGTCCGTCGCTGGCCTGCATGGCCATGACTTCGACCAGCCGTCCGCCGACCACTACGAAGGCAGCGCAGAAGGCGATGGCCAGGAAGAACATGCGCCCGCGGCAGGTATCGGAAGCCTCCTTGACGGCGCCCTCCAGCCGCAGCGTCGCCGAAACGGGCGCGCGGTCGACCTCCGGCTCCGCGATCCGGACGTCGACCCGATCGAAATCGCCGGTCACGGCTGTTCGACCTTGAAGGTGACGAGTGTACCGGTCTCTTCGCCGTCGAGCGGATCGACGACGGGAACATCACGCAGCGGGACATCGACCAGCGAGGCCATCTGGCCAGGCCCCATCGGCGAAAGATCGAGATAGCGACCGGCCAGTTCGGCCAGACGCTCGGGCCGGTTGAGATAGCTCCACTCGGCCTTGAGCACGTGGATTTCCTCACGACCGTCGGCAATTGCCGACTGGGTCGCGGCCAGCTCATCCTCAAGATCGCGGACTTCGTACTTGACCGTGAAGGCGGCCACCGCGGCGCCCAGCGCCAGGACACACCAGATGAGACCCGAACGTGTGATCATGCTGCCTCCTGCCAGGCTGGAGCGGCCGTGCGCACGGCCGAACGCAGACGCGCCGAACGGCTGCGCGGGTTCATCGCGGTTTCCCGGTCTTCCGGGCGCAGCGGACGGCGCTCGGCGACCGTGAAGGTGGGCGCGTGCTCATCGACGATCAGCGGGCTGTGCCGGCTGGGACGCGGGCCGGTGCCGCTGCGCTGTGCCAGGAACCGCTTGACGATGCGGTCTTCCAGCGAGTGGAAGGCGACAACCACCAGGCGGCCGCCCTCGCCCAGCACACGCTCGGCGGCGGCCAGGCCGCGCTCGAGCTCGCCCAGTTCGTCGTTCACCCACAGGCGCAGGGCCTGGAAGGTGCGGGTCGCGGGATCAATGCCGTCGGCCGAGGGGCGCACGGTGGCGCGCACGATTTCGGCCAGCTCCAGGGTGCGGGTGATCGGCTGGCGCTTGCGCGCGGCGACGATGGCGCGGGCGACGGCGCGCGCACGGCGCTCCTCGCCCAGGCGGCCGATGATGTCGGTCAGCTCTGCCTCGGAGAGGCGGTTCACCGCCTCGCCCGCATCCGGACCGTCATCGCCCATGCGCATGTCGAGCGGACCATCGGAGCGGAAGGAGAAGCCCCGCTCACCCTGGTCGATCTGGAAGGAGGAAACGCCGAGGTCGAAGACAACGCCGTCGACCGGCGCCATGCCCGCAGCGATCACGGCGGCATCAAGGCCGGAGAAGCGGCCCTCCACCACCGTCAGGCGGCCAGGATAACGCGCCGCCATGGCCTGGCCGCGCTGCACCGCCGTGGGATCGCGGTCGAGCGCCAGGACGCAGCAGTCGGCGGCATCGAGCAGACCGGCACTGTATCCGCCACCGCCGAAGGTGGCATCGACATGAGTCTCACCGGCACGCGGAGCGAGCGCCGCAATCACCTGATCGAGCAGGACGGGGACGTGGCCGCTCATGCCCCACCCCCGGCCGGACGATCGGCAAAGCGCAGATTGATGTTGCCGCGGTTTTCCGTGGCGCGGCGGAAGGCGGCCTCCTGGCTCTCCTGGCCGGCGGCGGGCTCCCAGATCTGGAAGAACTTGCCGCGGCCGATGAAGCAGGCCTGGTCCTCGATGCCGGCGAACGAACGGAACGCTTCGGGCAGCATGATGCGGCCCTCGTTGTCGAACGACAGCTGCATCGCCGCACCGAAGATGGCCGAGGTGAAGTCCTCGTCCTCGCTGGCGAAGGGATTGGAAATGCTCTCGGCGAGCTGGGCAAAGGATGTGGCGCCGAAGACGTCGAGGGCCTGCACGCCGCGGATCGAGCGCATGACGTAGATGCCCTGGCCGATGGCATCGCCCAACGCGTTCCGGAACGACGCCGGGACCGAGATACGGCCTTTGCGATCCATCCGGTTGATGTGCGTTCCGACGAAGACCGGCACGTTCCGTCCCCAATGCCCCAGAGCTGCCCCGTTGATGGTCTCGGCTGCGCCCGCTGGCGCCAACGTAATTTGGGACAGGATGGGATAGCATGGGATTAACTGGGCGTCAACGACATATACCTGTAAGTGCTTGGGAACAGGGGATAATTCGGCCCCAGTTCAGAGATTGCCTGAACCGGCGCCACTGCGAACCACAACATCTGGTATGCATGAGCCTCTTGGGCACAAAATCAGGGCCAAGTATTGTGTTCGTTTTTCGTTCTTTTACTGTTCGAAACCCGGACAATACTTGGGTTGGCATGGGCGGCGCGCGCCCTGCGCATGGGAGGGGATGGGTGGGCCAGACGGCCTGTAAGCCGGGTTCTGTATCCGACCGCACGGGCCGGATGACGACCATTCATCTGGGACGCCCGTTACCGGGCGCCTCGCGCGACCAACCCGGGCGACGGGGTCGAAAAGGTCCCTGGCATGGCTTGCGCCTGCCGTGTCGCCCCTACTCGGTCTTGCTCCCGGTGGGGTTTACCGTGCCGCCGCCGTTGCCGGAAGCGCGGTGCGCTCTTACCGCACCCTTTCACCCTTACCCGCCGGGCCGAAGCCGGGCGGGCGGTTTGCTTTCTGTGGCACTTTCCCTGGGGTCGCCCCCGCCGGGCATTACCCGGCACCGTATTTCCGTGGAGCCCGGACTTTCCTCCCATCGGGGTTTACACCCCGACCGGCGGCCGTCCAGCCGTCTGGCCCGCGCCCTAGGTAGGGCCTTGTCCCTGCCGGGTCAACGCTGGGCGGCAGCCAGCAGGCCGTTCAGCATGGACCGTGTTTCCTCATCGGCGACACCGTCGCACAGGCGTGGGCGCCAGTGACGCTGCAGGGCGGTAACGACGGCCCGGGTCTCGGGCCCGTAGCGCCCGTCGGCGGTGAGACCGTAACCCCAGGTCGCCAGCGCGGCCTGGAAGCGTTCGACATCCTCGCCGCCATCGCCCGGGCCCAGGTCGCGTCCGGGCGCGGTGGCGGGTTCGGGGAAGAGGCCGACGCCGGCGGCGGCCAGACGCCGCCAGTCGAACCGTTCTCCGGGGTCCTGCTTGCGCAAGGGCGCGACATCGCTGTGGCCCACGACATTGCGCGGCGGGATGGCGTGGCGCGCGAGGATGGCGCGGCATAGCGCCTCCAGCGCCGCCATCTGGGCCTCGGGGAAGGGCCGATAGCCGAAATCATGGCCAGGATTGACGAGCTCGATGCCCACCGAGGCGCTGTTGACGTCGCGGCAGCCGCGCCAGGAACCCGCCCCGGCGTGCCAGGCACGATGCTCCTCCGCCACCAGCCCCAGCACCGCGCCATCCTCGTCGATCAGGTAATGGGCCGAGACCTCGGCAGCCGGATCGCAGAGGCGTTCGAGCGCGGACGTGGCGCTTTCCATGCCGGTGTAATGGAGCACCAGCATCGTCACGGGCAACCGCCGCTCCCCGTGGTTGGGCGACGGGTGCGGCACGATCTCAACCTGCGGTTTCAATGCCCCTGCCCCTGACTCGTGTTGCGCACTTGGTTCCATCACACTAGCGTTTCACTGACAAGAGGCGCCTCCCCGGCGTTCTCGTCCGGGAAGCGCCGGTCAACGTGCGGGGAGGAAGCTATGTCGAAAATCAGAAACGTTGCCATTGTGGGCCCGTCACTGAGCGGCAAGACGACGCTGCTTGAGGCGGTCCTCTATGCGACGGGTGCGATCGGACGCAAGGGTACGGTCAAGGAAGGCAATACGGTGGGCGACAGCGCACCCGAGGCGCGTGAGCGCCAGACCAGCACGGAGGTCAGCGCCGCGCGCTGCCAGTTCGATGGTCTCACCCTCAACCTGATCGACTGTCCGGGCTCGGTGGAGTTCCTGGCCGAGGCGCGCAACGCCCTGATCGGTGTCGATGCCGCCATCGTCGTCTTCGAGCCGGTGATCGAGCGCGCGACCACCGTGGCACCGATCCTGCGCTTCCTGGACGAACACGCGATTCCGCACATGGTCTTCGTCAACAAGATGGACCGCACCGCCACACTGATGCGCGAACTGCTGCCGGCCATGCAGGAGGTCTCGGAAACACCCCTGCTGGTGACCCAGGTGCCGATCCGCGACGGCGAACACGTCAAGGGTTACGTCGATCTGATCACCGAGGAAGCCTATGAATGGGAGGACGGCGCGGCATCCCACACCATCGCCATGCCGGATTCCGTTAAGGGCCGCGAAGCCGAGGCGCGCACCATCCTGCTGGAGGCGCTCGCCGATTTCGACGACGCCCTGCTGGAGAAGCTGCTGGAGGATGAGCAGCCCTCGACCGACGAGGTGGTGGCCGACCTGCGCAAGGGTTTCAGCGAGGCGCGCATCGCCCCGGTGCTGATCGGCTCGGCCGAACACGAGAACGGCGTGCGCCGCCTTCTCCAGGAGATCGCCGACTGGGTGCCCGAACCCGCGACCACGGCAGCCCTGCGCGGGAGCGACGGTCCACCTGCCGCGCAGGTGCTCAAGACCTACAACACGCCCCATGGCGGCAAGCTGTCGCTCGCCCGCGTCTGGCGCGGCACGATCAAGGATGGCGAGACGGTCAACGGCGAACGCATCGGCGGCATCTATCACCTGATGGGCAGCCACCAGGAGAAGATCGAGGCGGCAGAGGAAGGCGACATCGTCGCCCTCGGGCGCCTGGAACATGCACGCACCGGTGACACCCTTCAGGTGGGCGACAGCGCTCCCGGGGAAGAGGCCGCGTTCCCCCGCGCAACGCCCCTGCCACGCCTTTACGGCCTGGCGATCCACGCCGCCAGGCGCGACGACGAGGTCAAGCTCTCCACCGCCCTGGCGCGCATCCACGACGAGGACCCGGCCATCGAGGCCGAGCAGGACAGCGACCTCCACCAGCTCGTGCTGTGGGGCCAGGGTGACATGCATCTCAATGTCACCATCGCCAAGATGGCCAACCGCTACGGCGTCGAGGTGAAGGCGGATAAGCCGCGGGTGCCCTACCGCGAGGCGATCCGCAAGGGCGTCACCCAGCACGGACGCTTCAAGCGCCAGACCGGCGGCTCCGGCATGTTCGGCGACGTCCACATCAACATCAAGCCGGTGCCCCGCGGCGAGGGCTTCCAGTTCAACAATGCGGTGACGGGCGGTGCGATCCCCAAGCAGTACATCCCCGCGGTCGAGGCCGGTGTGAAGGAGTATCTGGCGCAGGGCCCGCTGGGCTTTCCCGTGGTCGACCTCGCCGTCGAGGTGTTCGACGGCAAGTATCACGATGTCGATTCCAACGAGATGGCCTTCAAGCTCGCGGCGCGCCTGGCGATGAGCGAGGGCATGCCCCAATGCAATCCGGTCCTGCTGGAACCGGTGATGCTGGTTCACATCCATGTGCCCACGGCCGCAACCTCGCGCGCCCAGCAGGTGGTGACAGGACGGCGCGGCCAGATCCTGGGGTTTGAAGCGCGGGAAGGCTGGAAGGGCTGGGACACGGTACAGGCCCACATGCCCCAGGCGGAGATCCTGGATCTGGTCAGCGAACTGCGCTCGCTCTCCCAGGGCGTGGCGAGCTTCGAGGCGAAATTTGACCACCTTCAGGAACTCTCGGGCCGGCCGGCCGAACAGGTGATCGAAGAACGCAAGGGCCAGCTCGAGGCAGCCTGAAGCAGACATGCAAGTCCCGGGACGTCGGTGAGGCGACGCCCCGGGATGCAGGACGGCTCCGGGTGCAGGGGGGATATCGGGAGAACAACGAGGGCGGAGCGATGTCTTGCTCCGCCCTCGCCGGCTCCCGTGCCTCCCGGAGCCGTATCCCGGGGTCTTGATGCCCCGGTTTGGTCAATCCTCCGTCGCGCGCTGCGACGGTCCTGTTCAGATCAGCACATAGAAGGCAGCGTCGCCGCGGCGGACATGCAGCAGGACGCGGCCGTCGGCACCGTCGATCGCCTCGACGAACTGGTCGGGGTTGGCGACGGCATCGCGGTTGACCTCGGTGACGACGTCACCGGGGCGCAGACCGGCAGCCCAGGCCTTGCTCTGGGGCTGGACATCGACCACCTCGACACCGTCGATCCGGCCCGACATCTCGGACTGGGGATCGATCGGGCCGAAGGCCGCACCGGCAAACTCCGTCGCGCCGCTGGGCACCGCCGCCGGCTGGGCCGAAGCCATCTGGGGCTCCTCGGGACGCGCCTTGATGATGGCGTCGAGCGAGAGTTCGTCATCGCCGCGCAGGATGGTGAGCTCCGCGGTTTCACCGACACGCATCAGGCCGACGACATTGCGCAGATCGCTGGCGTCATCGACCGCGATGCCGTTGACGGCGGTAATGATGTCACCATCCTTGACGCCGGCTTCGATGGCCGCCGAGTCCGGGAAGACACGCGCCACCAGGGCACCGGGACGATCCTCGACACCCAGGGCCTCTGCGAGGTCGGGGGTCATGTCCTGGATGTTGACGCCGAGCAGGCCGCGCTGCACCGAACCGTGCTCGATGATCTGGTCCATGATCGAACGGGCCATGTTGATCGGAATGGCAAAGCCGATGCCGATGTTGCCCTGGCTGCCCAGGATGGCCGTGTTGATGCCGATGACGCGGCCCGACATGGAGACCAGCGCGCCACCCGAGTTACCGGGGTTGATCGAGGCGTCGGTCTGGATGAAGTCCTCGTAACCCTCGATGCCCAGACCGCTGCGTCCGACGGCCGAGACGATACCAAGCGTAACGGTCTGGCCGAGGCCGAAGGGATTGCCGACGGCGAGCACGAAGTCGCCGACGTCGAGCTTGTCGGAATCGCCATAATCGATGCCGGTCAGGTTGTCGGCATCGACCTGGAGCACGGCGATGTCGGTCTCGGGATCGGTACCCACCAGCGTCGCCGGAATCTGGCGGCGGTCGGTGAGCGTGATCATGATTTCGTCGGCGCCGTCGATGACGTGGTTGTTGGTGATGATGTAGCCGTTTTCGGCGTCGACGATGACGCCGGAGCCGACCGCATGCACCTGCTGCTCATGCTGGGGCATGTTGGGGAAGATCTGGCCGAAGAACGGATCGGCCGGAGCGCCCTCGTTGGTGACGGTGCCGCTGGTCGCGATGTTGACGATCGCCGGGCCGATTTCCTTGATGACCGGGGCCAGTGTCGGCTCCCCATCCTCGTTGGTGAACAGCGCCCCGGTGGCCGCCTGCGCCATGGGGGCAATCGCCGTGCCGAGGCAGATGACGATCGCCGCGGCTAGGGATGATCTTGTACGCATAGGACCTCCTCGTAGAATGTGTCGGGCCGTGGGTCGGTATCACCACCATGGTGAAGGAAATGTGGCCGCCCGACAGCGCCCTGGTGCATATGGTCTAGGGTCGCTTCGTGGCCAAAGCTGGGCGCTTGCTTCACAAGCCCGTGTCGGATGCGTCAACACCCGTGATGTCCAACGCACCCCCTGCCGCAATGCTGCTGCGGCATCGCCGCAATCTGCATTAGGCTGTGTTTCGTGAACGACACCCCATCTTCCGTGACACGCTGGCTCCGGGCGAGCGCCGTCTATACCCGGCCCCGCGTCATCGCGGTGCTGCTGCTGGGCTTTTCCAGCGGCCTGCCGCTCGCCCTGACCGGGGCCACCCTGCAGGCCTGGATGACCGACAGCGGCGTCGACCTGACGCTGATCGGCATCTTTGCCCTGGTCGGCCTGCCTTACAGCATCAAGTTTGTCTGGGCGCCGCTGGTCGATCGGGTGCGCCTGCCCCTGCTCGCCCGCCGCCTGGGTCACCGCCGCGCCTGGCTTCTGACGATCCAGGCCCTGATGGGACTTGCCGTGATCGGCCTGGGCTTTACCGATCCGGCGAGCGCCCCTGTGGCGACGGCCGCACTTGCCGTGGCGGTCGCCTTTCTTTCGGCGACCCAGGACATCGTCATCGACGCCTTCCGTATCGAAAGCCTGGAGGAGGACCAGCAGGGTGCGGGTGCTGCGGTCTATATCGGCGGCTACCGCATCGCCATGCTGGTTTCGGGTGCCGGCGCCCTGGTCCTGGCCCAGGTCTTCGGCTGGCAGGCAAGCTACATCGCCATGGCCGCCCTGGTAGGCATCGGCATGGCAACGGTGCTGGCCTCGCGCGAACCCGAGGCCGCCGACCGCGAGGCCGAGGAGGCGCTGCGCCGAGGCCAGGTGGAACGGGTTCTGGGCAAGGGTGCCGGGAGCATGCTGCGCGATGCCGCAAGCTGGCTCTATACCGCCGTCGTGGCGCCCTTCCTGGAGTTCCTGACCCGCCCGGGCGCGATTGCCGTGCTGCTGTTCGTCCTGCTCTACAAGTTCGGCGACGCGCTGGCCGGCTCCATGACCACGCCGTTCATCCTGACCATCGGCTTCACCAAGATCGAACTTGCCGAGATCGCCAAGGTCTACGGCTTCGGCGCGACGATCCTGGGCGTCATCCTGGGCGGCTGGACGATCCGTGCCATCGGCATCATGAAAAGCCTGTGGATCTTCGGCATTCTCCAGGCCGGATCGAACCTGATGTTCGCCGTGCAGGCCTGGTACGGCCACGACCCGCTGGTGCTGACCGCCACGGTGGCGATCGAGAACCTGGCGGGCGGCATGGGCACGGCTGCCTTCGTTGCCTATCTCTCCGCGCTCTGCAACGTCGCCTACACCGCAACGCAATACGCCCTGCTCTCCTCCTTCATGTCGGTCGGGCGCACCTTCCTCTCCTCGCCCTCGGGCTGGCTGGTGGAGAACGTCGACTGGGCGGCAGGCTGGTTGTGGCTGACCGGAAGCGCAGCGCCCCAGGAGGTTGCCCTGCAGGTCAACTGGATCGGCTTCTTCCTGCTCACCACGCTTGCCGCAGTGCCGGGCCTCATCATGCTGGCATGGCTGATGCGCCGCGGCATCGTGCCCTCGCGCAGGCAGGAGGCCGAGGCCACGGGTACCGCCTGAGCGGGGCTTTAACGGCCCGCCCTGATGGCCCATCCTGCGTCTAGATTCACACGATCACCCGTAACCATAGAGTGGATCCGGGTGATCGTGATCCGCTCTAGCGAACCGGAGGCGATCATGGCCAGCAACGCACTCATCTCGATCATCTGCGCGGACCGCAAGGCGCTGATTGCCGACATCGCCGGCCATCTCTTCGACCTGCACCTGGATCTGGGCGACACGACCTTTGCCGTGCTGGGCGAGATGGCGGAGTTCACCTGCCTGGCGGCGATCCCAGCGGGCGTGACGCTGAAGCAGATCGAGAAGGACCTGCACGCCATCCCCGACCTGGAAAACGCGCGCATCACGGTTGCCTCCTTCGACATGCGCGCCGTGCACGACAAGAGCGGCCACATCACCCACCGCATCGAGGTCGCCGGCCCGGACCGGCCCGGCGTGCTGGCGCGCCTGTCCGAAATGTTCGGCCAGTTCGGCGCCAACATCGTGCGTCTCAACAGCGAGCGCGTGCCGGCCAAGGGCCATGACCGTTACCTCACCCGCTTTGCCGTCAACATTCCGCCACGCCGGGCCACGGCATGCCTGGCGGCCGTCGCCAACACCGCAGGCGAACTGCGCATGACCTTCCGCTTCGAGGAAAGCGAGGACTGACCGGGGCGCCTCAGCCGAGGCCTTCCAGCACGGAGATCTCGGCTGCCGCCGCGCGGCGGTAGCGGTCCGAACCGGCGCCATCGACGCCATCGAGCTGATGGGTGCGGAAGACGCAATAAGCGGCAAAACGCCAGGCGAAAAACGGCAGCATAGCATCGAGCCGCGCCAGGGTCGCGGCGTCGCCATAGGCATCACGGCAGCGCCGGACCGCGTCGGACTGCCAGGGCTCGCGGTCATAGAGGATCTGGAAGGCGGGCGAGAGGAAGCTGAACAGATCTTCGGCGCCATCGCCCATGCCCGGACATTGCCAGTCGATGCAGCGCACGCCATCAGGACCGGCGATCATGTTGCCCGCGCTGCAATCGGCATGGATCAGCACGCGCCGCTCCAGGGGCGGCACTGCCGCTACCGCGGGGCGCAGCGCCATCAGCCGCTGCCAGGCAGGATCGTCCTCGGGAGGACGGGGCAGGCGATCGGCATCGTCCAGCACCTCCTGGGGTGTGACCGGCATGAACCGAAAGTCCCCAGCCGGCGTGGCATGGATGCGCGCCAGCAGGGCCGCGGCCTCGGCCATGTCGCCCTGCCACATCGTGCCGGGAACGAAACGATAAACCAGCACAGGGCCGTGATCCTGCGCCGCGGGCCAGAATCCCACCGGCTCGGGCGCGACGTCGCGGCCGGACAGGACCTGCAGCGCGCGGGCTTCCGATTCAGGCATGATCGGAAACAGGGTGGAGGCTACCCGCGTGCCGCCGAAATGCTTGAGCACCAGATCGTCATCGCCTGCGACGATACGAAAGACATCGTTCCAGTATCCGCCCGTGAGCGGGGAACAGACCGGAGAGCAGGTCTCACCAATCACGTTCCGGCGCAGAAGAAAGGCAAGAGGATCGAATGTCATGATGGCTCCGTCGGGTCCTGACGCATCGTTTCACGTTGTATCGTACATGGCCCAGAGGTGACCGCAGTCACTTCATGAGAGCCTGGACTGAGTTACATTGAATCTCGCTCTCCATGAGTGTCCTCCCTGTTGATTGTGACTGGGGCCGGTTCGCCGGCCCCTTTCTTTTGGACAAGGCAGCGGCCAGACTGCCGACCTTGCGGAGGATGCCCATGGCCCAGCTTTTTCATCCCGTGATGTACGATCCGGCGACGCCCCTGCAAAGCCATTGGGAGGCTTCGGGCGGCGACATGGTATCGGGCTGCGAGCCGGTGGCCGGCGATCTCGAATGCGATGTCGCGATCATTGGCGGTGGCTTTACGGGGCTATCGGCCGCTCTGCATCTGGTCCGCGATGGCGGCCTTTCGGTGCGTGTGCTGGAAGCCGTTGCGCCGGGCTGGGGCGCATCCGGGCGCAATGGCGGCCATTGCTGCTTTGGCGGTGCAGGGCTTGATGCCCCGACCATCGCCAAAGAGTTCGGTGAGGATGTCGCGCGCCACAATATCGCGACCCAGCGCGAGGCCATCGAGCTGGTGCGCGACCTGGCGGCGACCAACGACCTCGATATCGACATGCAGGGCAATGGTTCGCTTTGCGTTGCCCACACGACCAAGGCGCGCGCCGAACTGGACGACACTGCTGCGATGTGGAAACGCCTGGGCGGCTTTGACTGTGAGCTGCTCTCACGCGAGGCGTTCTGCGAGCGTGGCTTCACTGCGCCCCATGTCCACGGAGGCATGGACTTTCCCTTCGGCTTTGGCCTGCACCCCCTGAAATATGCCCGCGAGCTGGCGCGCCTGGCCCAGCGCCACGGCGCCGTTATCCACGGCAAGTCCATGGTCACCGGCTGGCAGCGCGAGAACGGCCGCCACCGGCTGACGACCGCGGGCGGCAGCGTGCGCGCGGGCAAGGTGCTGATCGCGACCAACGGCTTCACTCGTGACGAGCTGCATCCGGCGGTCGATGGTGCCCTGCTGCCCGCGATTTCCGAGATCGTGGCGACGCGTCCGCTCACACCCGACGAACTGGAAGCCCACCGCTGGCGTGCCCAGGCGCCGCTCTACGACACCCGACCGATGTTTGCCTATTTCCGCCTGCTGCCCGACAACCGCCTGCACATGGGCGGCGCCGGCGGCATGACCGGCACGCCGGCTTCCAAGGAACGCTGGAAGAGCTTCCTGACCCAGCGCATCGCCACCATGTTCCCCGAATGGCGCAACGTGGAGATCGAATACTGCTGGCGCGGCCTGCTGTGCCAGAGCGCGGACCGGCTGACCCACGTCGGCGAAGTGGCCGACGACCCCGGCGTCTATTACAGCCTGGCCTATCACGGCAACGGCGTGGCCATGGCGACATGGTCGGGCCGCGCGGTCGCCGGTCTGATCAGCGGCAGGGGCAACGCCAACCTGCCCGCCACCATGACACGGCCCCTGCCCCGTTTTCCCATTCCGGCCCTGCGCAAGATGCGGATCTACAAGCGCTACGGCTGGCGTTTCATCCAGGACAAGCTCGGCATGTGAGCGGCGCCACGCACCTGTCTGGCCGTCGCCCCCGGGACGCGTTACAACCGCCAGCGCCGTTTCCCGGGCATCCCGCCCGATCCAGCCCCGGACCTCAGACCTTGTCCCTGCCGATGCGATCGCTCTCCCTCGTCTGTGCCCTCTTGCTGGCAGGCTGCACGAACAACAGCTCGTCCGATCGCTTCCTGACCAAGTACGCCGACCCGGACCCCAGCCTGGAAGCCGTGGTGATCTGCCATGGTTACGGCTGCCACCGGCAGGACACGGTTGACCTTCGGCTTGCCTGGCCCCGCCTGACTGCCGCCATGGCCGAGCCTGCGCCGGATGCCGCGGCGGAACGGGCCAATATCGCGCTGACGATCGCTGCCTTCGAAGCCGAGGTCGGCGCCCGGATCGGCACGGCAGGAGATGTTGGCGGCACCTTTCAGGGCTTCGCCATGCCCGGCCAGCTCGACTGCATCGACGAGACGAGCAACACCACAACCGTGCTGGAGCTGCTGGACAACGCCGGTCTGCTGGTCTGGCATGAGGTGCGTGGCCCCATGTCGCGCTTCTTCGTCTATGACGGCTGGCCCCACACCAGCGCCGTCATCGTAGAGACCGCCAACGGCCAGGCCTATGCCGTCGATTCCTGGTTTCACGACAACGGTCAGCCCGCCGAGGTGGTGCCGCTGGAACAATGGGTCGCAGGCTGGGGGCCCGACGAGATTCTGGTCGCTGCCGCCACTGAGGAGACCGGCGACGGAACAGTTGATGTCGTGATCACGCCCGACGTTGCGACCGACACCGGCGCGGAATCGGTGGTTGCCGCCATGCCGGTCAGTGACATGGCGGAACCCGAGGCAACGCAGCTTCCGCCGGAGGCGGTTGCCGAGGAGGAGAACGCGGCGCCGCAAGCGACGACGACAACCACGATGGCCATGACGCCGGTGGTGTCCGAAGGTGACCGCACGGAACAGAATGCAACAGCAACGACGGCCGACCCATGAGCAAGCGCATCATCTACAGCCTGGGCGAAGGCGACGACCGTGACGCCTATGTCTTCGAGGTCGAGGACCTGCAGTACAACATGGTCGTGGGCAACCTGATGCGCGACGGCGTCGATCTGGACGACGCCCTGGAACGGGCCCTGGCCATGCTTGCCGCGGTCGTGCGCCTGAACGAGGAGGACATTGAGGATGACGTCCTTTCGGCCCAGTCGGTTGCCGTCGCAACCGTGTGGTTCCTCTTCAATGAGGCCGCCGACGAAGAGGACCGCGTCCAGGGCGATGTCGTCCTGGTCGAAAAGGACGGCGACATCTATGTCGCCGAACTGATCGAGCCGGAAATCCCGGACAACACCTGAGGACGGCGAGCAAGCCGGAAAACCATCCTACTTCAATACTTTACCGAAACCTCAATCATTGAGGAACTGCAGATACTGCTGTTCGAAGTCGAAGGAAAGCAGATCCTTGTAGCCGTCCATCAGCCGGCGCGTCACCGGACCGGGGATTTTTGCTGACAGCGGCGGGCGTCCATCCATGCTCGATACCGGACAGATGCAGAGGCTGGTCGAGGAGAGGAAGATCTCATCGGCCGTGTAGCCATCGAACAGGTCGAGATCGGCCTCGTGGGCCCGGATGCCAAGCTTGTCGGCGATCTCGAACACCGTTGCGCGGCTCACCCCTTCCAGCACCATGGTGCCGCGCGGCGTGAAGAGCTCGCCGTCGCGCACCAGCCACAGGTTCTGTCCCGTGCCCTCGTTGAGGTGACCCGATGAGTCCAGCAGGCTTGCCCATGCCTTGGGGTTCTGCGCCTTCACATGCATGTCGGCCAGGGTGACGTTGATGTAGTTGGTCATCTTGGCACGCGGGCTCTGAGCCTCCGGCGCGGTGCGCCGGATCGGGGCGGTCATGAGTTCGATGCCGTCGCGGAACAGGCTGGCGCGCGAACGCAGCGGAAGCGGCTGGACGGTGATCACCACCGTGGGGCCTTCGCGCAGATTGGGTTCATCCCCCACCCAGTCGGCGCCACGCGAGACGTTCTGATAAACCCAGAAGTCCTCGCCCTTGGGCAGGATAGGCAGATTGCGGCGCACCACTTCCTGCGTGATTTCGGCGATCTGCTCAGGCGTTTCGGAAATCTCGATGCGCAGGTAACGCATGGAGCGGAACAGCCGGTCGACGTGCTCCTTCAACTTGAAGATCTTGCCCTCGACCGTGCGCTCGGTATCGAAGCAGCCGTCGCCCCAGCGGAAGCCGCGATCCCGGTAGGGGATCAGCACATGGCTCTCGGGCACATAGTCACCGTTGAAGTAGGCTATCCGTTCGTTGGGTCGTGCCGAGGTCATCGCTTTCTCCCGCGCCAGATGGAAGGCCAGCATGGCGCTGGCAGCGGCGGCGTCAAGCCCACACGGGGCTATTCCCTGAAGGCACGGTCCAGGCTGTCGGTGAGCGGCGAGAGGATGTAACCCAGGGCCGAACGCTCGCCGGTCTCGATCATCACCTCGGCGGGCATGCCCGGCACCGGCAGTGTCAGAGCAAATCGGCTTGAGGCTTATGGGTCTGGCTCGTAGCCTTTGG
>CALGGB010000164.1 GCA_937880925.1 uncultured Rhodospirillaceae bacterium | reverse complement strand
TCGTATTGAGCAACGATCAACCTGTTGGGAGGACTCCACGTGGGTAATCCCGGTTCAGAACCATGGGAAATCTTCGATGAAGCTGCAGATTCTTGCCGGCACCCTGGCCCTAGCGCTTGCTGCATGCTCGCTCACGGGCGGCGAACAACCGCCACATACGGCAGAGCAACGCGACGCGGCCATCGTCGAACTGAAGGGGCTGGGCCTGCGTAACATCGCGGGCCTGTATCTCAGCGACACCACGGCAGAGGGTTTTGCGACTTATCGGGGTGAGCGCGTGCGCTTCCTCTACAACGGCGCCAATGGACGCCTGAGCACCTACGAGCTCCGCCCCCCGGTGCCATGACCCCCCGCCTGTTGACGACATCATGGTGCCCGCTGAGGGACTTGAACCCCCACGCCCTTTCGGACCCGAGATTTTAAGTCTCGTGCGTCTACCGGTTCCGCCAAGCGGGCACGACCGGAGGGTGGCGGTTGCGCGCCGTCTTCGCAACCCGCGACCGTCGCTCAGACGACGAAAAGAGCGACGGTGTAGGCCGCATAACCTCCCAGGAACGCCAGGCCGGACATACGGCCGATGCGCTGGAACCGCCACGCCAGAAGCAGCAGGGCCACGGTCGCCGCGAGCATGACCCAGACATCGCGATCCAGGATGACCGCCGGTACATCCAGGGGCTGGACCAGCGCTGTGACCCCCAGGATGCCGAGAATGTTGTAGATGTTGCTGCCCAGCACATTGCCGAGCGCGATCTCGGGCTGCCGCTTCAGGGCGGCGATGACACTGGTCGCCAGCTCGGGCAGCGACGTGCCCACCGCCACAATGGTGAGGCCGATCACGGCATCGGAGACACCCAGTTGCGATGCCATGGCGACCGCTCCTTCGATCAACCAATGGGCGCCAAGGATGGTGATGCCGATACCCACGATCGTGAAGACAACGGCCAGGCCCAGATGTCGCGGCCAGACCGGGGCGCTGTCATCGGGGGCCGCGCCCTCGGCGGCATAACGCCGGCGTTCCTGCAGGTAGGACCAACCGATGTAGGCAAGAAGCGCCACGACGAACATGGCGCCCTGTACCCGACCGATATGGCCTGCCATCACTGCCAGGACGCAACCCGAGGCTGTGAGCAAGACCACGGCACCGTCGCGTTTCATGGTGGCCGGCGCCATGTGAAGCGGTGCGATGACACCCGCCAGCCCGAGAATGAGCAGGATGTTGGCGATGTTGCTGCCCACGACATTGCCGACCGCGATGCCGGGTGCGCCCAGCAGCGCGGCCTCCAGGCTGGTGACCAGTTCCGGCGTCGATGTGCCGAAACCCACCAGGGTGATGCCGACGATCAGGGGCGCCACCCCCAGTCGCCGCGCCGTGGCGCAGGCCCCGCGCACGAGAAGTTCTCCACCCGCAAGAAGCAGGATGAAGCCTCCCGCCAACTCAAGGTAGGCCATGTACACCACCGTTTTGGATACCGGCATGGTGCCGGCGCGAGAGATATGGCTCCAGGCCCGGCCGCTGCAAGGTCCCCATTCCCCGACAATTAGAAAACCCAAGAATGTTCCCATTGCCGACTGTTGCGGGAGCCGCGGACTTGCCCGACTGTGCTCGCTTCGATCCTGCCGGAGCGCGCCCATGTCCGCCTTCCCCCTGCTGTTCTCCCCGTTCTCCATCGGCGGCCTGGAGATCCGCAACCGTATCTTCTCTACCGGGCACCAGACCCTGATCCAGACCGGCGGGCTGCCCAACGAGGGCCTGGCGGCCTATCACGAAGCGCGGGCGCGCGGCGGCACGGGTCTCATCATCACCGAGGCCATGTGCGTCCATGAATCGGCCTATTTCAATGAGGCGATGATCTTTGGTTACCGCGACGAGGCCCAGCCCGGCCTGCGGTCGATCACGGAAGCGGTCCACCGCCATGGTGGCCGCGTCTTCGGCCAGCTCTTCCACCCGGGTGCGGAGGTCCTGGGCAGCGACCCCTATGGCACCCGGACCATCACCTGGGCTCCCTCCTCGCTCAACCACGAGCGCTACTTCGGAACGACGCGCGAGCTGCCCGACGATCTCATCGTCGACATCATCGAGGGTTACGGCCTGACCGCCGAACGCATGGTCGAGGCCGGCTATGACGGCGTCGAGATCGTCGCCAGCCACGGCTACCTTCCGGCACAGTTCCTCTCGCCCATGGTCAACCTGCGCAGCGACCGCTGGGGCGGCAGCCGCGAGAACCGCCAGCGATTCCTGCTGGAAGTGGCGCGCACCGTGCGCGCGCGCGTGCCGGCGGGCACGGTCCTAGGCCTGCGCATCTCGCTCGACGAGAAGGACCACATCGGCCTCAAGCCCGACGAGGCCCTGGCCGCGCTGGCCGCGCTCGAGGACGAGGGCCTGGTGGACTATATGAACATCGCCTACGGCTCCTCGGCATCAAGCGGCGGCGCGCGCCACATCGCCCCACCCATGATGATCGAGGCCGGTTACATGAAGGAGGCCGGCGCCACCGTGAAGCGGGCGATGAAGACGCCAATCCTGCTCGCCGGGCGCTTCAATCAGCCCCAGCTCGCCGAGGCCGCGCTCGCCTCCGGCGCGGCCGACATGATTGGCATGACACGCGCCCAGATTGCCGACCCGGAGATGGCCAACAAGGCGCGCGAGGGCCGCATCGACGACATCCGCGCCTGCATCGCCTGCAACCAGGCCTGCATCGGCCATGTCTCCCTCGGGACGCCGATCTCCTGCATCCAGCACCCCGAGACCGGGCGTGAACTGACCTACGGCACGCGGGTTCCCGCACAGAAGCCGCTGCGCGTGATCGTCGCCGGCGGTGGACCGGCAGGCATGAAGGCCGCCGCCGTGGCGGCCGAGCGCGGCCACAAGGTAAGCCTGTGCGAGGCGGCACCCCGCCTGGGCGGTCAGACCCTGCTCGCTCAGCAATTGCCTGGCCGCGCCGAGTTCGGCGGCATCGTCACCAACCTGGCGCGCGAGATGGAGCTGGCGGGCGTCGAGGTTCGCCTCTCAACCCCCGTGACGGCCGAACTGGCGGCGGGCGAAGGCGCCGATGCCGTGGTCGTGGCGACCGGCGCCCAGCCCTTCGTGCCGGTCGTCGAGGGCTCCGAGGAAGGCCATGTCGTCACCGCCTGGCAGGTCATCAACCGCGAGGTCAACTGCGGCGGCAGCGTCGTGGTCGCCGACTGGCGCGGCGACTGGGTCGGCGTCGGCATCGCCCAGATGCTGGCCCTGGAGGGCCGCCGCGTGCGTTTCATGACCAGCGCCCATTGTGCCGGCATCAACCTGCAGCCCTATGTCCGCGACATGATCGTGGCCGAACTGATGCGCCTGGGGGTGACCATCACGACCTATGCACGCCTGGCCGGCGTCGATGCCGACACGGCCTATTTCGAGCAGACCACCAGCGGCGAGGCGATCCTCGCCGAGGACACCGAAACGGTCGTCCTCGCGCTGGGACACCGCAGCGAGGACAGCCTGAAGGACGCACTGAAGGCTGCCGGGATCGCGACCCATGTCATCGGTGACGCGCTTGCGCCGCGCACCTGCGAGGAGGCTGTGCTCGACGGCCTGAAGGCCGGGACCGTTCTCTAGGTTTCGCTCTTCGTTGCGCTGATCGTCCGCGAGTTGCCATCCTACCACCCGGCCTCGGAGCGGGTTAGAGCAAATCATCTCTATCTTGTTGATGTAGAGCGGATTCACATGTTCACACGAAACCATGGAATGGTTCCGTGTGAACATGATCCGCTCTAGGGTCCGGCAACAGCCCATGGATCCGGCCCCGCATGAACGATCACCCGCGCAACTGCGACCTGACGGTCGACGACCGCAACCTTGCCGCCTGGAACACGCCGGAGCGGCGGCGTGCCGGTTTCCGCCGTCTGCCGGAGCTGCATCGCCGCGGGCTGACCCTGCGCGCGGAACGCTTCCTGCCGCTCAGCCGCGACATCGACCGGCGCATCGGCAAACTGGACGCCGTGCGTGCCCTGACGGGCAGCACGATCTTCAGTGGCATGGCTGTGCTTCAGGAGGACCGTATCGTCCACGAGGCCTATGCCCGTGACTTCGGCCCCGACATCGCCCATTCGATCCAGTCGATCACGAAGACCACCACCCATCTGATGGTGGGCCGCCTGATCGAACAAGGGCTGATTGACCCCGCGGCACCGATTGCACGCTACCTGCCCGAAATCGGCAGCGGCTTTGCCGCCGCCACGGTGCAGCAGGCGCTCGACATGGATCTCTCGAACAACTTCGAGGACGACTATGCCGCGCCCTATGCGCCGCCGCCTGCGCCGGGCGCCCCGGTAGGATACGGGCGCTCCGAGATCGGCATGGGCTGGCGCCTGCCGCCCCAGGGCGAGGATGAATTCTCCATGCGCGCCTTTGCCGCCGCCCTGACCAGCGAGGATGTCGCCAACCGCAGCGGCATTACCCAGTACAAGTCCTCCAACACGGATGTGCTGGGCTGGATCGCCGAGACCGTGAGCGGGCGGCCGCTGGCCTTCCTGCTAGACGAGATTATCAACGCCGCCGGGATCGAGGGCGCCTTCCACATCTCGCTCGATTGCGAGATGGCGCCCGTACTGTCGGGCGGCGGCGCCATGACGGCGCGCGATCTTGCCCGCTACGGCCTGCTGCTTGCACGCAAGGGCGCGGGCATCGACGGCGCCCAGGTGGGCAGCGCCGCCTTCACCGACGACACCCTGAGCGGTGCCGGAACCTGCTACGAAACACCAGGCGGAAGGCTGCGCTACCGCAATCAGCTCTTCACCGCCGGGCCGTGGATCGGCCATGCCGGTTATGCCGGACAGTTCCTGATGGTCCGCCCGGACAAACAGGTGGCCGCGGCTTTCTTCAGCGTGCTGGAGGACGAAGGTGGCCATGTCGAGGGCTACTTCGGCGAGATCATCGCCATGCTGGAAGAGGTCCTGGAGCTTCTCTAGCCACAGGCGCCGGCATGGAACCATGGCGCCGCGCACCCGTTGTCCGGTCAGGAGGATCAGCCATGACCGACACCGCCCATACCGATACCCCTGCCCTGACCGTGGCGCTGGACCAGGTCGCCTTCGTGATCGTCAAGGCGCGCGAGTTCGCCGCCAAGGTCGGCGCAACCCGCCTCAACGAAGGCTCCAACGCCGCCGACGAGGGCCAGCACCGCATCCTGGAAAACATGCGCCGTGACCCCGTGCTGCAGGAGCTGGAAGGCGCCGTCGCCGCCCTTCCCCGCGAGAGCCAGCGCGAGCTGGTGGCGCTATCCTGGATCGGGCGCGGCGAATTCACCCCCGCCGACTGGAACGAGGCCTGCCGCCAGGCTCGCGACGTCGGCCACGACGGCGAGGTCAGCGCCTACCTGCTGCGCGATCCACTGATCGGCGAGGAGCTTGCCGAAGGCCTGAGCCAGATGGGCTACGACCTCTCCGACTACGACGTCGCCGACCGATTGTAGTT
This sequence comes from uncultured Rhodospirillaceae bacterium, assembly GCA_937880925.1. GTDB lineage: Bacteria > Pseudomonadota > Alphaproteobacteria > SP197 > SP197 > CALGGB01. The sequence continues at coordinate 222 of CALGGB010000164.1, read as the reverse complement.
CGCGGCCATGACCGGGCGCGTGCTTCGCGCTAGGGTCATGCCATGAGCAAGACCCTGCTGATCGTGGGCCACGTCCCCTCACCCAACACGCAACGACTGCGCGATGCCGTGGAACGTGGCGCGTGCGAACTCGGCGCCGAAGGTATCGGCGTGCGCTGCCTGACGCCGTTCGAAGCCGGCGTGCCGGACGTTCTGGCCGCGAATGCCATCATCCTCGGGACC
>CALGGB010000163.1 GCA_937880925.1 uncultured Rhodospirillaceae bacterium | reverse complement strand
AACGGAAACTCCGTCAGCAACAGGCCGTCCGGGACGCTCCGCGGGGAGCGGGGCATCGAATCGGCGGCGCAGGGGCAAGGTTGTTCGTGGATGCGGCCAAGGTCAAACGGACATCGGTGGCCCTGTGGATCAGTCTCCAGCCGCTCAAAGCACCATCCTGTTGCGCGGCAGGCGCACGATGGCGGTCGTGCCCACCCCCGGCTCGCTTTCGAGCTCCACGGTGCCGCCATGGGCCTCGACAAGCTGGCGCGTCAGCGGCAGGCCCAGGCCCGTGCCCTCACGGGTACCCGGCTGCCTGCCGAGCTGGACGAAGGGTTCAAAGGCGCGCGCGAGGTCTTCCGGCGCAATGCCGCAGCCGGTGTCAGCCACGCATAGCTGCAAGCCGCCGTCATGCGCCTCTCCGATGGAAACCTGTATCCTGCCGCCCGGCGCCGTGAACTTCACCGCATTGGAGAGCAGGTTGAGCACGATCTGGCGCATGCGCGCGCCATCACAGAGCAGGCGCGCCTGGCTGTAGGCCGTGTCGTCAATGATCTGGATCGTCTCGCGCTCGGCGCGAACGGTAATCAGACGAACGCAGTCGGCCACGATATCGCCCAGATCGACGACCTCCTCCTGCAGCACCAGCTTGCCCGCCTCCGAGCGTGACATGTCGAGGATGTCCTCGATCAGGTGCAGCAGCAGATGCGCGCTCTCATTGATGTCGCGCAGGTAGCCTCGGTAGCGCTCGTTGCCGATGGCACCGAACATCTCGCGCAGCATGATGTCGGAGAAGCCGATCACGGCGTTGAGTGGCGTGCGCAGCTCGTGGCTCATGTTGGCCAGGAACTCCGACTTCGCCCGGCTCGAATCCTCGGCGGCACGGCGCGCTTCCTCCACCGCCTTCTCTGCGAGCTTGCGCTCGGTGATGTCCTGGACGGTGCCCTCGTAATAGAGCACCTCGCCCTGGGCGTTGCGCGCGACCCAGGCGTTCTCGGATATCCAGATCCTTCGCCGGGTGCGGTGGGTGTAAATCTCGGATTCGAAGCCGGAGACGCGGCCATCGCGCTCCATCAGGCGCTTGAACTCCTCGCGCCGGTCGGGATCGACGTACCACTCGGTGGCAATGTCGTTGACCATGGCAAGCTGCTCGGCCTCGTTCTCATAACCGTTGAGACGAAACAGCGCGGGATTGGCGCGCAACTGCCTACCCTCGGGCGAGGAGCGGTAGATGCCGATGTTGGCGTTCTCGTAGATGTCGCGGTAGTTGCCGGAGGTTTCCTCCAGCGCCTCCTGCAGGCGCACCAGCTCGGTGATGTCGATCGAGGTCCCGATGAAATAGAGCAGCCTGCCGGCAGCATCGTGCACGGGCGTTGCCGTTTCGCTGGCCCAGCGCAGGGAGCCGTCGCGGCGGCGGTAGCGCACAACGAAATTGTTGACCTTGCCCTGACGCGCGATCAGATCGAGGAACCGGGCACGGGTCGAGGGATCGACATAGACATCGGTGGCCACATTACCGATCCCGGCCAACAGACTTTCAGGATCGCTGTAGCCGTTCATATCCGCCAGGGTCTGGTTGGCGCACATAAAGCGGCCTTCGGGCGAAGTCTGGAAGATTCCAACTCCAGCCACATCGAAGATTTCCCGGAAGATATCCAGTTCGTCGCCCATTGTGCCCCATGGCGATTACGGAATCGCGTTGAGAGCATCCTCACCTTGCGCGCAGGCACAGGCAAGCAGCGTAGAAATCAGCGCAGTCCGACCAGTTGCACGCGCGCGACGGCGCGTTCCACATCGGGTGAGAAGCCGCGGCGGGTGTAACGTTCCAGCAGCTCTTTCGCCTCCTCGTCGCGCCCTTCCAGCAGGGCATACTGGGCGAGGTAGAACGCCGCTAGCCCGTCAGTATCGGCCGCAGCTTCCAGGTCCGCCCTCGGCCTCTCGCCCATCAGGACATTTGCTGCCAGAACCTGGGTATCGTTCAGGCCCTCCGCATCCAGATCGCCGGTGATGGGCTCACCGGCCCGGGTGGCGGAGAGCAAGAAGCCCACACCGCTCATGCCGGCACTCCGCCCTGCCTCGGCAAAGACCCGCCCGGCCCCGGCGAAGGCCTCCCCGGCATCCTCGAAGCGGCCACGGGCGTAGGCGATCCAGCCCTGCAATTCCTGTGCGTATCCGGCCTCCTCCCCGGTTTGCGCATGGATGAGGGCAGCGGCGGCATCGGTCGCGGCATCGTCAAGGCGCACCAGAGCGAAACGGCATGAGCCGCGCACGAACAAGGCATAGCCATAGTCGGGCGAGAGGGCGATGGCCTTGTCGAGATCGCCGATAGCTCTGTCGCATCGGCCGCGGAGCCAGTGGGCATAGCCGCGCAAGGCATAACCATAGGCATCGTCGGGCGCCGCCTTCATGTAGGCGGTGGCGTGGCGCAATGCCCGATTGAGATCGTTGGCATCAAGTGCGGCGAAATAGGCATCAACGATCGCCGGGAGATCCTCGGGCGTGGCCTGCTCCGGGACCGCCTCGGGCAGGTCGGCAGGCTCGGCTTCGGGCGCCACCGCTTCCGGCTCGCTCGTTTCCGCAGGCTGCTCGGCTGGACCCTCGGCAGGTTGGCCGATGCTCACCGTTTCGGTCTCGATGGAGACGCTATCGAGAAAACGCGGGAAGAGCCCCCCGGCGATCAGGAGGGCCGCCAGTCCCAGCAGCAGGAAGACGATCCAGCCGCCACTCCCGCCTCTGCCGCGTTCCACCGTCTCGCGCCCGATCTTCATCGACCTTCGTCCCGTGTTCAAAGCGTTGTCTGGTGATCGTGCGCCCAGGGCGCATTGGATGCAGGCAGCGGTTGCCGGCCCAGGATCATATCGGCGGCCTTCTCACCGATCATCATGGCCGGCGCGTTGAGATTGCCGCTGGTGATCGACGGCATGATCGAGCTGTCGACGACGCGCAGCCCCTCGATGCCGCGCACACGGCATTGCGGGTCGACCACCGCCATGGCGTCCGTACCCATTCGGCAGGTGCCGCAGGGATGATAGGCACTCTCGGCGGTCTGGCGGATCAGGAGATCGATCTCCTCGTCGCTGCGCGCGCTGGCCCATGGTTCCTCTGCGGCTCCACGGAAGGGATCGAACGCACGCTGGGCGACAACCTCACGGGCCTGATGGACGCAGGCCCGCAACTCCACGAGATCACGCCGGTCGGCAAGGAAGTCGAAATCGATGAGCGGCGCCTCGTGCGGATCGTCCGAGGCAAGCCGCACCGTGCCCCGGCTTCGTGCCCGCAAGGTGCCGACGCAAACACAGAACCCGCCGCGCCGGCGGCTGGGCTGCCAGCCATCCAGCAGGAACGGAAAGAAGTGGTACTGGATGTCGGGGTGCGCCGCGTCCGGGGAGGATCCCGTGAAGGCGCCCACCTCGACCGCATTGCTGGCGCAGGGTCCGTCGTGTCGCAGGAACCAGCGCGCACCGGCCATTACCTTGCCCAGGGGCCGGGCATGACGGTTCAGGGTGTCGGCCATGTCGGCGCCCCACTGCAGATGCACCTCAAGGTGGTCCTGCAGATTGCCGCCGACCCCGGGCAGATCATGGACCACGGCGATCCCCTGATCGCGCAGATGGTCGGCCGGCTCGATCCCCGAGAGCATCAGAAGCTGGGGCGTGGCGAAGGCGCTGGCCGAGAGAATCACCTCACGCTCTGCCGTCACCGTCTCCTGGCCGCCGGGCGTGGCGATACGCACCCCCCGTGCACGCAGATCATCCAGCACCAGGCCCAGCGCCGGCACCCCGGTGCGCACGGTCAGGTTCGGCCGTCCCCGGGCAGGCGCCAGATAGGCGTGGGCCGTACTGGCACGCACCCCATGGTCAATGTTCATGTCGAACGGACCGAAACTCTCCTGTTGGAAGCCGTTGATGTCCTGTGTGGCGCCCAGCCCCGCCTGGATGCCGGCCTCGACGAAGGCCCGGTTGAGCGGCAGGCGCATGCCGTAGGCCATGGTGCGCACAGGGCCGTCGCCGCCCCGCCAGGCATCTTCACCACCGCTGTAGCTTTCGCAGCGGCGGAAGTACGGCAGCACCTCGCCATAGGACCAGCCCGGTGCGCCCTCCCCGACCCAGCGTTCGTAGTCCAGCGCATGGCCGCGCACATAGGCCATGCCGTTGATCGAAGACGAGCCGCCCAGCACCTTGCCGCGCGGCTGGTAGATGCGCCGCCCGGCCAGGTGCTTCTGTGGCACCGAGTGATAGGACCAGTTGAAGGGTCCGCCGAGGAAATTCTCGCCGTAGGCCGCGGGCATCCGGATCGACCAGTGGTCGGCCTCGCCGCCCGCCTCCAGCAGCAACACGCTGATATCGGGGTCCTCGGAAAGTCGCGCGGCAACCGTCGCACCACCAGAGCCGCCCCCGACAACGACATAGTCCCACATCGCCTGCCTCCCCT
>CALGGB010000162.1 GCA_937880925.1 uncultured Rhodospirillaceae bacterium | reverse complement strand
CGGACTGCACGAGATCATCCCGCGCGACGATATCGTGGTGCGCCATCTCCACCAGATCGCATCCCTGCTGCCCGTCGGCGGCAGGCTGGTGCTGACGGTCCAGCCCGAACATCCCCAGCTTGAATTCATTGCCCGCGTCCTGACCTCCCACACAGGCCAGCCCTGGGCGATGCGCCTGCGTCCCCTGGCGCTGACCCGCCGCTGGCTGGAGGAGGCCGGCTTCATCGCCGGGCGGCCGGTGTTCGAGGAGCGCGGCATCTTCGGTGTACTCGTGGCCCGGCGGGCCTGAACCATGGCGACGCTCTATGCCGTCAAGCCGCGCTTCCAGGCACTGTTGCGCCCGCTTGCCGATGGTGCGGCGGCCCTGGGGGTGACGGCCAATGCCGTCACCCTGGTGGCACTCGGCCTGTCGCTGGTCTATGGCGCCACGCTGGCGGCAAGCGACGGCGACGCGGCGGTCCTGCTGGGCCTGCCCGCGCTACTTCTCCTCCGCATGGCGCTCAACGCCATCGACGGCATGCTGGCGCGCGAGCACGGCCAGGCGAGCCGCCTGGGCGGGCGCCTCAACGAGATCGGCGACATGGCCTCCGACCTTGCCCTCTGCCTGCCGTTCGCACTGTTCCTGGCACCGGCCTGGCCCGTGGTGCTGGCCGTCATTCTGGCCCTGCTTGCCGAAGCTGCGGGTGTCATCGCGGCAGCACACGGCGGAGAGCGGCGTTACGACGGCCCGCTCGGCAAGGCCGACCGCGCTTTGCTCTATGCCCTGGTTGCCCTCGCGCAGGCGCTGATTGGCCTGCCCCCTGCGCTCGTCATCGCGATCTTTGCTGCGGCCGCCGCCGCCTCCCTGATGACCATCGTCAACCGCCTGGCCGGAGGGCTGCGCGATGGCTGAGCTGCTGATGTCTCCCTTCGCCCTGGCGCTCGGCGCGGTCTGGGGCGCCCTGCTGGCCGGCAGCGGCGCCGTGGCCGCCCTGGCGCACCGCCGCGGGCCTGGAACCTGCGCCGAACTCGTGGCGCGCACGCGCACCTGGTGGTGGATCCTGGGGCTGGTCAGCGCCGCGCTGCTGCTGGGCAGCGGGGCGACCATCCTGCTGGTCGCGGCGGTGAGCTTCCTCGCCTTCCGCGAGTTCCACGCCATCGTGCCGATTCGCATGGCCGACCGCGCCCTGCTGGCGCTCGCCTATCTCGCCATCCCCATCCAGTACGGTTTCATCTGGATGGGCTGGTACGGCATGTTCGCCATCTTCGTGCCGGTCTATGCCTTCATCGTGCTCGCCGCGGCCGCGGCCGTGCTGGGCGAGACGCGCGGTTTCCTGCGCGCCAGCGGACAGCTCCACTGGGCGCTGATGCTGACGGTCTATTGCATCGGCCACCTGGCCTTTCTGGCCGTGCTGCCGCTCGCGCGGCCCGTGGCCGCGGGTGGTGCGGGCCTGCTGCTGTTCGTCCTGCTGATCGTGCAGGGTAACGATGTGCTGCAATACCTCTGGGGCCGCACCCTGGGCGCCCGCCCGATCGTGCCGCGCGTCAGTCCGGGAAAGACCTGGGCCGGTTTCCTGGGCGGCATGGCATGCAGCGCCCTGCTCGCCGGTCTCATCGGACCCTGGCTGACGCCGATGGCATGGTTGCCCGCCGCGGGGCTGGGCGCGCTGCTCGCGCTGGCCGGCTTTGCGGGCGACATCCTGATGTCGGCGATCAAGCGCGACCTCGGCCTCAAGGACACGGGCACGGCGCTGCCCGGCCACGGCGGCGTGCTCGACCGGCTCGACAGCCTGACCCTTGCCGCGCCGCTCGCCTTTCACGTCATCCGCTACTTCTACGGCGCCTGAGGGCCAAGGAGAGAGCCATGAACAGCCAAGTCCATCGCATCGTGCAACGTCTGCTGTTCGCCCTGCTGGTGCGTCCGTTCCTGGCGGTACTGCTGGGCTTCCATGCCGCCCATCGCGAACGGCTGCCCCGCAGCGGCCCGGCGCTGATCGTTGCCAACCACAACTCCCACCTCGATACCCTGGCGCTGATGGCGATGATGCGACCTGCGCTGCTGTGGAAGGTGCGTCCGGTGGCGGCAGCCGATCATTTCGAGCATGGCTTTGCAGGCTTCGTCGCGCGTCACCTGCTGCGCACCATCAACATCGCGCGCAACGGGCGGGCCGGCACGGCGGCGCTCACGCCTGTGCTCGATGCCCTGGACCTGGGCGAGATCGTCATCCTGTTTCCGGAGGGCTCGCGCGGGGCGCCCGAGGTGATGGCCCCGTTCAAGCGCGGCATCGGCCACATCGTGCGCCGGCGCCCCGACGTACCGGTGGTGCCGGTCTATCTCCACGGCATGGGCAAGGCGATGCCGCGGGCCAGCCTGCTCTTCGTGCCCTTCAGTTGCGCAGCGGTCTGCGGTGAGCCGGCGTCCCTGCACGGCCTTGCCGAGCGCGAAGTGCCGCGCCTCCTGCAGGAGGCGGTGGAAGCTCTCTCGTGCGAAGTGGCTCTGTGCCGTTGGCGCGAGGACGAGGCCGTGCCGGACTCAGCCCGCCCTGCGGGCCTCGCGGAAGGCGTTGACCAGGAAGCCGGCGCCGGCCTCCAGGGCGTCGGGGGCGATGCCGTGGCCGACGCCGGGGCTGGCATGCCACTGCACCGGCACCTCGTGTTCGGCCAGCGCGGCGACGGCATGCTGCAGGCTGGCATAGGGCACCACGGGATCGGCATCGCCGTGGGCGAGCAGCATGGGCGGACGGCTGACGATCTCGGCGGCCAGGCTCTCCTCGTCGATCAGCATGCCGGAGTATCCGACGACGCCCGCCATGGCCTTCGCCCGGCGCAGCGCGACATGCACCGCCATCATCGCGCCCTGGCTGAAGCCGATGAGCGCAAGGTGGCTATCGTCCAGGCCCAGCCTGCCGAGTTCGGCGTCGAGATAGGCGTCGATCAGGCCGGCGGCGCGTTCGTAGCCCTGCTTGAGGGTTGCGGGCCGCTCGTCCATGAAGCTGTACCACTGCCGCCCCATGGGATTCTGGTCGCAAGCGTCGGGCGCGTTGGGACTGGCGAAGCGGGCATGGGGCAGGGCGCCCTGTAGCGCGGGCGCCAGACCGATCAGGTCGTTGCCGTCCGCACCCCAGCCGTGCAGCAGCACGACAAGCTGGCGCGGCTCGCCCTCGCGCGGTGGTACGACGGGTCCCGATAGCATCATCTTGATCTCCCTGGCTTGCCCCTGCGTATAGAATGGCCCCGCGACCATGCAACAGGGATAACCGTCCTGTCGAAACCTGCCGCCATTCTGATTGTCCTCACGATCTTTGCCTGCGGGCCCGCCCTGGCCCAGCCCGTGCTGCCAAGCCTCTGGCCGCCGGCCGACGGGGCAGGGGCGGCAAGTCCGCGCCAGGTGGTGCTCGAAAGCAGCACGCCCTTCACCCTCGACGATGTCGGCGACCGCGACGATGCCCCGCCGGCTGACCTTCAGGTCTCCCTGTTCCTGCCCGACGAAGCCAGCGCCGATGCACCCGTACCCGCCGTCGTCCTGCTGCACGGCGCGGCCGGTGTGCTGTCATCGCGCGGGCCGGCCTATGCCCGCCAGCTTGCGGAGATGGGCGTGGCCGGGGTGGTGGTCGACAGCTTCGGCTCGCGCCGCGACCTCGCGCGCGACTTTATCGACCGTTTGCTGAAGATCACGGAAGCCGCCGTGCTGGCCGACGCCTATGCGACGCTCGCCTGGCTCGATGCCATGCCGGAGGTCGATGCCAGCCGGGTCGTGCTGGTGGGCTTCTCCTACGGCGGCATGGTGAGCCTCTACGGCGTCCAGGAGCAGGTCGCGCGCGCCTTCCTGCCCGATGGTCCGCGCTTTGCCGGTCATGTCGCCTTCTACGCGCCCTGCATCGCGCGCTTCGAGGATGGCGCGACGACGGGCGCGCCGGTGCTGATGCTGGCCGGAGCGGGCGATGCCATCGTCGATGCCGAACGCTGCGCCGAGACCGCCGCGGCGCTGGAGGCCGGCGGCTCGGGTGTTACCCGCATCACTTACGACGGCGCCTATCACCAGTGGGACGGCAACCGCGCCGGACCGTTTCCGATCGGGCGCAATCTGGCGCCTTGCCGTTTCGTCGTGGAGGCCGACGGCGACGTCCACGATGGACGCACGGGTCTGCCCATGACCGGGCCCTTCACGCGCAAGATCATCCTGGGCCTTTGCAGCGACAGCGAAGGTTATCTGATCGGGCGGGACGATGCCGTACGCGCCCGCGCCGTCGCCGATCTCACGCGCTTTCTCAACGACGTCTTCGCCGGCGGCTGAGCGCTTCGCCGCCGCCTGCCCGCTGGGCTAGGGTAACGGCATGATCGTCACGCGCTTTGCCCCCAGCCCCACCGGACTGCTGCATCTCGGCCATGCCTGGTCGGCGCTGCAGGGCCGGCGCCGGGCGCAGGACGGCGGGCGGTTCCTGCTGCGCATCGAGGATATCGACCCGGGCCGCTGCCGCCCGGAATTCGATGCCGCGATCCTGGAAGACATGGGCTGGCTGGGACTCGACTGGTGGAACGGCGTGCGCCGCCAGTCGCAGCACTTCGATGATTACCGCGCCGTGCTGGGACGGCTGGAGGATGAGGGTCTCGTCTATCCCTGCTTCTGCACCAGGAAGCAGATCGAGGCGGAGATCGCCGCCTCCGCCGCCGCACCCCACGGCCCCCTGGGGCTGATCTATCCCGGCACCTGCCGCACGCATACTCGCGCAGAACGACAGGCGCGGATTGCGGCGGGCGAAAACCATGCCTGGCGCCTGGATGTTGGGCGCGCGGCGGCGCTGGCCGGACCCCTGTACTGGCGCGAGGAGGGCAAGGGCACGATCGCGGTCGATCCGCTGATCGGCGGCGATGTCGTGCTGGCGCGCAAGGACGCGCCGGTCAGCTATCACCTCGCCGTGGTCCACGACGATGCCCTGCAGGGTATCACACTGGTGACGCGGGGAGAGGACCTGTTCCACGCCACCCACATTCACCGGCTGCTGCAGGCCCTTCTGGGTTATGCCGCGCCGGACTACGCCCACCACGGCCTGCTCGTCGGTCCCGACGGCAAGCGCTTCGCCAAACGCGACCGCTCGCTTACCCTTGCGGCCCTGCGCGAGGCAGGCCGCACACCGGGCGAGGTCATCGCCATGGCGGAGGCGATGGCCGGTTAGGTTACGGGCGGTCCAGCCAGGTTTGGGACTCAGCCGAAGAGGTCGCCCTGGCTTGCCTTTTTCGGCGCGGGCTCTTCTGCGTCCGCCTCTTCCAGGGGTGCCGGCTCCAGGCATTCCGGGCCGTCGTTGGAGACCTTGTTGACGGTGGTCGTCACGGGATCGGCGACCAGCGTGCCTTCGGGCAGGGGCGTCAGCAGGTCGCGCAGGCCGTCGGCCTCCTCCTCGGGCGTGTCGAGCCAGGCCTGCAGGGCATCACCATCCAGGATCACCGGCACGCGGTGGTGGATGGGGGCAAGGTCGGCGGGCGCGTCGGTGGTGATGATGGTGCAGCTCTCGACCGGCTCCGCGCCCTTTTCCCAGCGCTCCCACAGCCCGGCGAAGACGAAGGGCGCTTCATCGGCGCGGTGGATGTGGAAGGGCTGCTTCCTGCCCTTGGCCACCGTCTTCCATTCGTAGAAGCCGTCGGCGGCGATGACGCAGCGGCGGCTGCGGTAGGCCTGCCGGAAGGCGGGCTTCTCGGCCACGGTGTCGGCGCGTGCGTTGATCATCCTGGCGCCGATGCCCGCGTCCTTGGCCCAGAACGGGATCAGGCCCCAGCGCAGCCAGGCGAGATGCCGGTCGCCGTCGGCTTCCGGGCGCAGGGCGAGCACGTCCTGGGTCGGCGCGATGTTGTAGCGCGGCGCAAGGTTGGGCACGGTGGCCAGACCCAGCATCTCGGCAATCTGGTTGGGAGGACCCTTGAGGGTGAAACGTCCGCACATGGATGAAGCCTAGCAGGGACAGCGAAGGGAGAGGAACGTGAGCGAGGGCATTTTCGATCCTGGCATCTATCGCCAGACCGGCGGCTTCATGGGCCTGCCGGTGCGCTACACGCTCGAGGATACGCGCCTGGCCGTGCTCGGCATGCCATTCGACTGCGGCGTTCATCCCACGCGCGTCGGCTCGCGCCAGGGGCCGGCGGCGATCCGCGAGCAATCCGGCCTGGTGCGCCCGTTCCAGCCGCCGCACGCCGACTTCAATCCGTTCGCCGAGCTGGGCGCGATCGACTGCGGCGATGCCGTGTGCTCGCCCGGCCGTCCCGAGCCGTCCTTCGAGACCATGGAGGAGGCGGTCTACCGGCTCGCCAGCCGCGGCGTGGCGACGCTGACCATGGGCGGCGACGGCACCGTCACCCTGCCGCAGTTGCGCGCCTGGAAACGTGTCGTTCCCGATCTCTGCGTGCTCCACATCGACGCCCATACCGACAGTTATCCCGTCACCGGGCAGGAGCGCGTGACGACCGCGACGACCTTCACGCTGGCCGCCGAGGAGGGTCTGATCGATGCCGCCCACACGCTCCACATCGGCGCCCGCGGGCCGACCTACATGGGCGGCGTCTTCGAACACACCCGCGGCCTGGGCTATGAGCTGATCCCCGATGCCGACATGCGCCGCCAGGGCCTGCTCGCGACCATGGAACACGCCAAGGCGCGCCTGGCCGGGCGCAAAGTCTATCTGTGCTGGGACATGGACGTCTTCGACCCGAGTTGCGCGCCGGGCGTCTGCACGCCGACCTGGGGCGGCATCACGGCAGGCGAGGGGCTGGCGATGCTGCAGAGTCTCGCCGGCCTCGATGTCGTCGCCTTCGACGTCAACACGATCAGTCCGCCCCACGATGTCGGCGGCATGTCGGCTTATCTCGCAGGCTGCGTGATGCTGGAGGGCGCGACGCTCATCGCGCGGCGGCCCGGGGGGTCGCGATTCGCCTCGTCGTGAGGCCGGAACGCCTCAGCCGCCGAAACGCAGCGTCTCGCCGGGGGCGGCCTCGGGCAGGGAGGCGGGCTGCACAAGAAGCTGCAGCATGGCGTTGCGCAGGGCGCCCGCGCGCTCTTCGAGCCGCTCCAGGTCGCGTGCGGCGGCCTGGACCTTGTCTAGGTTCTGCTGAAGAGCGCTGTTGATCGTCATCATGCTGTCCCAACGCCGAATTGATCGGCTTGTTCCCATGAACATGGTGGCGATTCGGTAAAGGCAACGTGACGCAAATCACAGAATCCGCGCTGTGGTGTCCTTTTCGCCGATAAAGGTGCGCACGATCACCTGTTATGATCGAAGAGCATCGGCATTCTACGCGGCCCGGTTGAATCCCTCTGC
>CALGGB010000161.1 GCA_937880925.1 uncultured Rhodospirillaceae bacterium | reverse complement strand
GCCAGGGAGAGATAGGGGTTGGCATCAGCGCCCGGCGTGCGGCATTCGATGCGCTGGGAATATGGAGTGGCGGGGATCACACGCAAGGCGCAGGTCCGGTTCTCGAAACCCCAGGTCGCGGCGATCGGCGAGAAGATGCCGGGAATGTAGCGTTTGAAGGAGTTGACGTTGGGCCCCAGCATCAGCAGCAGTTCGGGCATCAGCGCCTGCATGCCGCCCAGGAAATGGCGCATCGTCTCGCTGGTGCCGCGCTCGCCCGCGGGATCGTGGAAGACCGGTTCACCGTTCATGTCGCGCAGGCTGATGTGGATGTGGCCGCTCTGGCCGTCAGCCTCGCCAGACCAGCGCGCCATGAAGGTGATCAGCTTTCCCTGCCGCTGGGCATAGGCCTTGGCGAAGGTCTTGAAGATCACCGCCTTGTCGGCCGCCGCGACGCCCTCGTCGTAGGTCAGCGCGGCCTCCATGAAGCCCGGACCCATCTCCTCGTGAACGGATTCAACGTCCAGGCGCATGGTCCGGCACATGTCCATCAGGCCGTTGTGGAACTCCGAGCGGACCTCCTGGCGCAGCAGCAGTTCATAGGCCTTGTGCGGCGAACTGATCTGCAGGTTCTTGTAGCCCTTGGCGTGGGCCGACTGCGCGGTCTCGTCGAACAGGGTGAATTCCAGCTCGCAGGAATGAAAGGGTCGGAAACCCATGTCCGCGCAACGCTGGGCCACCCGGCGATAGACCGCGCGCGGACAGTAGGCGGAGAACTCATCCTCGAACTGGCCCATGAAGAAGAGCGCGCGGTGCGGCGGTTCCCAGGGGATCTCGCGGCAGGTCTCCGGGATCAGGCGCACGTTGCCGTCGGCGAAACCGACGCCGTCGTCCGACAGGCCCGGAACGTCCAGGATGACGTCGGTGGGGTCCAGCGCATAGACCACCCCCGGCAGGGCAAAGCCCTTCTCCAGCGCTCCCAGCGCCTTGGCCTTGGAGATGTACTTGCCGCGCAGGAAACCCTGCAGGTCGGGCACGCCGATCACGACATGGTCGGTGTCGCGGGCCTCGATCAGCTTGCGGGCGTCCTCGCTCGTGCGCACGTCGCTGGGCGTCATGGTTGTTTCTTCCTGCTCTTGCTGTGGCTGGGTGGCGCTGTCTTGCGGTTTACGGAGGCGGCAGCGATCGCTGGTGCGGACTGCTTGTGGCTGCGCTTTTGGCTGCCGGCGGCAACCTCCCGGTATCCGGCCGGCTTCAGATCGGTGATCGTGTTCGACATCAGGATCAGGGCGTCCTTGCGGCTGCGCGAGATGTAGGCGTGGCCAATCGCACTGTCGAACTGCACACTGTCGCCCACCTTCAGCACGATCGGCGCCTCGCCCTCCAGGTGCAGCGCGACCTGGCCCGAAAGGACGTAGAAGAACTCCTCCCCCGGATGGGAACGCAGGGGGCCGAAGGACTCCAGCGTGTGGGCCTTCACCCGGACCTGCCAGAAGATGTTGCGCTGACCGGGCAAGTCGTCGTGCAGGACCTTGAATTCCAGTTGGGCGACGCCGTGCGAGAACGGATCGTCGGCGCGCGCCACCGAATAGCTGCCGCCGGCCGGGCCGTGTTCGTTGATCAGGATCGATACCGGCATGCCGAAGGCAGCCGAAAGGCGGATCACGTTGTCCAGGCTCAACCCGGTCTGGCCGTTTTCCAGCTTGGACAGCGTGGAAACCGAGATGCCGCTGTGCTCGGACAGGCGAGCCAAGGTCATGGCACGATCGGTGCGCAACTGGCGCACCCGGTCACCCAACGGGCGCGATCCTCGCGGCGTTTTGGCCATCCCTCTTGTCCCCGTGCCCCGCATGCCGCCTGCGGGATTTTTCGATATCGAAAACCGATCATTGTTCTGCCCCGGGAAACGAGTCAATAATTCGTCTCCGCACGCTGGCTGGGTCCCTGTCCTTGGACCAACGGCTTGAAGCGGTGGGGCAACGCCGGCCGGGGCCGGGCAACAATCCCAGGGGGAGAGCATGTCAAAAGAATCATCGAAGTCGCGTATGTCGAAGGCCCGCAAGGCGGGTGTTTCGCGCCGTTCCCTGCTCAAGGCCAGCGCTGCGGGTGCTGCCGCGGCAGCCACGTTCGCCGCGCCGCACATCCGCAATGCTGAAGCTGCAACGATCAACATCCGCATGCTGATCTGGCAGGACTACAACATCGCCGACACGGTCAACGAGTTCGAGGCCAAGTACGACGCCCGCATCTCGCCGGCCTTCTTCGACGGCAATTCCGAGGCCTTCAACAAGATGAAGGCCGGCGGCACCGCCGACTTCGACCTGGTCATGGCTGACGGCTTCTGGCCGCGCCTCTACTATCGGGACGGCCTGATCCAGCCGATGAACGAGGAACTGCTGCCCAACCTCGCCAACCTGTTCCCCGATTTCGCGCCGCCCGCCTACAACCTGCTGCACGACAAGCCTGGTGGTGTGCGCATCGGCGCCAACAACTGCTGGGGCAGCTACGGCATCACGATGAACCTCGATCACATCGAGCCTGCCGACCGCGATAGCCTGAACATCATGTTCGACGAGAAGTACGGCGGTCATCTGGCGACCGGCGCCCGCTTCGAGGAGAACATCGCCATGGCCGGCATCCTGGCCGCCACCCAGCTCGGCACCGTCGACGGCCCGCGCCCCGATGGTGATGAGTCCTTCAACCCCTATCACCTGACGGACGAAGAGCTTGAGCGTGCCAAGGAACTGCTGATCAAGCAGAAGGGCCTGCTCGTCACCCGTTACCAGGATTACGACTCGCTGCAGAAGCTGATGCGTCCGGGTCTGGTCTGGGCCTCGCCGGAATTCTCGGAGATCTACCGTCGCCTCACGCGCGCCTACGAGGCCGGCGAGATCGACTTCCAGGTGGCCCACATGCTGCAGCCCAAGGAAGGCGGCCTGGGCTGGATCGACAGCTGGCAGCTTTCGTCGGGCACCACCGACAGCGAGGCCATCGAGCTGTGCCATGCCTGGGTCAACCACTACATCAGCAACGAGAGCATGACCCGTGTCGCCCAGATCGGCGTCGCGCCCTGCTACGACGTGCGGGAATTCCTGCCGCCCGAGGAAGTCTCGCTGCTCATGATGGACCGCACCGTCGAGCTGCGCGGTCTGCACATGTTCGACCAGCCCTCTTCGCCCGAGAAGTGGGAGCGCGTCTGGTCCGAGGTTGAGGCGGCCTGATCGCCGCGAGCTGAACGGCCCGGCCCGCGCGAGCGGGCCGGGCTCCTTCTTTTCCGTCAGGTAACAAGGCGCCCGCCCGCCCATGTCCGAACCCGTCCTTGAACTCAGGAACGTCACCAAGCGGTTCGGCAGCGTCACTGCCGCCGACGCCATTACGTTGAGCGTCAACCAGGGCGAGTTCTTCGCACTGCTCGGTCCTTCCGGTTCGGGCAAGACCACCATGCTGCGCATCATCGCCGGCCTGGAAGTGCCCGACGAAGGCGGCGTCTTCATCAACGGCCAGGATGTCACCGCCCTGCCGCCCTATGCGCGCGGCGTCGGCATGGTCTTCCAGAACTTCCTGCTCTTCCCGCACAAGCGGGTCGGTGAGAACGTCGTGTTCCCGCTGCGCATGCAGGGCGCGAGCAAGGCCGAACAGGACGAACGCCTGAAGTGGGCGCTGGACCTGCTGCGTCTCGACGGCCTTGCCGACCGTTATCCCCATCAGCTTTCTGGTGGCCAGCAACAGCGCGTTGCACTCGCCC
Organism: uncultured Rhodospirillaceae bacterium; assembly: GCA_937880925.1. Taxonomy (GTDB): domain Bacteria; phylum Pseudomonadota; class Alphaproteobacteria; order SP197; family SP197; genus CALGGB01. The sequence continues at coordinate 12,886 of CALGGB010000161.1, read as the reverse complement.
GTGGACTCATCTCGCGCCCGGCCCTGCTGCTGCTCGACGAGCCGCTGGCCAACCTGGACCGCGAGCTGCGCAAGGAGATGGAGGTCGAGGTGCGCCGCTATCAGGTCGAACTCGACATCCCCTTCATCTACGTCACGCACAACCAGGAAGAGGCGCTCACCATGAGCGACCGGATCGCGGTGATGAACCACGGCCGGTTCGAGCAGGTCGCGCCCAAGCTGGAGGTCTATACCCACCCCACCAGCCGTTTCGTCGCCGGCTTCGTCGGCCATTCCAACGTCATGACGGGCACGCTCGCCGCCATCGAGGGCGGATGCGCGAGTCTGGACTGGAACGGTGTCACGGTCGCGGTGCGGACGCCGCCCGGTGCTTCCGTGGGCGATCGGGTCGATTGTTTCGTCAAGCTGGAGAAGATGCGCGTCGTAGCGCCCGGTGGGGCCGCCCAGGGCGAGAACCGTGTTCCCGGCACCCTGCGCGACATCATTTTCAAGGGCTCCACCGCGGATTATCTGGTGACGCTGGAAAATGGCGCCGAACTGATGATCAGCGAAGGCTCCGAGACCATGGGTTTCCAGCGCAAGGATCCGCTGGAGGTCGTCTGGAGCGCAGAGGCGGGCGCCTGTTTTCCCGCCGGGGGCGCGTAGGCCGCCATGGCTCGCCGCCGCCTGGGACCCGAAGGACGTTTTCTGCTGATGGCGCTGCCCGGCGCCATCTTCGTTGTCGTGTTTCTGCTGCTGCCGATCCTCTCCATCATCGTCTTCAGCTTCTGGCGCACCGAAAGCTACACGCTGATTCCCGACTGGAATCTCGACAACTACGCCACCCTGTTCGGCACCACGACCTACATGACCTTCCTGCTGCGGTCCTTCACCATGGCCGTGGCCGTGTCGCTCGCCAGTCTGGTCTATGCCTGGCCGGTTGCCTACTTCATCGCCAAGCACGGCGACCGATACCGCCTGCTGCTGATCCTGGCGCTGGCCGCGCCGTTCTTCACCGGCATCATCCTGCGTGTCACCGGCATCCAGGGCGTCATGGGGCCCGTCGGCGTGATTAACCTTGGCCTGATGAACTACGGCCTGCAGCCCATCGAGTTCATCATGTACACGCAGACTGCCGTGGGCATCGGCGTCACCTACCTGTTCATCCCGTTCATGGTGACGGCGGTCTATCTCTCGCTGCTCAACTTCGATTTCGAGTTGTTGGAGGTCGCCAAGATCAACGGCGCCAAACCCTGGCGCGCCTTCATCGAGATCACCTGGCCGCTGAACTGGATGGGCACGGTGATCGGCCTGGTGCTGGTCTTCATTCCCAGCATGGCCGAATCGATCACGCCCCGCTTTCTGGGCGGGCCCAATGCGGCTTCCTTCGGCCAGGTTCTGGGCCTGCAGTTCGGCGAGACCGGCACATGGGCCCTGGGATCGGCCATGGGCGTGCTGCTCTTTGCCGTGTCCTCGCTGGTCATTCTGCTGATGTGGCGCACGGTGAACCTGCAGCGTTCCGGCTTTACCGGCGGAGGCTCCTGAGATGGCGGCGGGATCGCGCGTTGCAGTTGCGGCCTACAAGGGCGGCTCGGGCCTGCTGCTCACGCTGCTCTACCTCTTCCTCTACGCGCCGATCGTCTATGTCATCTACACGTCCTTCAACAAGGACCTGATCTGGCCGTTTCCGCCCGATTTCACCCTGGACGCCTATTTCAAGCTGGCCGATTCCAGCACCTATCACGAGGCGCTCTGGAACAGCGTTCTGCTGGGCCTGGGCAGCGCCATCCTGTGCACCGTGGTTGCGACCATGGGCAGCATGAGCATCCTGAAGTACCGCTCGCGCTGGCGCGGCCTTATTGCGGTGATCTACCTGTGCCCGCTGTTTGTTGCCGATCTGCTGGTCGGCATCTCCAGCCTGCTGTTCAACCGTCAGGTCCTGGGCCTGCCGGGCAACATGGGTTCGGCGATGATCGCCAATGCGGTGCACGGCACCTCCTTTGCCTTCCTCATCATGATCGCCCAGATGGCGCGCTACGACTGGCGGCTCGATGACGCCGCCATGGTCTTTGGCGCAAAGCCGCTGCGCTGCTTCTGGGAGGTCACCCTGCCGATCATCTGGCCGGCCATGCTCGGCGCCTTCATCATCAGCTTCATCCTGGCCTTCAACAATCTCGAGATCTCATTCTACAACCTCGGCGCCATCCCCACCCTGCCGACCATCGCCTGGGGGTCCCTCCGCTTCGGACTGGGCGCGGAGCTCTTCGCGCTCGCCGCGCTGGTCAACGGCGTCGTGCTGGTCACCTTCACCATCATGTATCTGCTGATGCGCTACCGCATCGTCAGCTTCGGCCACCGCGACTGAGCGGTGCCGCCGGTTTTCACAGCACGGGCGCGGGACGCGCGCCAAAGAGGAGACGTCGAGGATGAGCTTCAAGGGTAAGGTTGCGCTGGTTGCCGGTGCGGGCGGCGGCATGGGTCTGCAGATCGCGCGCGATCTGATTCACGAAGGTGCCCATGTGAGCCTGGTCGATCTGAAGGATGCTCCGGACTTTCCGGCCGCGCCCGGCAGCGGCACCTACCACCAGGGTGACGTCACCGATGAGGCCTTCGTCAGGCAGGCCGTGGCCGACACCGTCGCGGCCCATGGCCGGCTCGACTATCTGGTCAACACCACCGGCGTCCTCTGGTTCGACAAGGACAAGTCCTGCACCGAGATGGACATGGACGTCTGGGACCGGGTGATGGCGATCAACGTGAAGTCCTTCGCGCTCACCATCCGCCACTGCGTACCCGAGATGCTGAAGAACGGCGGCGGCGCCATGGTGCATTTTGCCTCCACCGACGCCCTGCGCGGCGACAACCGGCCCCAGGATGCCTATGGCGCCTCCAAGGCCGCCGTGGTGCGTCTTTCCAAGTCGGTCGCCGTGCAGTTCGGCAAGCAGGGCATCCGCTCCAACAGCATCCTGCCCGGCGCCTGTCACACGCCGATGCAGGCGCGCTGGGACGACAAGCCCGAAGTGCTCGACGCCATCGCCGACTGGGTGCCCGTCGGCCGCGTCGGCACGGTCAAGGACATGGCCAACGCCTGCCTCTTCCTGCTCTCGGACAAGGCGAGCTACATCACCGGTACCGAACTGCTGGTCGACGGCGGCATCATGGCCAAGCCCTGAACCATGGCAGGCCGGCTGGAAGGCAGGGTCGCGATCGTCACCGGCGGCAGCCGGGGCATCGGCTTTGGTATTGCTGAACGGTTCGTGGAGGAGGGTGCCCGGCTGGTCATCGTCGGGCGCGACCCCGAAAGCGGCCAGGCGGCGGCCGCCGCGCTGGGGGCCAGTGCTGCCTTCCTGGAAGGTGATATCGCGCTGCCCGAAACCTCTTCGGCCATGGCCGATCTGGCGCTCTCACGCTTCGGCCGCCTCGATATTCTCTGCCACAACGCCGGCATCTTCCCCGAAACGCGCATCGAGGCGATGAGCCTTGCCGAATGGCAACGGGTGCTGGCGGTCAACCTGACCAGCACCTTCCTCTCGGTACAGGCCTGCCTGCCGGCGATGCGCAAGGCGGGTTGGGGCAGGGTCGTGCTGACCTCCTCCATCACCGGCCCGCTGGTCGGCAATCCCGGCATGGCCCATTACTCGGCGAGCAAGGCGGGCATGGAGGGTTTCCTGCGCACCGTCGCCATCGAGGTTGCCGCCGAGGGCGTCACGGTCAATGCGATCCAGCCCGGCAACGTGCTCACGGCGGGCCTGGAGGAGACCCTGGGCGAGCGCCACATCCGCACCATGGAGGCCGCCGTGCCCATGGGGCGCCTTGGCACCACCCGCGACATCGCCAATCTGGCGCTCTTCCTGGCCGGCGAGGAATCAGCCTACATCACCGGCCAGGCGATCGCCGTCGACGGCGGCCAGACATTGCCGGAGTCGCGCACCGGCGCCAACTGAGCCGTCAGGCCAGCACGCGTTCCGCGGCTGCCTTGAACATCGGTGCCAGCCGCTCCGCCCATTCCCGCTGGCCGGCCTCGCCATCGATCAGGTCCTGGCGGATCTCGATTTCGATATGGGGCAGGCCGCGCTGTTCGCCGTGCACGGGGATGCCGTAATCTGAATCGTCGGTGATGGCATAAGGCTCGTTGTCGCCCACACACAGACCTGTCTTGGCCAGCAGCTCGTGCAGGATCGTCGCCATCCGTCGATCGCGGTTGTAGAGCAGGCCGATCTGCCAGGGCCGCGCATCGCCCTTGTAGGTCGGCGTGAAGCTGTGCATGGCGATCAGCACCGTTGGCTTGGCTGCCGCCTTGCGTGCATCCAGCATCTGCGTGATCCGCGCATGGTAGGGACGGTAGATCTCCCTCTCGCGCGCCGCGATTTCCTCTGCCGACAGGTCAAGGTTGCCGGGAATCGGCGTGCTTTCGCTGAGCGGTGCGATGAAGGTGGGTGAACGGGCCGGCCGGTTGCAGTCGACCACCAGGCGCGAATAGACCTGCTCCACCAGCGGCGCGTTTAAGGCGTCCGACAGCAGTCTGGTTACCACCAGGGCGCCGATGTCCCAGGCGATGTGACGTTCCAGTTCGCTTGCCGGCAGACCCAGGTCGCCCAGCCTTTGCGGGATGCGTCTGCCGGCGTGATCGCAGGTCAGGAAGATCGGCGAAACGCCGTCCCCGTTGTGGACGACCACCGGGGCGGGTTCATCGGCTTCCAGCAGAGTCAGATCAGGCATGGTCGGTCGGCTTTCGCGGCGTCGGCCAGGATCAGCATGGTAACCGGCTCGCCCCCGCCGCGCCTAGACGAGGTCGTCTAGATACCGACGATGGTGCTGCCGCCGTTGGGGCTGATGCACTGGCCCGTGATGAAACTCGCGCGCGGGCTGACCAGGAACAGCACGCTTTCGGATTGCTCTTCGGGCTGCGACCAGCGCCCGAGCGGTACGCGGGCCTCGGCCTCGCGGATGCCCTCGGGGCCGCGCTGGGCCAGTTCCATCTCGGTCCACACGCCACCGGGCGCCAGGGCGTTGACGTTGATGTTCCAGGGGGCGAGTTCCCTGGCCCAAGACTTGGTCAGCCCAAGCAGGGCGGCCTTGGCAGCGCAGTAGTGGGAATGGCTGGTGAAGCCGGTCATACCCCAGATCGAGGAGACGTTGACGATCTTGCCCCAGCGGCGCTCCTTCATGCCCGGCACCACCGCCTGGGTGGCAAAGAAGGCCCCCTTGACGTGAATCGCAAACATCTCGTCGAAGCCGGCCTCGTCGATCTCCTCGATCGTGCCGGGCCGGTCGATTCCCGCATTGTTGACCAGGATGTCGATCGCGCCTGCGCTGGCGACCTGGGCCTGAAGATCGGCAATGTCGGAAACATCGCCGACCATGGCGGTTGCCTTGCCGCCCATGTGCTCGACCAGCGCGACGGTCTGGTGGGCGAGATCCCCGTCGATGTCCTGCACCACAATCTCGGCGCCGTGCTCGGCCATCTTCAATGCGTGGGAGCGGCCCATGCCGCGTCCCGCCCCGGTGATCAGCGCCCGTCGTCCTTCCAGCTCGCCCATGGTTTCCCCCCGCGTGTTGGCTGTGGCCATGGTTGGCCTATTCCGCGGGCATGTCCACGTCGCCTGTGGCTCAATCGCTGTGGTGTTTGACCGTCTCCAGGCTGACGCCTGCGGTTTCGATACGAAAGCGCCAGGTGACCCAGGCGCCCAGCAGGCTGGTACCGATCAGGATGCCAAGCAGGATGTCGGTGCCCAGGCCATGCAGCAGGATCGGAAACAGGAAGACGGTGGCGACCGCGCCGATCTTGGCGAACGAGGCCGCAAAGCCTGCACCGGTGCCGCGCATACGGGTCGGGAAGACCTCGCCTGCGATCAGATAGGTCTGGGCGTTGGGGCCCATATTGGTCATGAAGTTGAACAGCATGAAGCCGGCAAACAGCAGCGCGGTCTGGCCCGGGCCGTCGATGTGGCCCGAAAGTGCTGCCAGCAGCAGGCCAACGGCACAGCCGGCAAAGCCGATCACCTGCAGGCGGATGCGCCCGACCCTGTCGGCCAGCAGGACGGCGGCCAGGATGCCCACGATCAGCAGGATATCGAGGAAGGCCGCTCCCTCTGCCGCCTGGATGTCGCGAACGATGAGGTCGCTGACGTTGCTGTCGTGCGCCTTCGCATGGCCCAGGGACAGCGCCAGGATGGTCGGCGTGAAGATGCCGATGCCGTAGGTGCCCAGGTCCTGGAGGAACCAGGGCACGGCGGCCAGGATCGTGGCGCGGCGCGTGCCCTTGGCAAACAGGGTGCCGTAGCCGCCGCGATGCTCGCCAGCATGGAGCGCCGGCGCGTCGTGAAGCCGGATGCTCCGGGGATATTGCGGTTTGCGCCGCAGCAGGCGTGTGGCTGCCTTTTCGGCGTCGGCATGGCGCCCGCGCGTCAGCAGCCAGGCCGGGCTTTCGGTCACGGCCAGCCGGCCGATCACGACGATCAGGGCAGGCACGATGGCCGTGGCGTACATCCAGCGCCAGGCTCCGATCTCGGGCAGGTTGGAGAGGATCAGGTAGCCGATCCCCGTGCCGGCAAGGGCGCCCAGCGACTGGAAGCCGAAGGCGCTCAGCACCAGCCGCCCGCGTACCCTGCTGGGTATGCTCTCGGAGATGATGAGATGGGCCGTGGGATAATCGCCGCCCAGGGCGACGCCGATGCCGAACAGGAACAGTACCAGCCAGATGAAACCGGGACTGAAGGTCAGCGCCACCAGGAACAGGCAGAACAGCACCATCTCGCCGATGAAGACGCTTTTGCGCCCGAAGCGGTCGGCAAGGCCGCCCAGGGCGGTGGCCCCGATCAGGATGCCGAACAGGGTGGCGGCGCCGACCATGCCGTTCTGAAGCGGCGACAGGGCGAACTCCTCGTGGATCAGGGGCAGGGCGACACCGGTCATGAAGACCACCAGCCCCTCGAAGAACTTGCCCGCCGCCGCCAGCACCCAGATGCGCTTCTGCATGCCCGTCAGCGGCGGATCGCCCGCCGGCGTCCCGTCGGGCCACACCGGGGATTCATCGAGATAGCCGCGCACGCTTCGCGTCGGCGCCTGTCCGTCGGGCTGTTCTGGCATCGTCCGCATTCCCCGGCCTTCCGGGGGCAGCGTTAGCATGATTCCGTGACATATCGGACAGCTTGCCTATGGACCGCCCTGCGGCTAGGTTTCGCGCCCTTGCGGAGGGGTGGCCGAGTGGTTTAAGGCGCACGCCTGGAAAGCGTGTTGGGTGCAAGCCCTCGCGGGTTCAAATCCCGCTCCCTCCGCCATTCTCCCCTGCTGTGCCCGGCCCTGTTGGTTTAGGCTGGCCCTGCGGCGGCCTCGTCCGGGGCCGGGAGGGGGGCGTTTTCCATGCGTTGTGATGTCGTAGCCATCGGCACCGAGCTGCTGCTGGGCCAGATCGTCGACACCAATTCCTCCTGGATCGGCGAGCAGCTGGCGCTTTCGGGCATCGACTGCCACTTCCAGGTCAAGGTCGGCGATAACTTCGCGCGCATGAAGGCCGCGATCCTGGCCGCCCTGGAGCGCGCCGATGCCGTGATTTGCTGTGGCGGCCTGGGTCCGACCCAGGACGACATCACCCGTGAAGTGATCGCCGACATCATGGGCGCGCCCCTGGTGCGCGACGAAGCCATCGTCAAGAAGATCCGCGCCATGTTCGAGGCGCGCGGGCGCGCCATGAGCGACAACAACAAGCGCCAGGCCGATATCCCTCAGGGCGCCACGGCGATTGCGCAGATGCCCGGCACCGCGCCCGGCCTGCTCTGCCCGATCGGCGACAAGGTGATCTACGCCGTCCCCGGCGTGCCCTACGAGATGCACGAGATGATGCTGGGCACCATCCTGCCGGACCTGCGGGCCAGAAGCGGTGAGGCCGCGGTCATCGTCAGCCGCGTCCTGCGCACCTGGGGCCAGAGCGAGTCCGGCCTTGCCGAGCAGCTCGACGACCGCATCCGCGCGCTCGACGGCTCCGGCAATCCGACGCTGGCGTTTCTCGCCAGCGGCATCGAGGGCATCAAGGTACGCATCACCGCCAAGGCGGCCGAGACCGTGACCGCCGAACGGCTGCTGGCCGCCGAGGAGGCCAATATCCGCGCGCTGATCGGCGATATCGTCTTCGCCATCGACGACCAGACCATGGAGGATGCCACCGTGGCGCGCCTTTCTGCCGCCAGCCTGACGCTGGCGGCTGCCGAGGGCCTGACGGGCGGTCTGCTCGCCTCGCGCCTGACGCGCGCTGACCCCGGGATGGCCGTCTTCCGCGGCGCTACCGTCGCCCCCGATGCCGGCGCCCGACCCGGCGCTGACGGCGAGGCGCGGGCCCTGGCCGCCGCCCAGGCGGCCCGCCAGCGCTTCGCCACCGATGTCGCCGTCGCCGCCTGCGGCCCGGAGGCGGGCGAGGATCTGCCCGCCGGCACCGTCTTCCTGGCTGCCGTGGGCGGCGCGGCCGACCGCACCGCCACCGTGGCCTTGCCCGGCGACCGCCGCCGCCTGCGCGACTACGCCGTCATCAGCCTGCTCGACCTGTTGCGCAAGACGCCGCTGCCGGGCGAGGGCGCCTGAGGCGGAGGCGGTCATGGCCGGCACCGTCCTTTTCATCGGCGCGGGCGACATGGCCCTGCGCATGGCCGCGGGGCTCCTGACCCAGGGCCGTGTGGACCGCCTGATCCTGTCGGATGCGACTCCCCGGCGCATGGCCGAACAAGTCGCCATGCTGGCCGCCTGCCACGATGCCCGTGTCGCGCTGCGCCCGCTCGATGGATGCGATCATCGTGCCGTTGCCGCCCTGCTCGATGAGGTCCGGCCGGACCTGCTGGTCCAGGCCGCAAGCCTTGTCGGGCCCTGGAGCATCATCGGCAGCGCCCATCCGGTGATCGATCATCTCTCGCGCGCGGGCATCGGCATCCAGCTCCCGAACCAGCTTCCGGTGCTGATGACCGTGATGCGCGCCGCGCGCGACCTGGGGCTCACCTGTCCCGTCGCCAATATTTCCGCGCCCGATGTCACCCATCCGGTGCTCGCCGCGCTCGGCCTGGCGCCGACCATCGGCCTCGGCAACGTCTCCATGCAGCTCCTGCGCGCCCGTGCCGCCTGGCGCGAACGGCGCCTGGCCTCGGGCGAGGAGGCGCCGCCGCTGCTGCGCCTCATCGGCCACCACAGCAACGTCTATGGCGTGATGCAGGCGCGTGCGCCTTCCGACCCGGCGCTCTCGACCCGCGTCCATGTCGGCGAGGAGGGCGCGCGCGACGATGCCCTGGCCTACGAGGGCCATGGCTTCGCTCCCGGTCCGATCTACAACGTCATCACCGCCGCGGCCGCCTTGCCGGTGCTCTCGGCCCTGCTCCCCGACGGCGCGCCGCTGCGCTTCTCGGCTCCCGCCCCCTTCGGCCTGCCTGGCGGCTATCCGCTCACCATCGCGCCCGATGTCCTGGCCTTCGACCTGCCGCCGGGCGTGTCGCCCGGGGAGGCCATCGCGCTCAACGAACGTCTCGGGCGTCAGGACGGCATCGCCGCCATCGATGCCGACGGCACGGTGCATTTTACGCAGGAAGCGGCCGGCCATGCCGCCCGGGCCGATCCGCGGCTCGCCGAGCCGCTCGATCCGCGCGATCTCGGCGCGCGGACGCGCCTGCTGCTCGATATCGTCGCGGCGGCGCGCTGAGCCATGGCCGCGACGCCCCGCGTCCTGGTGAGCTGGCACGAGTCGCCGAGCTACATTCCCGCGCCGCAATTCTCGTCAGACCAGCTTGTGGTCGGCCCCCGGCGCAGCGACGAGCCGTCCGACATCTATCCCGTGATCGCCCCGCGCGGCCGCTACGATCTCCACGCGCTGATCCGCAGCCGCGGTATCGACCCGGCCTTCGATCTGGTGGTGGTTTCGGTCGACTCCCTGCTGCGCAACCAGCCGGCCAATCTCGCGGCCTTCGGCTGTCCGCTGGTCTTCCTGGTGGGCGATACCCATCACCTCAAGGCGCCTCTGCGCACGGCGGTCGCCTATGCCCGTTCGGAGCCCTTCGACCTGGTGGTCGTCTGCCACAACCGCCATCACATGCACTGGTTCGTCGCCGGCGGCGCGCGTCAGGTCGTCTGGCTGCCGGGTCTCTTCGCGCGCCATATGCCGGGCCCGGTCCCGGAGTGGCGGCGGCCGGCGATCGCCTTTGTCGGCCAGAGCGGCCCCCTGCATCCCCGGCGCACCCGCATGCTGGAGCAGCTCCAGGGTGCGGGCCTGCCGGTCGTTGCCGGCCGGGCGACCCGCGCGCAATCGGCCGTGCTTTACGGCCGCTGCCAGGTCTCGTTCAACGCCAGCCTCAACGGCGACCTCAACATGAGGGTGCTCGAGGTCCTCTCCGCCGGCGGCTGCCTGCTGACCGACCGCCTCAGTCCGGTCTCGGGCATGCGCCACATTCTGGAGGAGGGGCGCGAGTATCTCGCCTATGGCGATGGCGACGAGCTGCTGGCCCAGGCCCGCCGCCTGCTTGGAGACCCGGCGCACGCCGCTGCCGTGGCGCAGGCCGGCCACCGGCGCTACATGGCCGAACTACGCCAGGACCACCAGATCGCCCGCCTGCTCGCCTGGGCCGCGGGTGCGGAGATATCGCCGCTCCATCGCGCCGTCGACGACCCTCGTGTGCTGCGCGAGCCCGGCGCCCCGAAGCTGACGGGCAGGATGCGCGTCTACGAGAACGTGCAGGAGACCCACCGCCGCCAGGAGAATCCGCGCGTGCGCATCCAGGCCGACCTGCCCGAGGACAGCGTGCTCGATCTTGCCGACCTGCCGCGCCTCACCCTCTGCATTGCCGGTCACCGGCCGGATGCGCCGGAGCTTGCCGCCCGCGCGCGCCGCATCGGCGCGACGGTCGAGATCGGCGATTAGAGCCCGGCCTGCTCCTTGCACCATGTCGCGACCTCGGCATGGGTCGCGAACCACACGTCCTTGTGGCTCTTGATGTGGCCGATCAGTTCGTCGAGCACCTGGATGCGCGAATGGTGGCCGCTGATATGGGGATGCATGGTCAGCACGTAGACACCGTTCTCGCCGTAGGCGCCGTCGAACTCGCGCCGGAAGATCTCCAGCACCGCCGAGGGCGGGGTATAGGGCCGGATGGTCGTCATGCGGTCCATGCCGAAATAGACCGCATCGTCGCGGATCCACTCGACCGGCAGCTCGACCATGCCGGTCGGCTCGCCGTCCTCCAGCAGTTCGTAGGGTTCGTCGTCGGCCATCAGGGAGCTGTCGTAGAGCAGGCCCATCTCGCGGGCGATGGCCAGCGTATGGGCGCTGAAGTCCCAGGAGGGCGTGCGCATGCCCACGGGCCGCTGGCCGCTGATCCGCTCCAGCGTGTCGGCGCTGCGCAGCTGCAGGTCGCGCTCTGCCTCGGGAGGAAGCTGGCTGTTGTATTCGTGGATCCAGCCATGGATGCCGATCTCGTGGCCCTCATCGGCCAGGGCGCGCTGTTCCTCTGGGTGCAGTTCGGCGACCACGGCGGGCACGAAAAAGCTCGCGCGGATGCCGTGGCGGTCGAGCAGGCGGCGGATGCGCGGGATGCCCGCACGTGAACCGTACTCGCCCTGGCTGAGCTTGCCGGGCGAGGACTGGCCAAGGCGCAGGGTGGTCGACTCATGGTTGGAATCGAAGGAAAGCGCCACGGCGCAGCGTGCGCCGCCGGGCCACGAGGCAGGCTTGAGCGAGCGCCCGGCGCGCACCTTCTCGACGATGGCGCGCCAGCGCTCTTCCTGCCACTGCCAGGGTTCGTCCGCCGTCTTGTCCATGCTTGTCTCCGTGTCGCCGGGCAACCTTACCGCGCTGCTGCCGGGGGTGGCCACCGTGGACGCGGCTCTCCATACTGGCAGAATCTGGTTCGGGGGATGTCTTCATGGCTTTGCAGCGATCGATTGGAGTCGTCGGCCTCACCTTCGTCGGTGTCAGCGGCGTCCTCGGCTCCGGCTGGTTGTTTGCCCCGCTGCTGGCCGCCAACTATGCCGGTCCTGCCGCCATCGTCGCCTGGATGCTTTGCGGCATCGCCGTTCTCCTGCTGGCACTCACCTTCGCAGAGGTCTGCGGCCGCCTACCGGTGGCGGGGGGGCTGGGCCGCATTCCCTTCTTCACCCACGGCCGGGTGGTTGCGGCGGCCATGGGCTGGACCGCCTGGATCGGCTATCTGGTCGCCGCCCCCATCGAGGTGGCGGTGATGATCCAGTATCTGGCCGGGCCGTTTCCCGCGCTGGAGGATCCCGGTGCGGCCCATCAGCTCAGCACCCTGGGCATCGTCGTTGCCGTCGTCATGCTGGCGTTCCTGACCTTGCTCAATGCGCTAGGTGTGGCCTTCTTCGCCCGCCTCAACACCGGGCTGACCTGGTTCAAGCTCGGCGTTCCCGTGGTCGTTGCCGTGCTCATCATCCTCGACCGCTTCCAGATGGCGAACTTCACCGATCACCCTTCCTTTGCTCCGATGGGCCTGCACGGCATCTTCTCGGCGATTGCCACCGGCGGCGTCGTCTTTGCCTTCATCGGCTTTCGCCATGCCATCGACATGGCGGGCGAGGCGTCGCGGCCACACATCACCGTGCCCATGGCGCTGTGCTTCACGGTGGTGATCTGCCTGGTGATCTACCTCCTGCTGCAGATCGCCTTCATCGGTGCGCTGAGCGAGGCCGATCTGGCGAAGGGCTGGCAGGAGATCTCCTTCACCGATCAGCTCGGTCCGCTGGGCGCCATCGCCCTGGCGCTGGGCATGTTCTGGCTCTCGGTCCTGGTGCTGGCGGGCGCCGTGGTGGCGCCCTTCGGCGGTGCCCTGGTCGCCACCGGTTCCAACGCCCGCCTCGGACTGGCGCTCGCCCACAATGGCTTCTTCCCGAGCCTCTTCACCCGCCTGTCGCTGCGCGATGTTCCTCTCAAC
>CALGGB010000160.1 GCA_937880925.1 uncultured Rhodospirillaceae bacterium | reverse complement strand
CCGAACTTGGTGGCCGAGTAACCGGCAAACAGGGGAAAGGCGATGTCGCCGAACATGGAGCCGATGTTGACGACACGCGATGGCGCAGCAGCGCGCAGCAGCGCCAGCATGTCGCGCGTCAGGGCCAGCGGTGCGGCGACGTTGGTCGCCAGCATCGCCGCGATCGCGGCATCATCGTGTGCTTCCAGCGCACCCACGGTCTGCACGCCGGCGTTGTTGACCAGGATGTCGACGCCGCCCAGACCGCGCCCGGCGAGGTCGACGATGGCCGCGCGTCCCTGCGCCGTGGTGACATCGGCAACGCAGATGCTGGCGCGCTGGGGCCTGGGCAGGCCCGCCCGCGCCGTGTTCAGCGCCTCCTCCCCCCGTCCCACCAGCAGCAGCCTTGCGCCCCGCGACGAAGCCTCGCGCGCCAGGGCCAGACCCAGACCCGAGCCTGCCCCCGTCAGGACGATGCGGGCGCCATCAAGCTGCATCGGAAAGTTCCTCGTGGCGGCCGGCAACCTCGCGGAAGACGTCCCCGTAGAGCCGGTAGATCACCCTGGCGGTCGCAACGATGGCCTCACGCTCCTCGATGCCGTCGATTTGGTCGACCAGCCTCTGGAAGAACGCGACATGCTCGACATCAAGGCCGCCATGGCTGGAGAGATAACGAAAGCCGCCACCGTCGGCGCCCACGCCGACCCGCGCGGCGATGGACGATGCCGCACGTTGCGCCATGGCCACCGACATCCCCTCCAGGACATGCACCATGCCGAGCATGGCGTAGGGGCTGACGAAGGCGACGGCGTAGTGGGCATAGGCGACCATCAGATGACAGGGCAGACGCGGGGCGCCGTCACGCACGCCCCGGGCATCGCCGCCCAGCGCGGCAATATCCTCCAGGATCCAGGCCTCGTGGCCGCGCTCCTCGGCGATGTAGTCGAACAGGGCCTCTCGGTAGGCAGCATCCCGCGCGCCGCAGCGCGAGGCAGCCAGCGCCAGAAGCGGGCATGTCTGCCGCACATGGTGATAAGCCTGCGACAGGTAGTCGACATAGGCCGCGCGGCTGACGCCCTGGGCGCAGGCCCGGGCAATCACGGGTATCGCCATGAACCCGTCGCGCTCGACCGCCGCGGCGTCGAGCAGCTCGTCATAGAAGCTCACGTTTCCGGTCTCCATCATGTCTGCCCGTCGTGGCATGCCGTTGCCGCCGCCACGGCACGGCGGTTGACGCTGCCGTCCGGGCGCAGCCAGCCGGAGCGGTGAAAGGCGCCCGGCGGGACCAGCGTGACATCGTGCGGCCGGGCATAATCGGGCAAACCCGCCCAGCAGCACGCGGCAAGATCCCGGGCTTGCGATTCCGGCAGACACGCAGGCTCGATCACCGCGCGCGGGTAAGCGCCACCATCTAGGACGGCACAATGGCTGATCGCCGGATCGGCCAGGACCAGTGCTTCCGGCCAGCCAGGCGAGACGTTGCGGCCCAGCCCCGTGACGATGACATCATCACGCCGGCCGGTGACGATCAGGCGCCCGCTTTCATCCACGCGGCCCAGATCGCCTGTCCGCCAGCGCGGAGGCGCGGTGTCGCCGCCCAGGTAGCCGGTCATCAGCGAAGGATCCGCGATCACGATCTCGCCGTCCTCGATGGTGACGGCAACCCCGGGCAGCGGCCTGCCGACCGTGCCGGCGAGGCGTTCGCCAGGACGGTTCAGCGCGACGACGGAACAGCATTCGGTGAGGCCATACCCTTCATGCACAGGCAGGCCCACCTTCCAGGCGCGCTCGGCAAGGCCCTCGCCGACCGGCGCGCCGCCGACCGCAACGAAGCGGAGCGAGTGCGGTGCGCGCTGGCCGGTTGCCTCCAGCATGCCGGTCCATGCGGCAAGAAGAGCGGGCACCAGCACGGTAACGGTCGGCTGTGCCGCAGTCGCAGCGTCAGGCAGATGTGCGCTCCAGCCGCCCTCGCCGCGCGGCGCGAAGCTCACCTGACCACCCGACAACAGCACGACATGGACAGCACAGAGCAGTTCGAGAAGCAGACTGACCGGCAACACCGAGAAATGCCGGTCGCCCGGCCCCGCGCCGCAGGCCGCAGCGAGAGTCAGAGCCTTGATATCGATCGCACCCGCATCAAGAACCACGCCCTTGGGCCGCCCCGTGGTGCCCGAGGTATAGGCCACGACGCCGCCCTCCTGATCAGCCAGACCACCGGTATCACCGCAGCGATCCTCGATCACGGCAATCGGCAGGCCCGCATCCGCCGCGCGGGCGACCTGCGAGGGGCTGACCGCGATCATGGTCAAGCCGGCGTCCCTGGCCACGAAAGCGAGCTGCCCGGCGCTGAAAAACAGCGGCAGCGGGACCAGTGTCGCCCCGATCGCACGGACCGCAAGGGCGCCAACCATCCAGTCGGGCCCGTCCTCGGCCAGAACGCCGACAACGCTGGAGCGACCGCCCAGCATGGCCGCCAGCGTGGCAACACGGCCCGCCAGACGTGCGGCATCCACCGTTTCGCCGGTGGCCGTCATGGCAACGATGTCGTCCGGCCGGCGGCGCGCCCGGACAAGCAGCTTGTCGAGGGCACTAGGCATGCAGGAGCGCCGGTGTGGGAGGCGGCATGGCTGCCGGGACAACCGGGTTTGCCATCGCCCGATCAGCGAGCATGCAGACCCAGGGATCGCAATCATAGTAGCTGCCCCACGCCGCAGGATCGGCCACACGCTCGCGGCGCGCGGGAACCAGGGCGATCACATCCAGCCCTGAACGGCGCAGAACCCTGCGCAAGGGCGCGGTCGCGGTGAAGATGCCGCATGCCATGCCCATGCCGCGTCCGATCTGGCGGACACGTTCGATCAGGCGCAGGGCATGGCCGTGGCCGGTGCCGGCAAGCGTCGTGACCTCCAGGATGTGCGTGGGCGACACCCTGCAACCCGTGGCGTCCAGGATCAGTTCGCCGACATCCTGATCGAGATAGCAGGCGCTGAAGCTGTCGGCCCAGCCCAGGCGCAGGCCGGCCGCGCACACCAGTGCGTCGTCCGCATCGCACAAGGCGATCAGCCGGCGCGGATAGGAGGCGATTCGAGCGCCATAGGTCCGGCCATAGACCGAAGCGATCAGACCTTCGGCGGCCGGACGCAGGGCATCCTGGGGGTCGATGGTGAGGAAACGCATGCGGGAACCCCGTTGGTGAGGCCCCATCTAGCCTTCACGTCCTTACCCCCGGCTTACAGACCGACAATCAGGCCGGCCTCAGGGTCATGGTGAACATTGCGCCGTGATGACCCTGGCGATCAGCCGGCCCCTCCCCCACCATCAGGGTCGCGCCATGCGCCTGGGCGATCTGTGCGACGATGGCAAGGCCGAGGCCCGCGCCACTGGTGCTTTGATCGGCACGCCAGAACCGCCGCACCACATTGGCGCGATCTTCCGGTGGAATGCCGGGACCGTGGTCGATGACATGCACGGTCGAGGGCCGCTCGATCACCACCTCCACCGCGCTGCCCTTGGGCGCATGGCCGATGGCGTTTTCCACCAGGTTGCGCAGGGCATGGCCCATCGCCTCGGCATGGCCATAGACCGGAACAGGGCCCTCCTCGCCGCCGAGCAGCTCGATGGTGACGCCCGCCTCCACCGCGATCGGGGCCAGGTAAGTCGCCACCTCGCGGGCGACCTCCACCAGGTCGATCCGTGCATCGACCGGCAGCACCAGGGTCTCGGCCTGGGCAGCATGCAGGAGCTGGGCCACGATCCGGTTGAGCAGACCGACGTCCTTCTTGAGCCTGGCGCGCAGAGCCGGTTCGGCGATCTGATCAATCTGCACGTTGAGGATCGCAAGCGGGGTGCGCAACTGGTGGGCTGCATCGGCGGTAAAGGACCTCTGAACCTCGATGCCCTTCTGCAGCCGGTTGAAGGCACGGTTGACCGCTTCGATCAGGGGCAGGATCTCCCTGGGCATGTCGCCCTCCGGCAGCCGTGTCTCCAGCTCGCCGGGATTGATCCGTGAGGCCATTCGGGAGGCCTCGCGCACAGGACGCAGGGTGCCGCGGACCGTGGCGAATGTGGTACCCAGGAGAATGGCCACGAACAGCACCACGATCCATCCGTGTTCGCTGGCGAACTCGCCTGCGATGGTATCGAACAGCACATCGCCGTGATCCTCGCTCTGTGCGGCCTGAACGATGACGGTGCGACCATCAATGGCGTAGGCAACGGAAACGCCCGAGACCCTGGTCCGCCCCTCTTGCCGCAGAGAGGCGAAAAACTCTTCCTGCCCGGGCGCCAGGTCCAGGAGGTCGTCGGCCAACGGCCCGGTCACCCCCGGAGAGGTGGCAATGGTCTGTCCGTTCGCATCGATCACGGCGAAGATGGCGCGGTCGCCCGCAGCCGCATGTTCATAGG
>CALGGB010000159.1 GCA_937880925.1 uncultured Rhodospirillaceae bacterium | reverse complement strand
CAACCAGCAGCGGCGAGACGAAATCGCCCACCGACAGGCCGAAGGTGAAGGTGAAGCCGGCCAGAACCCCCGGCATGGTGAGCGGCAGGGTGATCCGGAAGAAGGTGCTGAAACGCGCAGCACCCAGATCCTTGCTTGCCTCGATCAGGCTGCGCGGGATCTTCTCCAGCGAGGCATAGATCGGCATCACCATGAAGGGGGTGAAGATGTAGGCCATGGTCACCACCATGGCGAACTCGTTGTAGAGGAACAGGGTCGAGGGCTCATCCAGAATGCCCACCCACATCAGGAACGAGTTGAGGATGCCCTCGCTGCCCAGGATCGTCTTCCAGGTGTAGGCGCGCAACAGATAGGAAACCCACAGCGGCACGATGGTCGCGACATAGAGAAACAGCCGCAGCCGCTCCGAGCGGACCTTGAAGGCCAGGAAGTAGGCCAGCGGATAGCCCATGGCGAAGGCCGCCAGCGAAACCAGCACCGAGACCTTCACGCTGCGCAGCAGGACCGTCCAGTACTGCGGGTCGTTGAGCAGGATCTCGTAGTTGCCGAACTGGAAATCGGGCACATGAAAGGGAAACTGGCGCGAATAGAAGCTGATCGACAGCATGATCAGATAGGGCACGAGCAGCACGGTGGCCCACCAGAGCATGGGCGCCGAGAACAGCACCCAGAAGCCCATCTTGCGGCGACTGGCGTGTTTCATGCCGCGGCTCCGCCATGCACGATCGCCTCGGCCTGGGCCCGGTCGAACAGCGAGATGGTCTCGGGTTTGACCGAGCAGGTCACCGTAGCACCCGCGGCCGGCAGGCCGGCATCGCCCAGGTTGGTGTCGAGCTGATGGTGCACCATGACGATCTGGCCGGCGCCGATGTCGAGATCGATGCGCACGGCATTGCCGCTGAAGAAGACCTCGCGAACCTGCCCCTTGAACAGATTGCTGTCGTCGCCACCGGCGGCAAGACGGATCTTCTCGGGCCGGATGAACATGGTCATCGCCGCGCCATCCGCGATCGCGCCGTCGTGGCGCGCGATGCGGAAGCTCGCCTCGCCCGCCCTGGCGACGACCTGGTCGCCGGTGCGCGTGACGGTGACGGGCACCATGTTGGAGGTGCCCAGGAAATCGGCGACATAGGCCGTTGCCGGCCGGTCGTAGAGGTCCGTGGGCGAACCGACCTGCTCGATGCGCCCGCCGTGCATCACGATGATGCGGTCGGACATGATCATGGATTCGGTCTGGTCGTGGGTCACCATGATGAAGGTGATGCCGATGCGGTCGTGGATATGGCGCAGCTCGACCTGCATGGCTTCCTTGAGCTTGGCGTCGAGCGCCGACATCGGCTCATCCAGCAGCAGAATGCGGGGGTGGCGCACCAGGGCACGGGCAAGCGCGACACGCTGGCGCTGACCATTGGAAAGCTGGCTGGGCAACCGGTCACCCATCTGGGGCAACTCGATCATGCCGAGCATTTCCTTGACCCGCGCCTCGGCCTCCGCGCGCGGCATGCCGGCGATCTTCAGGCCATAGGCAATGTTGGCCGCCACGCTCATGTGGGGAAACAGCGCGAAATCCTGGAACATCATGTTGACCGGGCGCTGGTAGGGCGGCGCATCGGTCACGTCCTTTCCGTCCAGCATGATCGAGCCGGAATCGGGATATTCGAAACCGCCGATCATGCGCAGCGTGGTCGTCTTGCCGCAGCCAGATGGGCCCAGCATCGTGAGGAACTCGCCCTCGCGGATGTTGAGCGAAATGTTGTCCACCGCGACAACGCCGCCGCGAAAGGTCTTGGTGACGCCGTTGAGTTCGAGAATGTCGCCCATAGGTCCTGCCCAGATGCCGGTGGCGCCCTATGGTCGAAGGGCGCTTGCCGGGTCGTGAAAAACGGAACGGGGCCGACGGTCGTGCCGGCGGCCCCGCCCAGTTACCGAGATCGGCTTGCGGCGGTTACTCGGCCGCCTTCACCGCATTCCAGGTGTTGATGTAGGCATCGATCCGCGCCGGCTCCTGCCACAGGACCAGGGAGTCGATGTAGCCGAAGTCGTCCTGGTGCAGCGCCGCCATCTCTTCAGGCGTCTTGCAGGTTTCCAACGCCGTCGGGTTGGAACCCGAATAGCCCGTGATGTTGACCACGCCGCACTGGCCTTCCGGGCTGATCGCATAGTTCAGCCAGGCGTAGGCGCAATCCTCGTTGGGCGTGTCCTTCACGATCTGCCAGGAATCGGCCCAGCCGTCGGCATTTTCAGTCGGGATGAACTCGATCATCTCGATGCCCTGCTCTGCGAGCAACGCGGACTGGTAACCGCCCCAGGTGTTGGAGATGGTGACTTCGCCGTTGGCATAGAGATTCACCAGCTCGCCGGCCGAAGCCCAGTACTTGCGGATCATGGGCTTCAGCTCGATCAGCTTGTCGCGCACCTGGGCAAGCTGCTCGTCGGAGAGATCGTAGATGTCGGCATCGTTGCCAAACAGCATGCGCGCGGTGATGTAGATGTTGGTCTTGTCATCCCACAGGCTGATCTTGCCGGCGAGCGCGGGATCGGTCCAAAGCTGCTCGATGCTGGTCGGCGCCGTATCGAAGGCATCGGCGCGGTACATGAAGGGAATGGCGCCCCAAGTGTAGGGCACGCCATAGACCTCGCCGTCCATGTTGATGCCGTCATGGCCGCTGAACTGGGGATAGACCTCGCTCCAGTGCTCCAGGCGCGACGTGTCGATCGGCTCGACGAAACCGGCCTTCATCATGATGCTGGTGGTGTCGACCGAGGGCGAGACCAGATCATAGACGCCGCCGCCGCCGGCCAGCTTGGCGGGGAATTCATCGTTGGAACCGACATAGGTCGGCGTCACCTTGCAGCCCGTTGCCGCCTCGAAGCCCTCGACAAAGCTGGGGTCGGTATAACCTTCCCAGGTCAGGACGTTCAGCTCGCCATCGGCCCTGGCCTGACCGCTTGCCGCAATGCCGACAGCAACGATCGCTGCGCCAACGCTCGAAAGTAATTTCTTCTTCATGGTCTCAAGCCTCCCTGAATTGCCCTTGTTGTACCCGCCGCCCGTGTTGGACGCGGGTCTTGGTCACGAAAACGGTACAACGTCACCATTTGTAACGCCGAAGCAGGCACCGTCAAACGGCGCATTTTGCAGGCCACCATGGCTCCTGTGAGGGTGCGCAACCACAGGTACACACACGGCAAACCTCATGCTGCGCCGAGGTAGCTGTCAATCCAGGTGGAACGGCGACCGTCGCGCGTCCACAGGATCGGGAAATCGTTGTCGTCCATGGTCACATCGCCATTGCGCGGCATGTAGCGGCCGTAGATCGGCCCTGTCCCGGTGGCGATATTGGCCGGCACGAACCTGGCTTGCGACGACAGGCAGTGCACCACCAGCGAGCGGCGCGCATGGGTCGCCTTGTTGTCGCCCGAGCCGTGCCAGGTACGCCCATGGTGGAAGGAACCCGATCCCTTCTTCACCACCACCGGCACGATCTCCGGTTCGGCGATGCCCTCGGCGGCGGCGGCCTTCATCATGTACTTGCGATAATCCTGCGGCCCGTGGAACTCGCCTTCCGGCGCCGCGGGCGCCCAGCGATGGGAACCCCTCACAAGCTCCATCGTGCCGCCTTCGGCAGTGGTGTCATCCAGCGCGATCCAACAGGAGATCATCTCGTCGGGATCGATCCAGGCGAGATAGGCCGAATCCTGATGCATGCCCAGAGGGCGGGTGCCGGGCGGTTTCCAGAGCACGTTGTCGACCTTCACCCGGGCGCCGGGCCAGCCGCCCAGCGTGGCGCAGGCGCGCCCGATATCCTCACGCAGCACAACGTGGGCGACCGTGCGGTCGCCCTTCCAGCCGTTGCAGATCTGGCGCGTCAGGCTGGGATCGCTCTTGCCTTCCTGCCAGTTGACCTCGTCGGGCTTGACGCCGGTTTCGAAGTCGCCGCGGAACATCGCCTCATAGCGCTGCTTGATCGCCTCGCAGGTCGCATCGTCGAGCAGGTTCTCGACAAAGACGAAGCCGTCCTCGCGGAACCGTTCGATCTCTTCGTTCTTCAGTTCAAACATATCTTCATCCTCTTCCGCCGCTCAGGGCAGACAGTCGATGTAACGCTTCATGTCCCAGTCGCTCGCCTCGGCGTTGAAGCGGTCCCATTCGTCGCGCTTGTACTCATCATAGATGCCGTAGAGGCGGCCGGGCAGTGCCGCCTTGACGACCTCGTCGGCGGCCAGGGCATCGAGCGCGTCGCCGAAGTAGCGCGGCAGGCGCTTGACCTGCTTGCCGGCTTCCATGGCCTCGTAGATGTTGCGCTGCTCCGGTTCACCCGGATCGAGCTTGCGCGTGATGCCGTCGTCCATGGCGCCGAGCAGGGCCGCAGCCATCAGGTAGGGGTTCACCATGGCATCGACCGCACGATATTCCATGCGGCCGGGTGCTGAAACACGCAGCGCCGTGGTGCGGTTCTGATAGCCCCAGTCGGCATAGACTGGCGCCCACAGGCCCAGGTCCAGCATGCGCCGGTAGGAATTGACCGTGGAGGAGCCGATCGCCGTCAGCGCCGGCAGATGCTCCATGACGCCGCCGATGGCATGCAGCCCGATGGGCCCGGGCATCCAGCCCTCGCTCTCGCCCATGAACAGGTTGTCGCCGCCCTGGCGGTGGTGGAACACGGATTCCATGCCCGGCAGGTCGCCCTTCACGCGGATCACCGGCCGGTCCTCCCCGCCCCTCCACAGCGACATGTTGTGGTGGCAGCCGTTGGCCGAGACGCCCATGATCGGCTTGGCCATGAAGCAGGCGATCAGGTTGTGCTCGCGCGCCACCTGGGCGCAGATCTGGCGGAAGGTGGTCAGCCGGTCGGCGGTGCGCAGGGTGTCGTCGTAGGTGAAGTTGAGTTCCAGCTGGCCCGGTGCATCCTCGTGGTCGAACTGGATCATGTCCAGGCCCATGGCGTGGGCGTAATCGATCACCTTCATGTAAACCGGGGCCAGGACCTCGAACTGGTCGATGTGGTAGGCCAGCGCCTTGGTCGGGCCGCCGTCGGGCATGCCGTCCGCGCCCTTGTTGAGCCAGGCCATCTCGGGCTCGCAACCCACGCGCAGGTGCAGGCCGTCATGGTCATCCTGGAACTTCCGGTGGATGCGCCGCAGATTGCCGCGGCAGTCCTCCTCCATGAAGGCGCCCGGCTTGTCGGCCTCCTCGCGGCCATAGAACACCGTGCAGAAGACACGCGCGGCGCGCTTGTTCCAGGGCAACTGGCAGAAGGTGTCGGGGTCGGGGATGGCAACCAGCTCATGGGCGTTGCTGTCGAAGCCCAGCAGCGATCCGGCGCGGTTGGGCAGCACATTGGTCAGGCCGCCGTACCAGGTCTGGATGCCCTTCATCGCCATCGCCTCCCAATGGGCGGCGGGCGCGGCCTTGCCCATCACCCGGCCGGTGATGGAGATATACTGGTAATAGATGAAGTCGACCTCCAGGGCGTCGATCTTCTCGCGCACGGCGCGGATCAGATCGGCGCGTCCGGGGGCATGGGCATAGGTATCGACATCCTTGGTCACAGATCGTCTCCCCGGAGTCCTCAGACGGCTTCGATGTAACGCGCGCGCTCGAAGGCGCTGACATGCTTGCGCAGCACCGCCTCCTCGTGGCGCCGCGAGGCGACGAAGTAATCGACGAAGGTGTCGCCGAAGATGGCCCGCGCCTTGGCACTGCCGTCCAGCCGATCGGCGGCCTCCAGCAGGTCGTGCGGCAGGCCTGGCAGACCCTCGGGTGTTTCGTCGGGGCCGCCTTTCTCGATGGGCGGCGGCAGGCTTGCCTTGGTGGCGATGCCCTCCAGCGCCGCGCCCAGGGTCAGAGCCAGGGCCAGATAGGGATTGGTATCCGAAGCAGGCAGGCGAAACTCCAGGCGTGCCCACTGCGCCGGCGAAGGCACAGCGCGCACTGCGGCAGCGTAGTTCTGCACCGCCCAGGTCGCCGTGCGCGGCGCCCAGTTGCCCGGGGTCAGGCGGCGGTAGGCGTTGACCGTGTGGGCCGCCAGCGCCAGCGCCTCGGGCGTGAGATCCACCAGGCCGGCAATGGCGCGTCGCATGGTGGTGCTCATGCCGTCCTTGTCCTTGCCGTCGTGGAACAGCGGCTTGCCCGTCTTGGCATCCCACAGCGAGAGATGAACGTGGCCCGACAGGCCCGAGAAGCTGGCGCCAAGCTGAGCCATGAAGGTCGCCGTGAGACCGCGGCGGCGGGCAAAGGCCTTGGTGAAGGTCTTGAACAACACGGCGTCGTCGGCCGCCCGCAGAGGATCGGCCGCGCGCAGGGTCGCCTCGAAACAGCCCGGTCCCAGTTCCAGGCCCAGGCCGAACAGGCCGACGCCCGCGGTCTCCATCACCTGTTCCAGATCGCCAACCGTATCGCCATGGATCGCAGCGGTCTGGGAAGACCAGCAGCGGTTATCGACGGCGAAGGTATCCATCGCCTCATAGCCCTTGGCGCGCAGGGTTTCGGCCGACTCGTCGAGCATGTGAAACTCGAACTCCAGCGCGGCCTTGACCGTAAAGCCCATCTTGGCGGCCCGCGCGATCTGCGCCTTCAGCAGTTCGCGCGGGCTGAGCGCCGCGGAAGGACCGGCAAAGTCAGCAAACACGATCGCGGCATCGGGCTCGAAGGGGTAGGTGCGTGCCGAGTCCCAGTCGACCGTCATGGCCTCGCCGACGAAGGGGGCCGCGCCATAGACACTTTCGCCCGTATCCCACTTGTGGACGACATTGACGAAGGTGGCATCGGGACCGAAGGCCGCATCGACATCGTCGAGCGCCAGGCGCCGTTCGCGCAGGGAGGCGTCCAGATCGGGAATCGCGACATGGGCAATC
>CALGGB010000158.1 GCA_937880925.1 uncultured Rhodospirillaceae bacterium | reverse complement strand
GACCGGCCAGACGTGCAGCGCCGGCATCGACAAGACCGGCGGCCACGTATCGCTGGTTCTCGGCGACGATGACGAGGATCGTGGGGAGACCGAGGGCACAACGCTCCAGGGCCCCGCCGCCGCCGGCCCCGATGGCAAGGTCGGCGCGGGTCATGAGATCGGCCATGGCCGCCGCATCGATATCGACATGCAGGGTCAGGCCCGGCCCGGGCCCGGCCTCGCCACGCAGGCGTTTCAGGTGCGGCGCGCCTGCACCTAGAACCAGATCAATCGCTGCATGGGGCAGGGCGGCGCGGACCGCGCGGATCGAGAGGCTGGCGAGATCGGCCTGGTCGGCCTGTCCGGGCATCACAAGAACCCGGTTGATCCCGTCGGGTTCCCGGCGGGCAAGCGCGGCTTGCCGGGCATGGCGGAACGCCGACCGTAGCGGCGCATAACGCGGGCCCAGCAGCATTCTGCAACCGGCAGGGATATTGGTTTCGTGCATGGATGGGGAAACACCGGGCGTGGGATCGAGCAGCGCTTCGCAGAGATGCCAACGGTCAGCCAGATCGTCGATCACGAACAGGCGTTCGGTGCGCGCGCGCTGGCCCTGTTCGGTCGTGGCGTCGACACCATAGTCATCGATCACTACCAGCCTTGACGGCCTGTCCTGTTCCAGCGGCGCCAGGGGAACCGAGCAGCGTCGCAGTGCGCCGACGACCTCGGGCGCTTCGGCATTGCACTCCAGCATGCAGTCCCAGCCCAGACCGGCAAGTTCCTCGGCCAGCGTCATGCACCGGATGGCGTGGCCGCCGCCGACCGTCGTGTTGGCGCGGAATCGGAAAGTTGCGTCTGTGCTCAACGTTTTTCCATCAGCCACCAGGTCAGGTTGTCCAGACCTGTCGTGCGTTTCCAGGCAAAGCCGTAGTCGAGCACCGCGAGATCGGGAAACGAGTCCATCCAGAAGCCGCCGAAGTCGCGCTTGAACAGGCGTTCGGAATGGCCGCGATAGGTGATCTCCTCGACCTTGTCGGAGAAGTATTCGATGCAGACGACATAACGGCGCGCAACCCGATGGATCTCGCTGCAGGAGGCGAGCAGGTCGTCGGGATGAATGTGGATTAGGACGCCGCTGGTAAAGGCCAGATCCACCGCGCCATCGGGCAGATCGATCGAAGCGGCAAACCCGTCGCGCACATTGGCCTGGGTCACGACACCATCATCGACCAGAACACCGCGCGCTTTCTCGTTGGGTTCGATGGCGAAAAACTCCGCATCGCTCAACTGGCGCAGGGCACGCAGGTTGTTGCCGATGTTGGCACCCACTTCCAGGATGCTTTCGGGCGCAGCGCCTTCCAGGCGGGCCATGATCGGTGCCCACAGCGCCACGCGTGCGCGCAGTTCGCGGGCCGAGTTGGTGTTGCGCTCGGTGTAGTCGTTGCCGAAATCGCCGCGCCAGAACCGGAGCTGCTCGCTCTTGCAGGGATCACTCGTCATGCTCTGGTCTCCAGGGGTAGTGCGGCGTGATGCCGGGCGTTGATGCCGGCAAGTTCGGGATGGGCGGAAACAACGCCGGCGATCTCGGCATAGTCCGCGATATGCGGCAAGGGCTGCAGATGTGCGAACAAGGCCTCGAAGAAGGCGTAGTCCTCGGGATGGTCTAGCGTCCAGCGGCCCTCCTGCGCTTCACCGCCGGGACCGTCGACGGTGACCCGCTTGACGGAAGCGTTGGTACGCAGCCAGGGCGTGACATGTTCACGCTCATGGGGGTCCTGCGCCTCGACAGCGGCGCGTTCCAGCGCTGCACGCGTCATCGCCTCGCAATCGAGACCGTGCGGCCAGCCGCGCGGCATGTTGTTGCAGGCGTAGTCCGCACCCGAGGAAGCCAGCGCATCGAGCACCGCGCCACAGATTGCGGGATCGATGGCAGGGCAGTCGCTGGTTACGCGCATGATGACATCTGCTTCCACGACCCGCGCAGCCTTGAGGTAACGCGCCAGGACATCGGTCTCGTCTCCGGCGACCACCACCGCACCGGCCCGACGGGCTTCCTCGGCCAGACCCTGACCCGCCTCGCCTTCGGGGATGGCACAGACCACGACATCGGCACCGGGAATCGCCCGGCAGCGGGTCAGCACGTGGGCAAGCACGGTATCGCCGGCCAGAGGCAGCAAGACCTTGCCCGGCAGCCGGGTTGAGGTCATGCGCGCCTGAACGATGACGGCGGTGATGCTCATGACAGACGCACTGGCAGGCCGCGTTCGCCCAGGAAACGCTTGGCGCCCTTGGGCGTCATTTCCGTGAAGTGAAAGATGCTGGCAGCAGCAACCGCGTCGGCCCCGCCCACTTCGATCACCTCGGCCATGTGTTCGTAGCTGCCGGCTCCGCCCGAGGCGATCACGGGAACGCCCACGGCATCGGCGACCGCGCGCACGGCTTCGATGTCGTAGCCGGCCATGGTGCCGTCGCGGTCGACCGAACCCAGCAGGATTTCGCCGGCACCCAGCGCCTCGACCCTGCGTGCCCAGACCACGGGATCAAGACCGGTCGCCTGGCGGCCGCAATGGCTCATGACCTGGACCGACCCGTCGGCCTCGCGACGCACGTCGATCGAGATGGTCACGCATTGTGATCCGAACCTGCCCGCGGCTTCCTCGATCAGACCCGGGTTCTCGATCGCCCCGGTGTTGAGCGATACCTTGTCGGCGCCCACGGCAAGCAGCTCGCGCACATGGCCGACCGAACGCACGCCGCCGCCCACGGTCATGGGCATGAAACAGACATCGGCCAATTCGTCGATCTGCTGGAAGTCCGGCGCGGCCCCGCCCGGCGTCGCGGCAATATCGAGGAACACCAGCTCGTCGACCTGGCGCATGTTGTAGACCTTGACCGCCTGCATGGCCGTGCCCACGCGCCGCCAGGAATCGAAGCCGACCCCCTTGACGAGGCCGACTTCCTTGAACAGCAGGATGGGCATGATGCGGTGTTTGAGCATGTCAGTAGGCGAGGAAATTCTTCAGCAGGCGGAACCCGGCCGTCTGGCTTTTTTCGGGATGGAACTGCACGGCCATCACATGATCCCGGCCCGCCGATGCGGTGGTTGTGCCGCAATAGTCGACGGTCGCCAGCACTTCCGCATCAGCGCCTTCGACCCGGTAGCCATGGACGAAGTAGAAATCGGTACCCTCGTCGATGCCGTCAAACAGAGGAAAATCCGGCCGGGGTGACACATCGTTCCAGCCGATATGGGGCAGCCGCACACGACTGTTGCTCTCAAGCGGTGTCATACGTTTTACGTCGCCCGAAAGCAGGCCAAGACCGGCGGTGTCGCCACCCTCGCTGCCGCTCTGGGCCATCAGATGCATGCCAAGACAGATGCCCAGGATGGGAACCTGGCGTTCGCACACCGCCTCGGGCAGGGCTCGGTCGAATCCGGCTTCCGTGAGGTTGGCCATGGCCTGGCGGAACGACCCCACGCCGGGCAGCACGATCTTGTCGGCGTCATCGAGATCGGCGGCCTTGGCGGTGACGAACGATCGCGCGCCGCATTCCTCGATCGCGCGGGCAATCGAATCCAGATTGCACAGACCGTAATCGACGAT
>CALGGB010000157.1 GCA_937880925.1 uncultured Rhodospirillaceae bacterium | reverse complement strand
CCGCCCGTCATGGCCCAGCTCGGACGCTGCGATATCCAGTGAAATGACTACCCGGTCGCCCGGTTTCTCGCCGGCTTGCTCGATGGCGCCGAGCAGGGTCTCGATGGCTTCCTCGTTGCTGTCGAAATTCGGCCACCAGCCTCCTTCGTCAGCAACGCCCGCCAACCTGCCTTGTGCCTTCATGCGTGCTCCGGCGGCGTGGTAGATCTCGGCCGTGATTTCCATGGCTTCTGCAAAGTCCGCTGCGCCCGGCACCATCACCATGAAATCCTGAACGTCGACCCGACGCCCGGCATGTGCGCCGCCTCCGAAAATCTGTACTTCCGGCAACGGCAACAGAGGCCTCTGCCCCGTAAGCTCGCAAATGTGCTGCCAAAGCGGACGGCCCAGTGCAGCGGCCGCGGCGTGCATTACCGCGAGCGAAGTCGCCACCGTCGCGTTGCCCCCGAGTACCGACTTGAGTGGCGTGGGATCAAGCCGCAGGAGGGCCCCGTCCACCTCCAGCTGTTCCGCGGCGTCAATGCCAATGAGCAATGGGGCTATTCTCTCAGTCACACTGGCAACTGCCCGCCGCACGTCCATTCCTCCCAGACGCGTGCCTCCATCGCGCAGATCCACGGCTTCACGTGTCCCGCGGGATGCACCCGCCGGCGCAATCGCCCGGCCCCTGCCGCCCCCGGCCGTGCATACCTCAACCTCTACCGTGGGCATGCCACGGCTGTCCCAGACCCGGCGCGCCCGGACGTCCGTGATGGTCGTGTCTGTCATGATCTCGCTTCCAAGCTGATGCGCCGAACCAATTCGGCATGCCGATCTACCCTCTGGACGATCAGCGACCTGGCCAGTCCGCGCACGAAGGCCTGCTCGTCCCGCGTCAGGTATTCGACCGGAGACTTGCCGTCGACGCGCGCCAGCAGGAGCATGGGAAGAAGGCGCGCGGTCCGCGTCTCAAGCTCTGAAGGATCTTCCCAGCAAACATGGGCGCTATACGCCTCCCAGAACTTCAGAAACGCGGCCAGGAGTCTGTCGCGGCTTCGGGGCAGATGAACGGACTTCAGGATCAGATGGTTGAGGCAGAACGCGACGTCAAAGCAAGGATCGCCCATGGTCGCGCATTCCGCGTCAAGAAGGACCGGGCCTCCGTCCCGCATAAGGATGTTCTTTGGGCTGACATCCCCGTGAACGAGTACCTTGTTCGCAAGCTTCAGCGCATCAGCCATTTCGATAAGGTCGGAAGCCAGGTCGGGGTGACGTTCTGCGGTGAACCGGAGATAGGGTTCAAGCCTCAGAGCGTCGAAATCCCCGGAATTGTGAAAGGGCGAGGGGTCGAACGCGGCCTGCACTGACGCCCGGTGCACCGATCCCAGAACACGCGCGACACCGGTTGCTTCACGCCCGTCCGAGATCCCGGCCAGCAATGCGGCCTTCCATACGTGGACATCCGGGCCCGAAAGGAACTCCATGGCGAAGCCGCCGTGTTCGTCCGACCATCCGAAGAGTTCCGGAGTGGCCTCCGGTACGATCGCCCTCGCCACCAGGAGCCAGTTGAACTCGGACCTTCCGCGGGAAACCGGGGCGTACCAGTCCGCGGCGACTCTGAGCTTGGGCAGGGCGAATTTCACGCAGACCGTCCTGGCGCCGAACCGGACTGCGGCAATGTCGGAGGCAACCCCGCCGGCGAGCGGACGAACTTCCAGGATTTCGCTGGCCCGACAGAGGCCCAGCGCCTCAAGCAGTCCGGCGCTTCTTTCGAAAAGAGACTTTTCGATTTGACTGCCCTCCGGCTTCATCATCGGCACGGATCCAGGTCCACGCAAGCTGTCAGATTTCCGCCTTTACGAGTTCGGCCAGAGTCCGCGCATGCGCCAGCCGCTCGCCGGTCACCGTGCCGTCACGCCTGGACGCGACGTTGATCGGAAGACCAATGGCGTTAAGGACGTGCTTTGCGCTGTTCGCCTGCTTGTAAAGGAGCAGCCACCTGCGGATCTTCTCCTGCAGTGCATACGCCTCATCGATGCGGTTATCCTGCACCAGGTCATGGATGCGGCGGTAGAGGTGGGGATGCGTGTTGCTTGCGGTGCAGCAGGAGCCGGTTGCACCGCAGATGAATGACGAAAGCAACTGTTCCTGAACCGCCTGCATCACACCGAAGCCGCCCTTGCCGGCGTCGGCCATCGCCACCAGACGCTCCACGTCGCCCGTGCAGTCCTTCATCCCGACATAGCGCCCCGAAGCACTGAGGCGGGCAACAAGGTGCGGCGTAAGGCAGGTGGGCCATTTCGGGTTTTCGTATATCAGAACGGGCGCGGCGACGGCGTCCGCAAAGCGCATGAAATGTTCATACCAGACCTGCTCGTCGAGCGGGTCTTCGTGCGGCTGCACTACCACGATACCGCTTGCGCCGACTTCCGCGTAGCGCCGGCCGACCTCGATCTTGCTGTCGAGGTCGGGGAACGGCAAACCGGCGATG
Source organism: uncultured Rhodospirillaceae bacterium (assembly GCA_937880925.1). GTDB lineage: Bacteria > Pseudomonadota > Alphaproteobacteria > SP197 > SP197 > CALGGB01. The sequence continues at coordinate 4,508 of CALGGB010000157.1, read as the reverse complement.
ATCGGGATACGGCCGTTGGCCGCCTCGACCGCAGCCTTGACCGCTTCGACCATTTCGGCAGCCGTGAGGTGGAACATCTCGCCCGTGGTGCAGACGACGAAGAGGCCCGTGGAGCCTTGATCGATATGCCATTCGACGAGCGCAGCGATCCCTTGCGGGTCGATGCCGCTGGCGTCGGGCGTCATCGGTGTGATCATCGGCGGAATTGAGCCCCGAGTAAGCGATGCGTGCTCTGTCATGGTCGGCATATCCTGCGTTGGGAGCAACAGCGGGACAGTCGGAGCGCGACGCCTTCTTCCCGGCTTTGCTGATTGAGGTATCGAACAAGCATTTTCAGTAACCTGCCATTTCAGGGATCCAAAGCACGAGCCCCGGGACGAAGGTCACGACGAGCAGCGCGCCTATCAGGGTGGCAATGAAGACCCACAGCTCGCGGACGATCTCGCCGACGCGCGTCTGGGTCAGGCCTCCTATGACGAACAGAAGCACGCCGTAGGGCGGGGTGATCAGCCCGATCATCATGTTGATGACAATCACCACGCCGAAATGGACCGGATCGACACCGGCCGCCAGAACCGTCGGCAGCACGATCGGTACACAGACCAGCATGATGGTGGATGTGGCGAGAAAGCAGCCGAGGAGCAGAAAGACGCCGTTCAGTATCAGGAGCAACATCGCACGGCTGAGGTCGACATCCTGAAGGGCCCCGGCCAGCGCAAAGGGAATCCGCTCGATCGACACGACGTAGTTGAAGAGGAACGCGGAACCGATGAGCACCGAAATGACGCCGGTGTCCCGTGCAGTTGCGAGCAGCAACCGGTAGAGCTCTCCGAAGCCGAGATCCCTGTAGACGACGAGGGACAGAAGCAGGGCATAGGCTCCCGAGACCGCTGCTGCCTCCGTTGGTGTGAAGACGCCGGTATATATGCCCGTCAGCAGGATAACCGGCATCATCAGAGGCAGGATGCCGCCGATCAGGACAGCCCGTCTGGCGGCACCTGTGACCCGTTCCTCGGTTGGAAAACCCCGTCGACGTGAGATGACTGCACACAGGATCATTAGCATGCCTGCTATAAGCAGACCGGGTAGAATCCCGCCAAGAAAGAGCGCGCCAAGCGACGATCCACTGACTAGGGCGTAGAAGATCATCGGAATCGAAGGCGGGATAATGGGACCGATCGTTGCCGAAGACACCGTTACTGCGCAAGCAAAGCCCTTGGGGTAACGTCCATCTTTCTGCATCATCTCGGTGACGACGTGCCCGACACCGGCCGTATCAGCAACAGCGCTGCCGCTCATCCCAGAGAAGATGACGCTTGTCACGATGTTCACATGCGCCAGGCCGCCGCGGAAATGGCCGACGAGGTTCAGCGCGAAATTCAGAAGCCGGGACGTGATGGAGCCGGAGTTCATGACCTTTGCCGCGAAGATGAACAGCGGCACCGCGATCGCGACGTAGGAATCGTAGAGACCTCCGACAACTTGCTGTGCTGCGATGCCGATGTCTTGTCCGCTGACGAGCAGGTAAAGGATCGAGCCAGAAATCAGGGCAATCGCAATGGGCGCCCCAAAAAGCGTCAAGACAAGGATGGCAGAGAGCGCAACAGAAAAATCAAAGCTCATCACAGGTTGTCCTCCGCATCATCCCAGTCGTCGCTGAGGATCCGGCGTATGTCGATCGCGAGCTTGAGGGGAAGCCCGACGCAAAAGACCATGTACACGCCGAAGACCAGGCCCGTCGGCAGCCGCATGACGCCGGTGGGAATGCGGCGCATGTAGTCCAGATAGTCTAGGGTCGCTGGAATTGAGATCACGAAGATGACGAGAACGCAGGTCCGGCTCACGAGCATCAGCGCGCGCCGCAGATGTCCTCGTGTGGCTAGAAGCAGAAAGTCTATGCTGACGTGGTCTCTCCAAGCGACGATCGTCCCGACCGAACCGAAGATGATCCAGATATAGAGAATGCGGATCATCTCTTCCGTCCAGGTCAATGGAGCGTTGAAGAAGTAGCGCGCGACAATCTGGGCTACGAAGATTGCGAACATGAGGGCAAATGCCGTTGCAAGCAGTGCTTCGACGGATTGCCGGAGTATCTTGAGCATGATTTCTTCCCATTGCGCAGGGGCGTCGGTGCCGCCGGGGCGGCACCGATATCGGGATCAGTATTGCGCGCACCGGCCTTCCGGCTGCAGCGCATTGATCGCTTCCAGCATGCCGGTTTCCCAGTCCTGAGAGTACCGGGAATCCCGGTAGGCTGCCTGCACGCGCGTACGGAAGGCATCCACGTCGGGAGTCGTCACTTCCATCCCGTTTTCCTCAAGGAACTCGACGAGCGTTGCCTCAACTTCGATGCGCCTCCTGGTGTTGAAGTCAGCACCGGCCCACGCAGCCTCAGTCAGCGCCGCCTGCTCGCTTTCGTCAAGCGACTGCCAAAAGCTCTCCGAAACGGAGAACAGAATGCTGTCGACGAGGTGGCTTGTAAGGACAACCTGGTCCTGAACCTCGTAGAAGTTGTTGGAAACGAGCGTGGGAAGCGGGTTGTCCTGCCCATCGACGGCACCGGCCCGGAGGGCAAGGTACAGCTCCCCGAATGCGAGTGGCGTGGGCTGTGCCCCAAGAGCCGAGCCGAGGAACAGCCATGTGTCAGAGTCCGGCATCCGCAGCCGCACACCGGCGAGGTCCTCGGGAGTGTTCACTTCCCGTGTTTCGCGCAAGCTGACATGACGGGTGCCAAGATAGCCTGCCGAAAGCACGCGGATCCCGACTTCATTCGCGACCCGATCCGCCAACTCCTCACCAAGATCGCTGGTCCAGAAGGTGCAGATGTGCGCAGCATCACGAAACAGGTAGCCTGAAGTCAGGATAGACGCCGAGGGAACCTGCGCTGCAATCAGGTTGTTCGACATGTGGCCCGCTTCGAGATTGCCACGTGCCATGGCGGCAACTTGATCGCCTTGCCGGTAAAGGGACCCGTTCGGATACAGTTCGACGTTGAAACGCCCTGGCAGTGCTGCTTCGAGTTCCTCGGCGAACACCTCCCAGGCCATTGAATGCAGATCGTTCTCGGCCGATGCGTAAGCGATGCGAAGGGTCTGGCCTTGGCCTTGCGCGTATGCTGGCAACATGCCGACAACCAGTGCTGTTGTGAGCGTTGCCGCAAAGTCTCTGAATTGCATGGTATCTTCCTCCCAGTTGGTGGTTCAGTCTCAGATTGCGATGCCGTAGCCTCCATCGATGCAGATGGTCGCTCCGGTGGTGAAGCTGCTTGTTCGACCGGCCAGCATGACAGCAGTGCCGCCGACTTCTTCGGGCTTTCCCCAGCGCCCAGCAGGTGTGTCATGGAGGACCTTTTCATTCAGTCCGGGCAGGACCTGCCGCGCCGATTTTGTCAGGTCGGTATCGAACCATCCCGGCAGGATCGCATTCACCCGAACACCATCCGACGCCCAGGCTACCGCCATTGAGCGTGTCATCTGCACAAGCCCGCCTTTCGCCATCGCATATGGCGCGAACTGCGCCCCGCCAAATGTCGAAAGGAGCGAGCCTATGTTGATGATACTGCCTCCTTCCTTGCGCATGGCCAGCCGATAGGCGGCCACGCTCAAATGGAACGGTGCGATCAGATCGACGCTGAGGATCTGGTGAATTTCTTTCTCTTCGTAGTCCTCGGGGCGTCTACGAATGTTGACGCCCGCGCAGTTTACAAGAATGTCGAGGCGACCAGCCGAGTCCAACACATCAGTGGCGGCTGCCTGACATGCTGCCTTGCTGCCGAGTTCTCTGACGTGGCCTGATGCCGCGATGCCCGAAGCGCGCAAACGGGCGACGGCCTCTTCAGTTTTGACTTCGTTCCTCGCCACAATGGCGACTGATGCTCCGGCGTTGCCCAGCGCCTCGGCGATTGCGAAACCGAGCCCGCCATTCCCTCCTGTTACCAGTGCGACCTGACCTTCGAGGGAGAACATGTTCTCTGAAGCGTTCATGGGGCAGCATCCATCCAGTCAAGAGGTTGTGGGTCATGACCCGGAACGACAGCGTCGAAGTCCGACAAGAAGGCGTAGGCGTCTGCTACCTCCCGGAGATTCTGGTAGTGGCCGGTCGGAATACCGGTCAGCCAGTTCTCCGTTAGCGGGACGAGGTCACCTGCAAAGGCAGTTCGACCGACCTTGGTCTGGAGCGCCACTGCCTGTGAGCAAGGGGAATGGCCTCCCATCCAGCGAAAGCTGATTCCTCCAGGTATTTCGTCATCGTCGGAAACAAGGTGAATCCGGTCGCTGGCGGCTGTCATCCAGTTGAAGATCTCACGCGAATACGTGTCGAACCAAGGATGGCTTTCCGCCCGCGCTCTGTCCCAACCGGTTCGCGAAACCACGATGCGCGCAGCCCCGAATGCAGGGAGGCTCGCGATGTGGTCAGTGTGAAGGTGGGTCAGCAAGACAGTGTCTATGTCCTCTGGGGATATGCCAAGGGCACTCAACTTCCCGACCAAGCCGCCGCCCGAGACCTTC
>CALGGB010000156.1 GCA_937880925.1 uncultured Rhodospirillaceae bacterium | reverse complement strand
GCAGCATCAATGTTTCCCCATTTTTTCTGGGTGCCTTCGCAGCGCACATGCACATCGTCAAGCCGACATGCGCTTCACGCACCGGTCAAGGCTAGGCCCGGATTCCATCGCCGAAACTTAACCACGAGATTTGAACTGATTGTCCTGTCATTTCACGCATGTCGAGCAAGCATCAGCCGGCCAACGCGGCTCGTTCAGTCACCCCCGCAGCGCTCTGTGGCGAAAATCGCTCGGTGAGACACCGCCATGCCAGCGGCGAAAGGCGCGCGTGAAATTCGAAGAGTCGTTGTAACCCAGCAGCATGGCGATTTCGCCAACCCTCAGATCGCTGCCGCTCAGATGCTGCACCGCCAGCTTCCGCCGCCGTTCCTCCACGACCTCGGAAAAACTGCTGCCAGCATGGGCAAGCTGAGCCTGCAGGGTGCGCATCGGCACCCCCAGGGTGAAGGAGGCCCTTTCCAGTGACAGGTCGCCGAGCGCCAGCATGCCACCGACCAGCAGATGCAGTTGTTCCATCAACCGGTCGCAATCGCGCAACAGGAGAACGGGAGGCACCGGCGCGGCGACCGCAGGCAGAGGAAGCGGACGGAACAGGAGAGTCAGCAGGTCAACATCGAAGACCAGACGGGCTGGCCCCGGGCGATAAAAGACCGGCGCCTGGAAAAACTCATCCAGGCCGTGGTGGAAGCGCGCGCGGCCATGCGGCAGCACCACGGCCACAGGTGTCCAGGTGGTTTCAATGCGGCTTCGGATGATCGAGCACAGCGCCGATACCGCCATCTCACCGAGAATGTCGCTCTGTTCGTTGGAGACATCATCGAAGTGCTGGCTGATTGCTGCATACCTGCCCGCCGCGGCGATACGGAAATCGACGCCCTCGCGCCACAACTTGAGCGCCCGATTGGCCGCACGTATCGCCTCAGCCAGGTTGCTTGCATGGGACATGGCATTGGTAACGACCGGCAACGCGGCCATGATGCGGCCACCAACACGGGCCGGCAGGTGCGCATCACCGGCGGCGTCCGCGGCAGACTCCAGAAGTTGGAGCATTTGCCTCTGGCTGACGATGAGATCATCCCAGTCCCCGGGATTGGGGCGCAAGCCTGCACGCATCAGCAGAGCCTCCGTCGGAATGCCCATTTCATTCAGCAACAGGGGTATGGGCCGCAAAGCCCTGGCCGCCAACAAAGGATTCTTGCGCATACCCATTCACCGCAGACTGACCGCTAGCCTGATTACAATGCTGGAAATGATGCAATTGGGCGACCGGTAACATTGGTGCAGGCGAGAGTGGGGATTCGAGATTAGTTTTGATAGACATTGCGGTATGATAAAAAACTTTTACATCTTGTTCTGCGCCTCGTTCCCGCACGAAGTGCTCGGAACGCCACCTCTTGGCTGCGTCAAATGACAGATGCAATCGACGTCAAGTCGCGTAAGATCAGGCTGTACGGCTTGGCTTCAGCGCGTTATCCAACCCTACTGGTGAAGAGATTGAGTCGATGGTCATGCGAGAATTGCTCCGATTGATCGTTAGAAGCGGATGCTGCGCTGTTGTCCTGATGTCACTTGCGGTGGCCACCGCGATGGCCCAGGGCATGGGCACGGGCGCCCCCTCGGGCGATCAGGAATGGACGTTCCAGGCAGGCGTCTACGGCTTCATGCCGGGCATCAAGGGCGATGTCGGGGTGCGCGGCGTCTCCGCGGAAGCCGATGTCGGTTTCAACCAGATCTGGGACAATCTCGACATGGCCGCCATGGGCTTTGCCGAAGCGCACCGCGACAAGTTCTCCTTCCTGGTCGATGTCGACTACCTGGCCCTGGGTGCCGATCAGTCGCGCGTCTCGCAGCGCGGCTTCGTCCAGGCCAATCTGGACATGAACTTCAAGCAGCTCATGGCAGCGGGGTACGCCACCTACACGATCATCGATCGCACGATCAACGCCAACTCCGACCAGCGCGTCTTCAACCTCGATGTCGTCGGCGGCGGGCGCTACAACTGGATCGAGAGCGAACTTGGCTTCAGCGCCGCCGGCCTGCGCCGCAGCGGTGCGGCCAGTGCCGACCGGACCGTCGATTGGATTGACCCTGTGATCGGCCTGCGCGCCACCTACGTGCCTTACGACAACTGGTTCGTCAGCGTCTGGGCCGACGTCGGCGGTTTCGGCGTGGGTTCCCAGCAGACCTATCAGCTTATCGGCACGGTCGGTTACCGCTTCGAGAACGGGCTGGATCTCTTTGCCGCCTACCGCAGCTATCACTTCAAGTACGAAACCGGGTCGGGCGCCGACTATCTCGATCTCGACCTTACCTACACAGGCCCGGAGCTCGGGCTTGCCTATCGTTTCTGATCGCAGTCCAGTGAACGCACAGGCAGTCCCCGGAGGACGGGAATGACACGGTCGGCCAAGAAGTCTGCCGGCGGCCCACACGCCTGGTCGATCGCCTGGGAGCCCCGGGCAGACGGCACCATGGTCGCCACCCTGGCGGGCCGCTGGCAGCTTGGCGAACGTCTGCCCGACGCCAGGGAGGCCGACGAGACCCTGGCGCGCAACGGCGCCGTCCGAAGCCTGGTGGTCGACGGCAGCGCCATCGAGGCCTGGGACAGCGGCCTGCTCGCCTTCCTTTCCAGGGTCGCGACGATCTGCACGCAACGCTCGGTCGCCTTCGACACCTCCGGCCTGCCGGAGGGCGCCCGCCGCCTGCTGGCGCTGGCGACGGCGGTCCCCGAACGCGCCGGCGCCCGCCGCAGCGTCGATCGCGACAGTTTCCTCACCGCCGTGGGCAGGGAGTTTCTCAACGGCGTCAAGAGCGCCGGTCAGCTTGTGGCGTTCCTGGCCGACAGCTCGCGCTCCTTTGCCCGCATGCTGCGCGGCAAGGCCGGCTTCCGCTTCCGCGACCTGCTCGCCCTGATGCAGGCTTGCGGCGCCCAGGCGCTGCCCATCGTCACCCTGATCAGCCTGCTGGTCGGCATGATCCTGGCCTTCGTGGGTGCCGTGCAGCTCTCGCAGTTCGGCGCCGAGATCTTCGTTGCCGATCTCGTCGCCCTGGGCATGGCCCGCGAGATGGCCGGCATGATGACCGGAATCGTCATGGCCGGGCGCACGGGTGCCGCCTATGCCGCCCAGCTCGGCACCATGCAGGTCAATCAGGAGATCGATGCCTTCAAGACGTTCGGCATCGAGCCGATGAACTTCCTGGTGCTGCCGCGAATGATCGCGCTGATCGTCATGGTTCCGCTGCTGACCGTCTATGCCAACGTGGTGGGCATCCTGGGCGGCGCCGTGGTCGGCATCGGCTTCATGGGGCTTGGCCCACTCGAATACCTCGAAACGACGCAGTCGGCGGTCGGCCTGGGCGATTTCGCGGGCGGGCTCTTCAAGGCCGCCGTCTTCGGCATCCTGATCGCGGTGGCAGGCTGCATGCGCGGCATCAATTGCGGCCGCAGCGCCCAGGCGGTGGGCGATGCCGCAACCTCCGCTGTGGTCACCGGCATCATCTTCATCATCGTCTCGGACACCACGCTGACGGTGATCTACATGGCGCTGGGCATATGACCATGGAACCGACCGTGTTCACCGCTCCGCCCAAGGAGGCGGCCAGCAAGCCCGCAATCGCCATCACCGACCTGACGATGGCCTTCGGCACGTTCCTGATCCAGCGCGACCTCACCTTCAACATCAACCGCGGCGACATCTTCATCGTCATGGGCGGGTCGGGCTGCGGCAAGAGCACGCTGCTGCGCCATCTGATCGGCCTCAACGAACCGGCCAAGGGCGACATCGCCTATGGCGCCACCAGCCTGGTCCGGGCAACACCGCCCGAGCGCGCCGCGATCATGCGCAACATCGGCGTACTCTATCAGACCGGCGGCCTGTGGAGTTCGATGACCCTGGCCGAGAACATCGGCCTGCCGCTGGGCGAATACACCGACCTCAGCCAGCGCGAGATCCGCGACGTCGCCTCGCTCAAGCTGGCGCTGGTCGGCCTGGCGGGCTTCGAGGACTACTACCCTTCCGAGATCAGCGGCGGCATGCAGAAACGTGCCGGCCTGGCGCGCGCCATGGCGCTCGATCCCGAGATCCTGTTCTTCGACGAACCCTCGGCCGGGCTCGATCCGATCAGCTCGCGCCTGCTCGACGATCTCATCCTGGAGCTGCGCGAGAGCCTGGGCGCCACGGTGGTCATCGTCACCCACGAGCTCGCCAGTATCTTCGCCATCGGCAACAACTCCGTGTTTCTCGATCCCGATACCAAGACCATGATCGCCCAGGGCGATCCCCGCGACCTGCTCGACCACTGCCCCGACCCCAAGGTTCAGAAGTTCCTGCGCCGTGGCGAGAACGATGCGACAGCGTCGGCGCCACAAGGAGAATCCGCGTGACCAAAGCCAATCCCACCGTCGTCGGCGGCTTCGTCGTCGGCGCTATCGCACTGATGATCGCCGGCGTCGTCTTCTTCGGTTCGGCCAGCATGTTCTCGACGAAGGTCCCGGTGGTGATGTACTTCCCCAATTCGGTCGAGGGCCTGGGTACCGGCTCGGCGATCGAGTTCAGCGGCGTGCAGCTCGGCACCGTCACCGGGGTGACCGCCGTGGTTCAGGACGATCTTTCGATCCAGGTCGTGGTCGATGGCGAAATCGATCCGCATTCCTTCACCCTGGGCAAGGGGGTCGAAGCGCCCGCCACGCCGGGGGAGAACTTCGCCAGATTCATCGAAAAGGGCCTGCGCGCCCAGCTCACCACCGGCAGCCTGCTGACCGGGCAGAAAATCGTCTCGCTGGTCTTCACGCCCGACAAGCCCGCCGTGCTGCGCGGCCCCAAGGACGGCGAGTATGAGATTCCCACGATTCCCTCCGACTTCGACGTCTACAAGGCCGAGATCGCCGACACGCTCGCCAAGATCCAGGCGCTGCCGCTGGAACAGCTCATCAGCAGCATGATGGCGACGATCGACAAGTTCGGCGCCACCGCCGACACCGCCAACAGCCTGATGAATACCGTGAAGGACGACACCGCCTCGGTGCTCGAGCGGGTCGATACCATGCTCGATCAGGCTCAGGCGCTTGGCCTGATCAAGAACACCAACACCGCGGTGGTCGATCTCAGCAGCCTGGCGAGCGATGCCAACGTCAGCGTCGAGGAACTGACCAACCTCAGCAAGGCGGCGATTGCCAGCCTGGAGCAGTCGTCGACAGCGCTCCAGGCCGCGCTGGCCCAGGCTTCGCAGACCCTGTCGGAGGCCAAGAGCCTGATCGCGCCCGACTCCGAACTGTCGCGTGCCACGCTCGCCACGCTCAACGACCTTTCCGTCGCCGTGCGCGATGTCGGCATGACCGCGAACTCGATCCGCGTCCTGACCGACTACCTCGCACGCAATCCCGACAGCATCCTCTTTGGCAAGCCCGCGGAGTAAGCACCGATGAAGAACCAGACCATGCTCCATCGCCTTGCCGCCGCCGCGCTGGCCGCCGTGCTGCTATCGGGCTGCTCGGCCCTCGGCGGCTCCAGCCAGGAGAAGACGACCTTCTATTCGCTGGCCGCGGCAAGCGACCTGCAGCCGATCATGACCGTGGGCGCGCCCAAGATCGTGGGTGTCGGCCCGGTCTATCTGCCGGACTATCTCAACCGTCCCCAGATCGTGACCTTCACCAGCGCCTACGAACTCGACCTCTCGGAGTTCAACCGCTGGGGCGGGGCGCTCGATTCCGACATGAACCGGGTGCTGACGCAGAACCTGGCGCGTCTGCTGCCGGCCATGCGGATCGTCAGCCTGCCGGTGCGCGTCACCGCCAACCCCGATCTCCAGGTCGTGCTCCAGGTGCTCTCCTTCGAGCGGACCGCCGACGGCATGGTCGTCCTGGTCGTGAGCTGGGGCGTGCTGAGCGACAACGGCCGCAATGCCCTTGCCCTGCGCGAAACGACCTTCCGGGTGCAGCCCACCGGCACCAGCTTCGCAGCGGTCGTCGCAGCCATGAGCGAAACCATGACCGGTCTCAGCATCGAGATCGCGCAGGAAATCGCCAAACACACCGGCCCGTGAACATACCGATGCGTCAGGCAGGCGCCAGCCCCTCGGGCGGTGCTGCGCGGCCCTGCACCGGTGCCAGCTTGGGCTCGGGCGGATCGGCGATATAGGCCGGCGTCATGATCGGCACGCCGCTTTCGTTGAAGACATCCAGGATATGGCGCTGCAGGTCGGCCGTCAGGTGCGGCATGTCGTTGGCCTGACGCGAGTAGATGTTGATCTCGTAGGCAACCGCGAAGTCGCCAAGGCCGCACTCCAGCACGAACGGTGCGGGTTGCTTCAGCGCCCCCGGCACCCGCGATGCGGCCTCCAGCAGCAGACGCTCGACCTCCTGCCAGGCGACATCGTAGCCGATCCCGACCCTGGCGCTGACGATCAGGCCGCGGTCGCGCGCATAGACCGAGTAGTTGATCACCTCGGTCCCCAGGATCAGCGAATTGGGGATCGCCACGTTCTCGTTCTTGGCCGTGCGCACATGGGTCACCAGAAGGCGGACATCGACCACCTCCCCGACCTGGCCCGCGACCTGAACGTAGTCGCCCACGCGGAACGTGCGCCGGTAGTACATCGAGTAACCGGCGATGACGTTGGCGATGATCGAGGAGGAACCCAGCGACAGGATCAGGCCGAGAAAGATCGACATGCCCTGCAGTGCCGCCGAACCGGCGCCCGGCACATAGGGGTAGGCCATGACGATGGTGAAGACGATGATGCCGACACGCACGATGCGGAAGGTCGGCATGGCCCAGTCATGATCGAAGCCGCCCAGCGTGATGCGGCGCGTCTCGATCGCCTGGAAGAACAGGCGCGCGCCGCGCAGCACAAAGCGGGCGATGAGGATGATGATGACCAGGAAGACGAACTTGGGAAGATAACCAAGGATCGCAAGGCCCACCGTGTGGATCGGATCGACGAACAGCTCCAGCGCATCGTCGGCAAGCCGGCGCGTCCAGGGGAACAGCACCAGGGTGAAGGCCAGATAGGCGTAGAGCGCCAGGGCCAGGATGATCCAGCGCACGAAGCCGACCAGCCCGAGCAACAGCGCGAGCAACGACTTGGGCGTGAGAACATGGAACGAGCGTTGCTCCACGATACCGTGCAGGGCATCCGACTTGGAGGTGATCAGGCGCTGCAGGCGGCGACAGGAGCCCTGGACAAGGAGCGTCAGCACTCCCATCGCCAGGGTCGCCGCCAGCGCCAGGCCCAGCCCGCGCAATAGATGGGTGCTGCCGCGCTCGGCGCGGTACTGGATGATCGCCGTGCGCACCCGCTCGGTGATCATCTCGGCAAGCCAGCCGCGCGAAACCTGTTCCAGCTCGGCATCGGCATCGACGATGCGGAACATCAGCCGTTCACCGCTGAAGATGCCGGTACCGAAGTCCAGCTCGCGGGCGGTGATCGCGGAGGGTTGTACCGCGGGGTCGGCCGCTTCGGCCTCGATCCGCGCGACGATGTCTTCCGCCCGCTCCTCGGCCGGCGCCACGATCATGCCGCGTACCCGGAACAGCTCGACCCCATCGAGGACGACCGGAGCGTATTCCTCTCCGTCCCTCATGCCGTCGCTCACCTGGGCCGTGGCAGGCGGCGACAGCAACACCAGCAGACAACCCAACAGCAAGGCCAGACCGCGAAGGGACACGATGCGCTCTTTCTCGGGCACGTTGACGAGGCGTAACAACCGCCGAAGAACCGGCGCTTGTCGGCAGGTTACTTCGGGAACAGGAACGTGATGGCGAACCGCACGCCCACGCCATCGGGACCGCTGTCGGGCGATTCGGCCCAGTAGCGCAGGCCGCCCTGCAGGCTGACCGGCAGCTTGCCGATCCGCACCAGCTTGGCGATGGTCAGGTTGAACGGCACCGACCACTGATCGGCATTCCAGTTGTAGGTGCTTTCGGTGTTCAGGCCATAGGTCCAGGCGGTCGGCGTGGTGTAGGCCAGGAACGGCTGCATAAAGCTCGCGCTGACATCGCTGCGGCTGTCGCTGCCGGCCACCGACCAGACCTGATTGCCCAGCATGCCGACGGTCCAGGGACCGCTCTGCTTGAGCACGACGGCGGTGGGTCCCACGCCCCACTTGCCCGCGCCCAGCAGGTCATCGGTCGCGGTCGGCACCAGGAAGACCGGGCCCACGCCCCAGATCAGGCCGCCGCTGGTGGGCGCCTTGGGCGAGAAGAACAGGCTTTGCGTGACATCGCCCAGACCGGCCTGGTGTCCCGAGTTACCCGCGATGTCGTCCTGCACGGCGACCGGCAGGATGGTGCGCGAGATCACGTTCCAATCCTGGCTGATTGAAACCGGAATGACCGGCTGGATGTTGACGAAGCCTTTCCAGCCATCATCGCTGCCGTAGCCGCTGTCATAGTTGAACTGCATCGGCACGCTGATCAGGTCGGCGATCGGGTTGGAGAGCTTCTTGGCGAGGTCCTCGGCGGCATCGTCGGCCCGACTGCTGCCCGCTGCCGCAAGGGCAACGCCGGTCACCAGAGCCAGCGCACAAACGCCGCGCGCCACAGACTGCAGCCATATCTTCTGTCGGTACATTCAGCTTCTCCTGGCGGCCAGGCCGCCACCATCACTTGAGGACAAACTCTTCGATGCCCAGCGACACGCCATCGCCGCTCCCGGAGCCAACCGCCCAGGGCTGAAGATTGATTTCGCTGTTGAAGCCGCCGGTCAGCCAGTCGGCCCCGGCGCCATCGCCCGCGGATACCTCGGCAGAGGCGCCAACATAAGTGCCGGCCATGTCGCCGGGTTTGTAGGTGTTGAGCGTACCGGTCAGGACATACCAGACGAGCGTGTAGTTCTTGACCACCGAGAGATCGACGCCGACCTGCTTGATCTGGCCGATATAGGACTCCACCTTGCCTTCGTCCGGCTCGAAGCTGCAGGCGAACTTCTCATCGGTATAGACGATGTCGTTTTCAACATCGGTCAGCCGGCAAGTGATTTTGCCGATCTTCACACCCGGGTCGGCGAAGGCGGGTGCGGCCATCAAGCAGATCAAGGCGGCGAGAACCAGCTTCTTCATGTTGCGGACTCCTGTTTGGTGTGCGCTATCGCCAGCCGGCACAAGCCCCGGGCATAACGAGGCAGTATATCGATCCCGCGAAGGCAAAAACTGTCATTTGGCGCAAAGCCCCAGAATTCGGCGCGCCGCGAGCGGAGCGGGTTACCCGCTGCCGGCTGGCCAAAGGGCATGGAAATGATGGGTCGGTCCGTGGCCCTTGCCCACGGAAAGCGCGCTGCTGGCAGCGATCGCCCCGCCGACGTAGGCCTTGGCGGCCTCTGCAGAATCCGCCAGCGGTAAGCCTTTTCCAAGAAGGGCCGCCACCGCCGACGACAGCGTGCAGCCCGTGCCGTGGGTGTTGCCGGTAAGGTGGCGCGGGCCGGAAAGCTGCGTCAGGCCATCGCGTGTCGCCAGGAGGTCCGGGCTGCCTTCACCGGCCAGATGTCCGCCCTTGAGCAGGACCGCGGCGGGTCCCAGCGCCATCAGCGCACGCGCCTGTTCCGCCATCGCGGCGATGTCGCCTGCCTCGCCTACGCCCAAAAGGTCGGCAGCCTCCGGCAGGTTCGGCGTCAGGACATGGACGCGGGGCAGCAGGCGCTCGCGCAGGGCCGCAACCGCCCGTTCGGCCAGAAGCCGATCGCCGCTTTTGGCCACCATCACCGGATCAAGCACGATCGGCGCCGCCAACCCGTCCAGCGCCCGTGTTACCGCATCGATGATGGCGGCATCGCCCAGCATGCCGATCTTGACCGCATCGATGCGGATGTCCGAGCGGATCGCGGCGATCTGCGCGGCGACCAGGTCCGGGGCGACCAGCGAGACCGCCTCGACACCGTGGGTGTTCTGCACGGTCAGTGCGGTGATCACGGCCATGGCATAGGCCCCCTGGGCCGAGATCGCCTTGATATCGGCCTGGATACCGGCCCCGCCCGAGGGATCCGAACCGGCAATCGCCAGGATATTGGCGATCATCCCCGCCTCCAGGCCTCGACCAATGCACGGGTCGCAGCCTCGGGATCGGCAGCGCGTGTCACCGCAGAGACGACCGCAAGGCCGGCGGCGCCGGCGGCCTGCAGGGCATCGATATCGCCCATGCCCAGGCCGCCGATCGCCAGGCAGGGCAAACAAGTCGCCGCCGTGACCGCGGCAAGGCCGGCAAGGCCCATGGGCGACGCATGATCGGGCTTGCTCGGCGTTGCCCGGATCGGGCCGACCCCCAGATAGTCCACCACCCCCTCGGGCACCGCGGCCATCTGCTCGGGCGCCTCGATCGAGAGCCCCAGCAGCATGCCGGGGCCGATCAGGTTGCGGGCCGCTCGCGGAGTGCCGTCGCTCTGGCCGATGTGCAGCCCGTGGGCGCCCACCGCCCTGGCCACCGCGATGCGGTCGTTGATGATCAGGCGTGCCGGGAACGGGGCGAGGCGCCCCAGAATCTCGCGCGCCAGTTCGGCAAAGGTGCCGTCGTCGAGCCCCTTGTGGCGAAGCTGCACCTGGGAAGCCCCGCCGCGTGCGGCCGCTTCGGCCTGGTCGATGAGCGCCATCGGCGCCTCGGCATCGGTGATGACACAGAGCGGACCGATCATGCCGGCGTGATCCGCGCCTGACTGTCGAGCATCCGGGGCGTCAGACCGTGGAGCGCATCGATCAGGCCCATGGCAAACGAGCCCGGCCCCGCTGCCTGCCTTGCCGCCTGATCGCCTGCCACGCCAAAGGTGGCCAGGGCAGACACGGTCGCCTCGAAGGGCGCGGCCACAACACAGAACGCTGCCACCACGCCTGTCAGGGAACAGCCCAGCGCCGTCACCCTCGGCATCATCTCGTGGCCATTGGCGATGCGCGCGGCCCGCGTGCCGTCGGTGACGAAGTCGATCGGTCCAGTGACGGCAACCACCGCGCCGCTGCTTTGGGCGAGTTCGCGGGCGCCGGCCTCGGCCAACGCCACGGGATCGCTGCTGTCGACGCCACGCCCGCTTCCATCACCACCCGAGAGTGCGAGGATCTCCGAGGCATTGCCCCGGATCACCGTGGGGGCGCAGGCCAGAAGCCGGACGCCCAGATCACGGCGAAAGCCGGTTGCCCCCACGGCCACGGGGTCGAGCACCCATGGTTTGCCCTGCGCGCCCATTGCCTGCGCGGCATCGATCATGGACGCGCCCCATTCGGGGTCGGCAGTACCGATGTTGACGCTCAGAGCCTGCGCGATGCCGGCGAACTCGGCCGCCTCGGCCCGCGCATGAACCATGGCCGGCGACGCGCCGATCGCCAGGAGCACGTTGGCCATGACATTCATGGCAACGAAGTTGGTGATGTTCTGCACCAGCGGCGCGGCCTCGCGCATCTGCGCAAGCTGGTGTCCGGGTCCGTCCGTCATGCTCTCTCCCCGCCGCGGGAAAGGCGGGACGGCACGGAGAGGCGGCAGGCGCCCTGGTGGACCCGCGACTTCCTCCGCCGGCATTATCCGGTTCAGGTTCTAGGGTGCTTCTCAGCCCGGTTTCCCGAGCGCCCCTGTCGCATCGACGAGAAGACAGCAGAAGCCCGCAAGGGTCAACGCCGGGCTCGCCCGGGGCCGTTACGAGAGCGACAGCCCCGGCGCCGAGGCGGCAGTCAGCCGTTCGCGGCAGTGCTCCTCGAAAGCCTCCAGGATGCGCGCCTTACGATCGGCGCGCATGGTCGCCAGGCCCAGCTTCAGGGGTCGCAGTTTGCCCCTGATCGGCACATAGGACAGGGGCTTGCCATCAGCGGCAAAGGCGTTCGTACTCGCCAGATTGAGCAGGCCGTAGCCAAAGCCATTGGCCACCATGGAACGCAGCATGGCGAGGTGGGGTGTGCGTTCCGCGATCAGCGGGCGCAGACCGGCAGCCTCGAACAGCGCCAGGAAATACTCACGGCTGAGCGGCAGGTCGAGCAGCACCAGCTTCTCCCCGGCAAGCTGCTCCAGCGTCACAGAGCCCCGGCCCGCCAGAGGATGCGCGGGCGAAAACACGGCCCGCGGCGGCAGCTCCAGAAGGGGCTCGAAGGCGATGTCCGCGGGGATATCGAGATCATAGGTGATCGCGATGTCGACCTCGGCGCGGCGCAGCATGGCGATCAGGTCTTCCTGATGGGCCTCACGCTGGCGGAGCGCGACCTCGGGATGGGCCTGCTCGAAGCCATGGCGCAACGCCGGCAGGACAAAGGCCGCCACCGTCACCAGGGCGCCGACGGCGATGGGGCCGCGGACCTGCTCGGAGATGTCGTTGGCGACATCGTGCAATGCGCCCGCGCTTTCCAGCACGGCCCGCGCCGCAGCATAAAACCTGCGCCCGCCGGGCGTGAGCGAAAGGCCCTGGGCGTGCTGGCGCACGAACAATGCGACGCTGAAGGATGCCTCAAGCTGGGCGATCGCCGTCGAGATCGAGGGCGAGGAGACATGGATCTGCTGGGCGGCCGCGGCAATGCTGCCGGCATCGCCCACCGCCACGAAGTATTCAAGCTGGCGCAGGGTGAACCGCAGTGCCATCGCCGTTGCCTGATCCCCGCCCTAGGCCGCCATCACCCTGGCGCTGGCGGCGTCATGATAGGCGCGATAGGCCTGTTGCGTGGCAATGTGATCGGCAACATGCATGGCATCGTGCCAGACACCCCAGATGAAGGACGACCCGCGCCGCGACAGCCACGGCAGGCCCAGGAAATAGATTCCAGGCTCCCGCGAGACGCCGCGCCGATGCAGGGGGCGGCCCTTCTCATCAAAGGTATCGGCCTTCAGCCAGCTGTAGTCGACGGCAAAGCCAGTGGCCCAGATGATCGCCGCGATCCCGGCGCCGGCCAGGTCGAGTTCCAGGGTGGGATTGCGCACACAGTCCGGATCCGGCCCGATGTGGCGGGCGTCCGGCTCCTCCGGCAGGTCCAGGCCATGGCGCGCGACATGGGCATCGGCCTCATCGAGCACCGAGAGATAGTTGGCATCGCCCTGCGCCAGATTGCCGGCCAGATCCCCGGCAAAGTGCAGAACGCCGTTCTGGAATGCCTCGGTGCGCCCGACCAGATGCATGCCCTGCTGAGCGAGATTGCGGAAGTCGACGGTCTCGCCGCCACGGGCGCCGCTGACCGCGATGGTGACATGCTCCACCCCTGGGGCCGGCGCCTCGGCATCCCACTTGCCCAGCACGCCCAGCCACCAGACGAAATCGCGTCCGCGGTAGCTGCGCGGCGGACGGTCGTGCGGCCCGACCGAGAGATAAACCTGCCTGCCGGCGCGCTGGAGCTCATCAGCGATCTGCACCCCCGACGAACCGGCGCCGACCACCAGCACCGCGCCCTGTGGAAGCTGACCAGGATTGCGATAGGCGCTGGAGTGCATCTGCAGGATACCGGCATCTTCGGGAACGATGGCGGGCATGACGGGGCGCTGGAAGGGGCCGGTCGCGGCCACGACGCTGTCTGCTTCGATCACCCCTTGCGATGTCTCGACGCGGAAGCCGGAGCGCCCATCAAGCCGGCGCACCTCGTGTACCTCGACACCGCAGCGGACGGGTGCTGCGATCTGCTCAGCGTAGGCGACGAAATAGTCGGCGACCGTCTCCTTGCCCGGAAAGGCATCGGGGTCGCCGGCAAACTCACGGCCTGGAAAACGGTCGTGCCAGGCGGGTCCGTTGGCGACCAGGGAGTCCCAGCGCTCCGAACGCCAGCGCTCCGCGATGCGGTCGCGCTCCAGAACGATGTGAGAGACGCCCTGCTTGCTCAGGTGTTCGCTCATGGCGATGCCGGCCTGGCCCGCGCCAACCACAAGTGTCTGGGTCTGTTCGATGGACATGTCTGGCCCCCTTGCCTGCCTTCGGGTCTCTCCCGATCCGGAGGCAGCCTAGAGGACGCCATTGATTAGCTAAATCAGTATTCCATGAAGCATAGCTTTGGATTTACCTAATTTTGCTTCATCAGCGTTTCCGCACCGCGCTGTCAGGATGCCGTCGCCAGGGGAGCGGTCGCAGCCTTGTCGCGCTGCAGCGCTGCATCCAGATCGCCGGGGTCGACCACCAGGGTCTGGGTAACGCCGCCCGGCCGGCCGTCGGGGCGCAGGTGCAGCAGGGTCAGGACCCGCCGGTATGCAAGGAAGGAGACGCCTTCGAGCAGTTCCTCATCGGTCTCGACCTCGTGGCTGCCGCTGGGCAGCACCTGATCGACGCCGCGCAGGATGAAGGGCCGGGCAAAGGTCATCGTGGTTCGCGTCGTGCGCATGGTCAGATGCCTGCGCGGCCAAAGGCGCTGCGCACGACGATCGGTTGCATGATCGTGCCCGGCAGGCAGATGCCGCCGGCGCCTTCCTCGAGCACATCGCGCAGGCGTGCGCGCGCGCGCGAAAGCCTGGAGCGCACGGTGCCCATGGCACAGCCCGATTCCAGAGCGAGATCCTCATGGGCCCGGTCCTCGACTCCCAGGGCGATGAGGATCGCCCGGTCGGCCGCAGGCAACAGCTCCATGGCGGCGGCGACCTCGACCAGCGCGAAGTATTCCTCCTGGGTCGCGGGCGTCGTCAGCCGCTGTTCCCAGCCGGCATCAAGGCCGACCTGCTCGCGGCTGGCCTTGCGGATATGGCTGATGTGGGTGTTGCGCAGAATCGTGTGGAGCCAGGCTCCAAGGTTCGTGCCTTCGATGAAGCGGTCGCGATGGGCCCAGGCACGGACCAGGGTCTCCTGCACCAGATCGTCGGCCAGATCGTCATGGCCGGAAGCGCGCCGCCGCGCAGTACGGCGCAACTGGGCGACCTGATCCATCAGGTCGCCGGTGAAACCTGAGTAAACGAGATTGGGGTCCATGGTGGGCGAGCCTCCTGTCGAAAGACGTGAGGTCTCCCGGATCGGGGGAGCGTCGGGGCGCTGGTCTTCGTTCTGGAAGACCTCCGCATCCCGTCGAACCGGCGGTGTCGCTGCTGCCAGGAACACCGCCGTCGTCGGCAGAACGTAAGGCTTAGAAGTCCATGTCGCCCATATCGGGAGCGCCGGATGCGCCGTTCTTCTTCACCTTCTCGGCAACCACCGCCTCGGCGGTGATCAGCGATCCGGCAACCGAAGCGGCATCCTGAAGTGCGATGCGCACGACCTTGGTGGGATCGACGATCCCGGCCGCGATCATGTCCTTGTATTCCTCGGCCTGGGCATCAAAGCCGCGGTTCTTGTCCTTCTGCTCCAGCAGCTTGCCGGCAACCACGGCGCCGT
>CALGGB010000155.1 GCA_937880925.1 uncultured Rhodospirillaceae bacterium | reverse complement strand
GGCGAGACCGCCGCCGACGAGATGCGCCAGGGCAACGACGGCCCCACCTTCCTTTCCAACAAGGCAGGCGGCGTGCTGGGCGGCATCTCCAGCGGCCAGGACGTGGTGGTGCGTTTCGCCGTGAAGCCGACCAGCTCCATCCTCACCGAACGGCAGACCATCGACAGCACCGGGGCGGAAACCACGGTGCAGGTCAAGGGCCGCCATGACCCCTGCGTCGGCATCCGCGCCGTGCCGGTGGGCGAGGCCATGATGGCCTGCGTGCTCGCCGACCACATGCTGCGCCACCGCGCGCAGATAGGCTGATCCCGTGATCGTGCGCCTTTGGCGCGGCTGGGTCCGCCCGGCCGACGCCGATGCCTACGAGCAGCGGCTGAAGACCGTCACCTTTCCGTCCTACCAGGCCCGCGGCGTCGCCGGCTTTCGCGGCGCGCGTGTCCTGCGTCGCGAGCTGGCCGGGGAGGTGGAGTTCCTCACGCTGCTGGAGTTCGACGACATGGCCGCCGTCCACGCCTTCGGCGGCGATGCATGGGATACCCCGACCGTGCCGGAGGCCGCACGCCGGGTGCTGCTGCGCTGGGACGAACGTTCGGCCCACTACGAAGCAGATTAGGCGGCGCGCTCCAGGGCGTCCGAGAGGTCACTGCGCCAGTTCGAGGCGTCTGCGACGTAGTTGTAGCCCGCGACCAGGCGGGGCCGGTGCTCTTCCACCAGTTCGAGCAGGCGCGGCGCCTGAGCCCGCGTCGCGGTCTTGTCTCCGAAGGGGTTGAGGCGCATCGCCGCGCCCGGCGGGAAGGCGTAGTCGCAGGCAAAAAGAACGTCCTCGAACAGATAAGCCGTCCAGCCCGGTGTGTGGCCGCCGATGTGGAAGGCCTTTAT
Source organism: uncultured Rhodospirillaceae bacterium (assembly GCA_937880925.1). Classification (GTDB taxonomy): domain Bacteria; phylum Pseudomonadota; class Alphaproteobacteria; order SP197; family SP197; genus CALGGB01. Next base: position 19,965 of record CALGGB010000155.1, on the reverse strand, counting down.
CCCGTCCACTTCAAAGTCGCCCGTGAAGGCGTCGTCCACGGGGAATGCCGCAACCAGCGGATGGATCGTCTCGGCTTCGTGCAGATGCACGCGCGCGTCCCACAGAGCACGGTACTGGTTGGAGGCACCAAGGAAGTCCTTGTGTGTGAAGTAGATGTCGCTGACGGGGTCGAGATCGCGGTTGAAGGCGCTGGGGCAGTCGATCCAGACAGCCTTGTCCCCGGTCTCGATACGGTAGGCGGCATGTTCGATGCCCAGGCGCGGCACCGAGCGCAGCTGCGTCACCTTGTCGGTCACCGGTTTGGGCGTCACGCGATAGGTCGTCTCGGCGGCATCCCAGGTCACGAAGCGTTCGTGTCGCGCACCGCAGAACGGGCAGACCTCTGGCATCTCGCCGATCATGTTGTAGCCGCAGGGAATGCAGACCCACTGGCGGATCGGCAGCGTGTCGGGAAGCTTCACCATGGTTACCTCCTGGCAATCGGGCACTCAGTCTAGCCCTGTATGCGATCCGTGCGAACGCAGCCCGGTTTGCGCCCGGCGATCAGGAACTCTCGGTTGCCGTCGGTACCGGTGACGGGGCTTTCGATCAGGCCCAGCACCTCCCAGCCCATTTCGTCGGCAAGCCACGTGCGGATCGTCGCGCAGACGGCCTCGTGCACGTCAGGATCGCGCACGATGCCGCCCTTGCCGACCTGTTCGGCACCGGCCTCGAATTGCGGTTTGACCAGCGAGACCAGCAGGGCGCCAGGCGCCGCGAGCACCATCGCGGCGGGCAGGGCGAGCATCAGCGAGATGAAGGAAAGGTCGGAGACCAGGATCGCCGGAGGCTCGGGGATCTGCTCTTGTGTCAGCGCCCGCACGTTGGTCTTTTCCAGCACGACGACACGCTCGTCCTGGCGCAGGGACCAGGCAAGCTGGCCGTGGCCGACGTCGACGGCATAGACCTTCGCGGCGCCGCGGCTGAGCAGCACGTCGGTGAAGCCGCCCGTGGAGGCGCCGAGATCGAGCGCGATCATGCCCGATACGTCGATGCCGAAGCTTTCCAGCGCATGATCGAGCTTGAGGCCGCCGCGCGAGACCCAGGGATGATCGCGTCCGCGGACCTCGATCTCCGTGTCGGGCGCGATGGTCTGTCCGGGCTTTTCCAGGCGTCTTTCGCCGGCAAAGACCAGGCCCGCCATGATCAGGGCCTGGGCGCGGGTGCGGCTCTCGGCAAGGCCGCGCTCCACCAGAAGCTGGTCGATGCGACTGCGTTTGGGTCCTGCCAAGGGCCTAACGGTAGAAGATGTGGTCGCCGATGCGGATCGTGGGCATCAGTTCCTCGCTCCAGGACGGTGTGACGCTGGAGTTGTGAAAGAACAGGGCGCCATCGGTGGGGTCGTCGTCCTGCCCGGTCAGAACCTTCTCGGCAATCCCCAGTGCGCGCCTCCAGGCGGCAAGATCGGTCGGCTGGTCGCTGCGGCCATCGCACCACCAACTGAACTGGCAGGAATAGAGCGGGCTTTCTCCGCCCTGGGTCACCACGTCGCAGATGCTGCCGGGAAAGCCCGGGGAGCTGGTGCGGTTGACGGTGACATGGGCCACGGCGCGCAGATCAAGCTCGCTCGCGCGGTTTGCTTCCCAGTAGATGTTGAGGGCCATGCACTGCAGTTCTTCGTGCGTGATCTGCTCTTCGGGCATGACGCGGATTTCGGCGCGCGCGGCCTGCGCCCCGGCCAGCATGACAGCCAGCACGAGCAGCGCTGCAAGGCGGTTCATGGCGTTCAGGCGTGGATGCTCGCCCCGGCCTGGTCCTGGCCGAGGGCGGAAAGCGCCGTTTTCACGATATCGGGCGCATTCAGATGGGCCTCGTCGTACATGTCGTGGGGTTTCCCCTGATCGATGAACGTGGCTGGAAGTGCCATAGGCCGGATTCTCAGGCCCGCGTCAAGCGCGCCGTCACGGGCCAGGAAATCGAGCACATGGGAGGCGAAGCCGCCGATGGAGCCTTCCTCGACCGTGATCAGCACCTCGTGCTCGCGCGCAAGGCGCCGCACCAGGTCGGTATCGAGCGGCGTGCAGAAGCGGGCATCGGCCACCGTGGTGGAGAGGCCGCGGGCGCCCAGTTCGTCGGCCGCCTTCAGGCATTCGGAGAGGCGCGTGCCGAAGGAGAGCAGGGCGATCTTGGTGCCCTCGCGCACGATGCGGCCCTTGCCGAGTTCCAGCGGCGAACCGCGCTCGGGCAGGGGCACGCCCTCGCCCTCGCCGCGGGGATACCGCACGGCGCTGGGGCGGTCGTCGATGGCGGCGCAGGTCGCCACCATGTGCATGAGCTCTGCCTCGTCGGCCGCGGCCATCACGACGAAGCCGGGCAGGGTGCCCAGATAGGTGACGTCGAAGGAGCCGGCATGGGTCGGGCCGTCGGCGCCGACCAGGCCCGCGCGGTCGATGGCGAAGCGGACCGGCAGGCGCTGGATCGCCACGTCGTGGACGATCTGGTCGTAGGCGCGCTGCAGGAAGGTCGAATAGAAGGTGACGAAGGGCTTGAAGCCCTCGCACGCCATGCCGGCCGCGAAGGTGACGCCGTGCTGCTCGGCGATGCCGACATCGAAGGCGCGCTCGGGGAACCGCTCGGCGAACTTGTCGACGCCGGTGCCCGAGGGCATCGCCGCCGTGATGGCGCAGATGCGGTCGTCGGCCTCGGCCTCGGCGATCAGCGCCCTGGCATAGACCGAGGTATAGGACGGTGCGGCGGCGGCCGGCTTGGCCTGGGCGCCGGTGATGACGTCGAACTTGTTGACGCCGTGGTACTTGTCGGCGGCCTGTTCGGCGGGGTCGTAGCCCTTGCCCTTCTGCGTGATGCAGTGGATCAGCACCGGGCGGTTCTCGTCGGCATCCCGGATGTTCTTCAGGATCGGAACCAGGTGCTCCAGGTTATGGCCGTCGATCGGGCCGATGTAGTAGAAGCCCAGTTCCTCGAACAGGGTGCCGCCGGTCATCAGGCCGCGGGTGTATTCCTCGACGCGCCGCGCGGCCGTCTCCAGCGAGCGCGGGAAGCGCGCGGCGATCTCCTTGGCGACGTGGCGCGCCGAACGATAGGTGTTCGACGACAGCGCCTTGGCGAGATAGGCGCTCATGGCGCCCACGGGTGGGGCGATCGACATGTCGTTGTCGTTGAGGATGACGATCAGACGTGTGTCGCGGTCGCCGGCATTGTTCATCGCCTCATAGGCCATGCCGGCAGACATGGCGCCGTCGCCGATGACACAGACGACCTCGCGCTTCTCTCCCTTCAGATCGCGCGCCACGGCCATGCCCAGGCCCGCCGAGATGGAGGTGGAGCTGTGGGCCGCACCGAAGGGGTCATACTCACTTTCGGCGCGCTTGGTGAAGCCCGAGAGGCCATCCTTCTGACGCAGGGTACGGATGCGGTCGCGCCGGCCGGTCAGGATCTTGTGGGGGTAGCACTGGTGGCCGACATCCCAGATCAGCCGGTCATGGGGCGTGTCGAACAGATGGTGGATGGCCACCGTCAGTTCGACCACGCCCAGACCAGCGCCCAGGTGGCCGCCGGTGGTGGAAACGGCGTCGATGGTCTCGCGCCGCAGCTCGTCGGCAAGCTGGCGCAGCTCTTCCATCGACAGGCCACGCATGTCTGCCGGCAAATGAATGCGGTCGAGCAGCGGCGTCCGGTTGGAAATGTTCAAGGTCGTCCCCTCGCGTCTTCAGGTTCGGCGTGTGACCACGAACCGCGCGACATCGCGCAGCGGGTCAGCAGGCGCACCGAATGGTTCCAGGCTGGCAATCGCCTCGTCGGCAAGCCGGTCGGCACGTTTGCGGGCTTCATCGGTGCCCAGCAACGCAACCAGCGTCGCCTTGCCGGCCGCGGCATCCTTGCCCACGGCCTTGCCCATGGCTTCCACGTCGCCTTCCTCATCCAGCAGGTCGTCGACAATCTGGAAGGCAGAACCCAGCAGGCGTCCGTAGGTCACGATGGCCTCCCTGTCAGCGGGGGCGGCCTGGCCCAGAATGGCGCCGGCTTCTGCGGAAAAGGTGATGAGTGCCCCGGTCTTCAACGCCTGGAGGCGCTCCACCGTTGCGGTGTCGACCGTGCGGTGCTCGACCGCCAGATCGATCATCTGGCCGGCAACCATGCCGTGGGCGCCTGCCGCTTCGGTCAGACCGCGCACGAGGTCGATGCGCACGGCGGCGTCCGGGTGGGTGGCGGGGTCGGCCAGCACGTCGAAGGCAAGCGTCAGCAGGGCATCGCCCGCCAGGATGGCCGTCGCCTCGTCAAAGGCAATGTGGCAGGTCGGGCGGCCACGGCGCAGCTCGTCGTCGTCCATGGCGGGAAGATCGTCATGGACCAGCGAATAGCAGTGCAGCATCTCCACGGCGGCCGCGGCGCGCTGGGCACGCTGGTCGGCCACGCCGAAGAGTTCGGCAACGATGGTGGTCAGGTAAGGGCGCAGCCGTTTGCCGCCGTTGAGGGTGGCATAGCGCATGGCTTCCAGCAGGGGCCGCTCGGGCCCGCCGCCATCGGGCAGCAGGCCGTCAAGGGTCGCCTCGATCCGCAGGGCGGCTGCGGCAAGGTTCTCGGCGACGTTTGCCGGGGGCGTCAGGGTGGCGGTCTGGTTCATTCGATGGTCGTGGCTTCTGCGCTGACGCTGCCGTCGGCGGCCAGGCGGATCTTTTCAACCTTGTCGGTCGCCTCGCGCAGCTTGGCCTCGCAGTGCTGCTTGAGTGCCGCGCCCCGCTCGTAGGCCGAGATGGCATCGTCCAGGCGTGCCTCGCCGCTTTCGAGCTGGCCGACGATCTTTTCCAGCTCGGCCAGAGCCTGCTCGAAGCTCATGGCGGCGATGTCGTCCTGCTTGGCTGTCTTGCTCATGCGTTCCCCGCGCTGTCTGCTGCTGCCATCAGGCGGCCGACGTGGGCCGCCGCGCTCGAAGCGAGCGCCTGCAGGTCGTAACCGCCCTCCATCACGGAAACAACCCGTCCACCTGCATGGATATCGGCAATCTCCGTCAGCAGATCGGTCGCCCAGGCATAATCTTCCTCGACCAGGTTGATCTGGGCCAGCGGATCGCGCTCATGGGCATCAAACCCTGCCGATATCAGAATGATCTCCGGCCGGAAGTGATCGAGCGCACCCAGAACGCGGGCTTCGAAGACCCGCCGGAACTCCTCGCTGCCCGACCCGGGCCGCAGAGGGCCGTTCGCGACATTGTGATAGACGCCGGTCTCATCGGCCGCGCCGGTTCCGGGGTAGTGCGGGAACTGATGGGTCGAACCATAAAAAAGCTGTTCGTCGGACCAGAACATCGCCTGGGTGCCGTTGCCGTGATGGACGTCGAAATCGACCACCGCGGCGCGCGCCAGGCCATGGGCGCGCCGTGCATGTTCGGCGCCGACCGCCACGGCATTGAAGAAGCAGAATCCCATGGCGTGGTCGGGCTCGGCATGATGGCCGGGCGGTCTGACGGCGCAAAAGGCGTTGTGCGCCTTGCCCGTGACCACCGCATCGACCGCATCGACCACGGCCCCGGCGGCACGCAGGGCGGCCTCGGCAGAGCCCGGCGACATCACGGTGTCGGGGTCCAGATGGACATGACCGGAGGCCGGCGAGGCGGCCAGCACGGCATCGACATAGCCTTCCGGATGCACCAGGGCCAGCCGATCCAGCGCCACGCGCGGCGCCTCGTGGCGCTCCAGCGCGGCAAAGGCAGGATCGTCCATGGCGGCAAGCACAGCCTCCAGACGCGCGATGCGCTCGGGATGATGGGGCCCGGTATCATGATCCAGGCATGCCGCATGGGTGTAGAAACGTGTCGTCATGATCCTCTGATCGCCCGATCGAGCGTTGCCAAGTCGCGATCTGCCGCTACGGTGGATGACCCGACAACTAGCCAATAGTACACTTCAGCCCGCATGATTCTACGCAAACTCGGCATTTCTGCGGCCCTCTGCCTGGCCTTCCTGGCAGCGCGCCCCAACCACGCGGACGCAGCGACCCTGGTCGCGGTGGATCCCGTACGCGTGGAATCGGTCAACGAGACCATTTCCGTGGTCGGTCGCTTCCTTTCTGTGGAAAAGGGCATCGTGGCGACCCAGACGGAGGGTGCGGTGGCCGAAATCTTCGCCGATGTCGGGACGCGGGTGGAGGCCGGTCAGCCGCTGGCTCAGCTCGATGTCGAGCGCCTGACCCTGCGCCGCGACCAGTGGAAGGCCCAGCTTGAGGTCGCCCGCGCCCTTCAGAACCAGGCGCGCGCCAGTCTGGCGCTGGAGCAGCAGACGCTCGACCGGATTGGGGAACTGGAGGAATCAGCGGCCTTCTCCCAGGCGAGGCAGGACGATCAGATGCAGCAGGTCGCCAGGATGAATGCACTGCTGGCCAGCGCCGGCGCGGGCGTTGACCAGGCCCAGGCCAACCTGGACCTGGCCGAGGCCGATCTGGCCGGCGCGACCATCCGGGCGCCTTACGACGGCGTCATCGTGCTGCGCCATACCGAGGTCGGCTCCTACCTCGACGGCGGCGATTCCGTCGTCACCATGGTCAACGACACCGCCATCGAGATCGAGGCCGATGTGCCTTCTTCCAGCATCTCGGGCCTGCGCCCGGGCGTGGCCGTGCAGCTCACCCTGGACAACGGCACGCATCGCCAGGCCACCGTTCGCGCCATCGGTGTTGCCGAGGATGCCCTGACCCGCACCCGCCCCGTGCGCTTCCTGCCCGATTGGCAGCCTGTGCCCGGCGAAATCGCCGACGGCCAGTCGGTCCTCGTCGAGCTTCCGGTGGCGGCCATCGAACAGGCCCTGACGGTTTCCAAGGATGCGGTGTTGCGCGACGGTGGCCGGGCCAGTGTCTTTGTCGTGATCGATGGCGTGGCCCATAGCAGGGATGTGTTGCTCGGTGCGGCTGTGGGCGCGCGTTTCATCGTGATCGAGGGGCTTGCAGAAGGCGACGTGGTGGTCGTGCGCGGCAACGAAGCCCTTGCCGACGATACGGCGGTTACCTTCTAGCCGATGAACATCATCCGCCTTGCCATCGATCGTCCGATCGCCGTGGTCGCGGCGGTGCTCATGGTCATCCTTTTCGGCCTTCTGGCGCTCCAGACGATCCCGATCCAGTTGACGCCCGACGTGCAGCGCCCGGTGATCACGGTCTCTACAAGCTGGGCCGGGGCCGCACCCGCCGAAATCGAGCGTGAGATCCTGATTCCCCAGGAAGACGTCCTCTCGGGCATCGAGGGCGTCACCGACATGCTCTCGGAGGGCTGGACCGGCGAGGGCGAGATCACGCTGGAATTCGCGATCGGCACCGACATGAACCGGGCCCTCCTGCTGGTCGCCAACCGGCTCGACCGGGTTTCGGGCTACCCCGACGAGGCCGACGAGCCGGTGCTCGATACCGCCAGCAGTGAAGACCGTCCCATCGCGCGCTTCAATCTGGTGCGCGCGCAGGGCAACGAACGTCCGATCGACGAATTCGGCGATTTCGTCGATGACGTGGTCGCCGAGCGGCTGGAGCGTGTGCCCGGTGTGGCGCGGGTGACCAACTGGGGCGGCTCGGAGCGCGAGATTCGGGTCGTTGTGACGCCGGAGAATCTTGCCCGCTATCACCTCACCATTCCCGATGTGGCCGCCGCGTTGCGCGCTGCCGAGGCGACCGCCACGGCGGGCAAGGTGGACGAGGGCAAGCGCCAGTACACTGCCCGTTTCGAGGGCGATTTTGCCACCCTGGACGACATCCGCGAGGTCGTTCTGGTCAGCCGCGTCGATCCGGAATCCGGCCGCATGGCGCGGGTTACGCTGGGCGACGTCGCAGAGGTCGACTTCGCCTACAAGGACATCGACACGATCCTGCGTTTCAACGGCGAACCCGCCCTTTCGGTCGGCGTCATCCGGGAGGCGGGCGCCAATGTCATCTCCACCATGGAGGGTATCCGCGAGGCGGTCGAGGAACTCAACGCCGGCGCCCTGCCGCGGGCCGGCCTGATCATGTACCTGGTCTATGACGAGACCGGCTACATCAACTCCTCGATCGATCTTGTTACCCAGAACATCTGGATCGGCGGCCTGCTGGCGGCCTTCATCCTGTTGCTGTTCCTGCGCTCGCCGCGCGCCACGCTGATCATCTCCATCGCCATTCCGGTCTCGGTGATCGGCAGTTTCGTGGCCATGGCGGCCATGGGCCGCTCGATCAACGTCATCTCCCTGGCGGGCCTCGCCTTTGCCATCGGCATGGTGGTCGACGCCGCCATCGTGGTGCTGGAGAACATTTTCCGCCTGCGCGAGCAGGGCATGCCCCCGGCCAAGGCAGCCTACGAGGGTGCCCGCCAGGTCTGGGGCGCCATCCTGGTTTCGGCCCTGACCACGGTGATGGTGTTCATCCCGATCCTGGTGATGGAGCAGGATGCCGGGCAGGTCTTCCGCGACATCGCCGTGGCGATCTCGGTTTCGGTGATCCTGTCGCTGATCGTCGCGATGACGCTCATCCCCGCTCTCAGCGCGCGCCTGCTCAAGCGCAGCGACGATGCCACCAGCCATCCCATTCCCGGCGTCGATGGTGCCGCGCGCCTGTTCACCGGCGGTATCGAGCGTTATGCGCGGCTGGTCGCGCGCAACCGGATGGTATCGGTCGCCTCCATCGCGGTCATCACGGGCGGCGCGGTGGTCGTCGCAATGCTGCTGCTGCCCAAGCTGGAGTATCTGCCTGACGGCAACCAGAACTTCATCTCCGGCAGCATCTTTCCGCCGCCAGGCTACAACCTGGAAACCATGGCGGAGATCGCCAGCGATGTTGAGGATGCGACCCGGCCCTACTGGGACACCCAGAACCCCGAAGGGATGACGGTCGCCGAGGACGGCACTCCGATTTTTGACCGCTTCTATTTCGCCGCCGGCACGTCCTGGACCTGGATCGGGGCCGCCGCGGTCGATCCCGCTCTGGTCAGCGACCTGATCCCCGTCATCCGCGGCCCCCTGGCAGACGAGCCGGGCACCGATGGCTTCTTCCGCCAGCCTTCGCTGTTCGGCCGTGGCTTTGGGGGTACGCGTACCATCGATCTCGATATCTCCGGCCCCGATCTGGAGACCATCATCGCCGTGGCGCGCCAGGCCAACCTGCTGGCCCGGGAAATCCTGCCGTCTTCCGAAGGCAACCAGTACCGGCCCCAGCCGGGCCTGGAACTGGGCGCGCCGGAACTGCGCATCCATCCCGACCGCATCCGTCTGGCCGACAACGGTGTCACCGCCAGCGACCTGGCCATGGACATCGACGCCTTCAACTCGGGCCTGCGTGTCGCCGAGATCACCATGGATGGGAGCAAGATCGACCTCACACTGACCGGGCCGAGTTCCCTCGTCGGGTCGACGCAGGGCATCGGTCAGCTTCCCGTGGTGACGCGCGATGGCATGATCGTGCCGGTCTCCTCGCTGGCCGACATCGAGATCACCAACGGCCCCTCTGAAATCCGCCGCATCAAGCAGCAGCGCACCATTACCCTGCAGATCGGCCTGGGCCCCGATGTGCCCCTGGAGACCGGCATCGAGATGATCCGCGACAGCGTCATCGCCCCGATGGAAGAGGCCGGCCTGCCGGTCGGCGTGCGCATGGAGCTTTCGGGCACCGCCGACAAACTCGCCTCCACCTGGGACGCCATGGTGGTCAACCTGCTGGTCGCGCTGGCGATCGTCTATCTGGTCATGGCCGTGCTCTTCGAAAGCTTCATCCATCCGCTGATCGTGATGGTTTCGGTGCCGGTCGCCGCGGCCGGCGGTGTGCTGGGGCTGGTCGTGCTCAACCTCTTCCATCCCCAGCCGCTCGACATGCTGACCCTGCTGGGTTTCGTCATCCTGATCGGCATCGTGGTGAACAACGCCATTCTGCTGGTTCACCAGGCGCTGCATCACATGCGCGAGGACGGCATGGCCCCGGCCGCGGCGATCGAGGAGGCGACCTCGAACCGCATCCGTCCGATCTTCATGTCGACGCTGACCAGCGTCTTCGGCATGCTGCCCCTGGTACTGTTCCCCGGCGCGGGTTCGGAGCTTTACCGCGGCCTGGGCTCGGTCGTGGTCGGCGGCCTGATGCTCTCGGCGGTTCTGACGCTGGCGCTGGTACCGCCGCTGCTGGGACTGTTCCTGCGCCTGACCCAGGCCCTGCCCACGGTGCCTGAAGTTTCTGTCGATCAGCCGCCGCGGGCCGCAGCGGAATAGCTTGGGGTTTGTCACCATGGTCGAAGCCGATGTCGTGATTGTTGGGGCGGGCGCGGTCGGCGCATCGCTGGCCTGGCGTCTGGCGCCGCATCGTCGCGTCGTGCTGCTGGAGCGCGAGGAACAGCCCGGCTACCACAGTACAGGCCGCTCGGCGGCGCACTATACCGATGCCATCGGCGGTGCCGTGGTGCAGGCGCTGTCGGAGGAAACCCGCCGCTTCATCGAGTCCCCACCTGAGGGTTTTTCGGCGGTTCCCCTCCTGGTCAACCGTCCGGTTCTTCTGGCCATCGGCCATGACACCGCCAACAACCACTTTGACGAGGCGGCCCTTGCCCATGTCATGGGCCGCCTGCTGCACCGCATCGATGCCGAGACCTGCCTGCAGCACTGTCCGGTGCTGCGCCGGGAGAAACTCTCCCACGGCATCTTCGAGCCGACCGCGGGGGATATCGACGTCCACGCCATCCACGGTGGCTACCTGGCCGCTGCCCGCCGCGCCGGGGCGAGCCTGGTCTGCGATGCCGAGGTGCTGGGCATGGCGCGAAAGGATGGCCTCTGGCAGGTCGAAACCAGGGCCGGCACGTTCGCCGCACCCGTGGTTACCAACTGCGCCGGGGCCTGGGGCGATGCCCTGGCGGGGCTTGCCGGCGTCGCGCCGCTGGGCCTGCAGCCGTGCCGGCGCACGGCCTTCACCTTCCGCGGTCCAGAAGGCATGGATGTCTCGCACTGGCCGCTGGTCGCCGACGATGGCGAGAGTTTCTACTTCAAGCCGGAGGCCGGGCTGATCATGGGCTCGCTCGCCGACGAGACACCCTCGGCCCCCTGCGATGCCCAGCCCGAGGAACTCGATCTGGCCCAGGCGGCCGAGAACATCATGGCCTGGACCACGCTCGACATCCGCCGTTTCGAGAAGCGCTGGGCGGGCCTGCGCTCCTTCCTGCCGGACCGGCTTCCCGCGGCAGGCTGGGACGCCACGGCAGAAGGGTTCTTCTGGGATATCGGCCAGGGCGGGGCTGGCATCCAGACCTCCGCGGGCCTGTCGGATTACTGTGCGTCGATCATCCTCGACCGGGCGGTGCCCCCGGCGCTGGCCGCTGCCGGCGTGACGCGAGATACGCTTTCGCCCGCGCGCTTTGTCGCGGCAAGCAAGGGGTAAGGCCCGCGCCCTATCCTGATGCACCGGCGTTGCCCGCTATCGGCGGAAGTGGAGGGGCGATGAAGACCGCGATGCTGACCTGGCAGTTCTGGGCCCTGATGGCTGCCGTCTTTGCCGCCCTGACGGCGATCTTCGCCAAGATCGGTGTCGAGGGCGTGAATTCCGATCTTGCCACCTTCATCCGCACCCTCGTCATCCTGGCCATCGTTACACTGATCGTTTCGGCGACCGGCCAGTGGCGCGGCATGGCCGATATCGGATCGCGTACTGTGTTTTTTCTGGTGCTTTCGGGTCTTGCGACCGGGGCATCGTGGCTCTGTTACTTCCGCGCCCTGCAGATGGGCGATGCCGCGCGCGTTGCACCCATCGACAAGCTATCGGTGGTGCTGGTGGCGCTGTTCGCCACGGTGTTCCTGGGCGAAAAGCTCTCGCTCACCGGCTGGCTGGGCATCGCCCTGATCGCCGCGGGCACCATCCTCATTGCCGTGCGCGCCTGAAACGCAAACCGCCGGGCCCTTGCGGACCCGGCGGCTGCGTTAGCCTTGTATCAGGCGAACCTTACTCGGCGGCGAGCAGGTTCTCCTTCTGGACGTAGGCCCAGGTGTCGTCGAGCCCCAGCTTGAAGCGGTCGAACATCTGGTGGATCTCGTCTTCCTTGATGATCAGCGGCGGGCAGGCGGCAACCGCGTTGCCGGCGGCCGCGCGCAGGATCAGGCCGTGGGCAAGGCAGGCATCGCCGCAATAGGCGGCGATCGCGGGCGCGAAGTTTTCCTTGGTGCCCTTGTCCTTGACCAACTCGACCGCACCGATCAGGCCAACGCCGCGGGCTTCGCCCACGATGGGATGATCGGCCAGGTCGGCGATGCGCTCCTGCATAATGGGCGACATCTTGTTGACGTGGCCGGCGATGTCCAGCTCGTCATAGATCTTCAGCGTCTCGACCGCGACCGCGGCAGGCACCGGATGGCCCGAATAGGTGAAGCCTGTCGCCAGCACGCCGTTCTCGTCGGAGAAATCGCGGATCGGGCCATAGACCTTCTCGTTGATGACCACGGCGCTGATCGGCAGGTAGGCCGAGGAGAGCTGCTTGGCCACGACCATGATGTCGGGCGTGATGCCGTAGGTGTTGGAGCCGAAGACGTTGCCCGTGCGGTGGAAGCCGCAGATCACCTCGTCGGCGACCATCAGCACGTCGTACTTCTTGAGCACCGCCTGGATCTTCTCGAAATAGGTCCTGGGCGGCAGGATGACGCCGCCCGCACCCATCACGGGCTCGGCAACGAAGGCCGCGACCGTCTCGGGACCCTCGTCCAGGATCTGCTGCTCCAGCTCGTTGGCCCGGCGGGTAGCGAAATCCTCCTCCGACTCGCCCTCGTTGGCGAAGCGGTAGTGGTGCGGCGAACCCGTGTGCAGCACGTTCTTGATCGGCAGGTCGAAACCCTTGTGCATCAGCGGCATGCCGGTGAGGCTGCCCGACGACACAGCGATGCCGTGGTAGCCGCCCATGCGGGCGATGATCTTCTTCTTCTCGGGCTTGCCGCGGGCGTTGTTGTAGTACCAGACGAACTTCATCATGTGGTCGTTGGCTTCCGAACCCGAGTTCGCGAACCAGACCTTGGACATGTTGCCCGGCATCATCTCGATCAGGCGCTCGGCGAGATCGATCGAAGGCATCGACGAGCGATGGAAGAAGGCATGGTAGTAGGGCAGCTTGCGCATCTGCGCGGCGGCGGCCTCGACCAGGCGCTCGTTGTTGAAGCCCAGCGAGGTGCACCACAGGCCGGCCAGGCCCTCGATGTACTTGTTGCCCTCCAGATCCTCGACGTAGATGCCGTCGCCCTTCTCGATGATCAGCGGACCCCGCTCCTCGTGCTTCTTAAGGTTCGAGTAGGGGTGGAGATAGTTCTTGATGTCGCGCGCGTGGGGCGAATTGGGCAGCACGGTCATGGAGCGATCCTCGTGTTCGGGGCAAAACGGAAAAAGCCGTCGCGTCGTTCGCGACGGCGCAGGCGCTCATGGCGCCTCGTTGGTCCCATTTAAGGACTCCGGCGGCTCATTTGCAACCGCCGCCTCAGACGCGCTTGCCGACCCAGATGACCCGTCCGACAAGATCAAGCTCGGCCATGGTGACCGGCGCCAGAGGGGCATAGCTGGCATTGTCCGAAGACAGGGTGACAAGCTGGCGCAGCGGGTCGACCGCCAGGCGCTTGACCAGGAGGCCTTCGCCGTGGCGCAGCACGTAGATGCCGTCGGCTCCCGGCGACCATTGGGTGAGGTCGATGAGCAGGCTGTCGCCCGGCCCGATGGTCGGGGCCATGCTGTCGCCTTCCATCTGGATGGCGGCAAGCTGGTTGACCGGCGTGCGGGTCAGCTCGGCCAGCCAGTCGGCGCGGAAGGCGACCTCGGCGGCGCCTTCCTGGTGGGAGATGGTCTCGCGCACGCCGTCGCGCTCGGGATCGTAGCGCCCGATCAGCAGATAGCCCTCGCCGTCCGATGACGGCACGGCCGCACCGTTGCGCGGTTCGATCAGGTCGGCCGCACCGCAGCCCAGAACGGCGGCGAGCTTTTCCAGGGTGTCGTGGCGGGGATGGCGCGAGCGTCCGGCAACGATATCGCGCACGGCCGTTTCGTTCAGGCCGGCAGCCAGGGCCAGGCGCTTCTGCGACAGGCCGCCGGCAACCATGCGGCGCTTGAGTTCGCTGACGAGACGGGTTTCGGCCATGAAGGCATCGTGCCCGGAAACGCCGGCCGACCCAAGAGCCACGGCTGGGGATAACGCGCGGCCACAGAGGCCGCACACCCTCAGGGCATGCCGATGGCGGCCTTGTAGGATTCGATCAGGGCCTCTTCCTCCTGCCGGTCGGAGGCCTCCATCTTCCGCATCTTCACGAGCTGGCGGATGATCTTGGGCTCAAAGCCGATGCCCTTGGCCTCGCGATAGATCTCGCGGATGTCGGCGCCGATGTTGGTGCGGTCTTCCTCGAGTCGCTCGATGCGCTGGATCAGCGACATCAGCTTTTCACCGGCAATATTGCTCTCGCTCTCGGCCATGGGGCCCTACTCCTGTCCTTGTGTTGTTGTGCTGCCGCCTGCGGCGGGGACATCGCCATATCCGAAAGCCCGCATGATCGGCGCCAGGGCGCGGGTCACGGTGGCCTCCTGCTTTGCATCCAGTACTTCGGGCCAGGTTCCGACCCGTGTATCGGTCACGGCCTGGCCCCAGAGCGGCGAGAAAAAGGGACTTTTCCTGCGCTCCTCCAGGTTGACCGTGCCATCGGCCCAGCCACGCCACGGCTCGCCCGATTGATACCCGGAGAGGTCGATGCCCGTAAAGTCGCCCAGCCGCTGTGCGGTCGTTTCGGGCGCGCGCACCATGTCCTCGTAACGCACCCACATCACCCGATTGCTGTTGCGCGCGCCGAACACGTTCAGCACCTCCTGGTAATCCTGCGCCACCATCCGGACCAGACCGGGGATGCCCATCGTGCGATGGCCGGGCCGGGCCTGCTGCTCGTGCTCGCGCCGGGCGACCTTGGCCAGCGAGGCAACGGTGTCTCGGGGATCGCGCACGGTGATGACGAAACGGGCGCGCGGCAGAAGTTTCGCCAGGGTTGGAAAGTGGCGCGTGAGCTGGGGCTGCTTGATCACCAGATGGCTCGCCTCGGGCCAGCGTCCGGCAATCTCGTGCAGGTAGCGCAGGGTCATCTGGCGGTAGATGCGATGGGCCTTGTCGCGATCCTCGAAGAAGAAGCTGGCGTGCCGGTCGAAGCGGCGCAGCGTATCCTCGTAGGCCAGCGCCAGATAGCGCACCGTGCCGTCCTCTGCGGCCGGCGGCGGCGTCGCCTGGGTCGAACACAGGATGCTGTGAAGCAGGGTCGTGCCGGAACGCTTGCTGCCTCCTGCAAAGACGAACTGCATGGGTCAGGCTCCTCCGGACGGGCGGGCGACACGGTTCGCGCCCGGCAGGGCGCCCATCACGGTGGCAATCGCCGTGGAAACCAGCAGCAGCGCGGTCCACTCGCGCCAGCCGATGACTTCGCCCAGCACGAGGGCGCCGGCCATGACGCCGATCACCGGCACCGCCAGGCTGCCTACGGCGGCGGCTCCGGCGGGCAGCAGGATCAGCACCCGGTTCCACAGGTAGAAGCCCAGGATGCCGCTGGGACCGATGTTGTAGGCGACCGCGAGCCAGGCCCAGAGATCGGCCTGGGTCGGCAGGGGCTCGGTGAGGAGGGCGACGACTGTCACGGGGATGCCCACCAGCACGAGTTGCCAGCCCACGATCACCATCACCGGCAGGCGCCAGGGCGCGCGCTTGAACAGCACCGCACCCAGCGCCCAGGTGACCGCCGCGCAAAGCATGAAAAAGGCGCCGAGAGGGGAATCCTCGATCATGGAGAAGTCGTGGCTCAGCAATACGGCAATGGCCGCCATGCCCAGCGCGAGACCCAGAAGGCGGCCCGGCGTCAGCGGCTCCTTCAGCACGAAGCGGGCAAAGAGAACGGCCCAGAGCGGCATGGTGTAGGCCAGGATCGCCGCGCGGCCCGAACCCATCAGGCCCACGCCCAGGGCCGAGAACACCATCCAGCCGCCGATGGAGAAGGGGGCGATCGCGGCCAGCCAGAGGAACTGGTCGCGCGGCACGAGGATGGCGTGACCCCCGGCGCGGGAAAGCGCCAGCATGCCGATGCCGCCGCCCAGGGTGCACATGGCACGGAACATCCAGGGCTCCACGCCCAGCACGGCGATCTTCATGATCGGCCAGTTGGCACCCCATACGAGGGCCAGCGCCACCAGCATCAACAGCGGCGTGCGCAGGCCCTGCGGTGGGCTGTTAGATGGCGGCAAGGGCCGCGTCCAGTTCGGCAATCAGGTCGGTGATCTCCTCAACCCCGACGGAAAGGCGCACCAGGCTGTCGGAAATGCCGATCTCCTCGCGCATCGCCTTGGGGATCGAGGCATGGGTCATGATCGCGGGATGCTCGATCAGGCTCTCAACGCCGCCCAGGCTCTCGGCCAGGGCAAAGAGCTCGCAACGCTCCAGGAAGCGGCGGGCGCCGTCGATGTCGGTGTCGAGGATCGCCGTCACCATGCCGCCGAATCCCGACATCTGGCGCGCCGCCAGCTTGTGCTGGGGATGGCTCGCAAGGCCGGGATAATGGACGCGGGCAACCTTGGGGTGGGCCTCCAGGAAGCGTGCGACCTCCATCGCGCTGGCGCAGTGGCGCTCCATGCGCAGGTGCAGGGTCTTGAGCCCGCGCAGGGCAAGGAAGCTGTCGAAGGGCCCGGCGACGGCGCCCACGGCGTTCTGCAGGTAGCCCAGCCGGTCGGCCAGATCGGGGTTGTCGCCGACGATGGCGATGCCGCCGACCATGTCGGAATGGCCGTTGAGGTACTTGGTCACCGAATGCACCACGATGTCGAAGCCGTGCTCCAGCGGGCGCTGCACGAAGGGCGTGGCGAAGGTGTTGTCGGCCACGCACAGGATGCCGGCCTCTCGCGCGACACGGGCGACCATGGAAAGGTCGACCACGGTGAGCAGCGGGTTGGTCGGCGTCTCGATCCAGATCATCTTCGTCTTGGGCGTGATGGCCGCGCGCAGGGCAGCTTCGTCCGCCATGTCGACAAAGCTGATGTCGAGGCCCGCGCTGCGCTTCCTCACGTTCTCGAACAGGCGATAGGTGCCGCCGTAGAGGTCGTTGCCGGCAACGACACCGTCGCCGCTGTCGAGCAGGTCGAGGATGGTCGAGGAGGCCGCCAGGCCCGAGGCAAAGGCAAAACCGCGGCTGCCGCCTTCCAGGTCGGCCACGCAGGCCTCGAAGGCCATGCGCGTCGGGTTCTGCGAGCGGGAGTATTCGTAACCCTTGTGGACGCCGGGACTCTGCTGGACATAGGTCGATGTGGCATAGATCGGCGTCATGATGGCGCCGGTCGTGGGATCGGGCTTCTGCCCGGCGTGGATCGCGCGGGTGGCAAAGCCGGGCCGGTTGGGCCGGGTCGTGTCGCTCATGCTGCAGGCTCCTGTCTCGCGTCCCCTGCCATGACGGTCGCCGCGCCTGACGTCAAGAGCCGTGCTGGACACCGGTGGCGATTCCCGGTGAGGGTGCGGCCAGTTTGAGGGAGACCACGATGGACGGCGACGATCTCTGTTACCTCTCGGCGGCCCAGGCCATGGCCCTTTTCCACGAGGGCAAACTTTCGCCCGTAGAACTGCTGGAGGCTGTGATCGCCCGCTATGAGGCGGTTGCCGAAACGGTCAATCCCTTCGCCGACCGCTATTTCGACGAGGCGCGGCGCCGCGCCCGCGAATCGGAGGACAAGTTCGTGCGCAAGGACGGCCGCCTGCGCCGTCTGGAGGGCATTCCCATGGCGGTGAAGGAAGGCTCGCCGATCCAGGGCAAGCGCATCACCGCGGCCTCGCTGATCGACACGGACCGGATCGCGCCGCGCACCGATCCCGCGATCGAACGCCTGATGCGCGCGGGCGCCAATGTCTTTGCCCGCACCACCATGCCGGAGTTCGCCTGGCTCTATTGCACCCACTCCCGCCTGTGGGGTGTCACGCGCAATCCCTGGCGGCTGGATGTCTCGGCAGGCGGTTCCTCGGGCGGTTCGGCGGCCGCGCTGGCGGCCGGCGCCACCACCATCGCCACGGGTGGCGACAGCACCGGCTCGATCCGCCAGCCCGCCTCCCAGTGCGGCATCGTGGGCTATCAGGCGCCCTATGGCGCGATCCCCATGTTCGCCTCGACCAACACCTATGTGCACCACGGTCCGATGACACGCACGGTCGAAGATGCCCGGGTGATGGCCAACATCATGTCGGGCCCGCATCCGCTCGACCCCAATAGCCTGCCCAAGCGGCCCACGATCAGAGGCGGCGACGGCGATCTCAAGGGGATGCGCATCGCCTATTCCATCGACCTTGGCCACCATGCCGTGATTGAGGATGTGCGGATGCAGACCCTGGAGGCCCTTGCCGCGTTCACCGACGCCGGGGCCGAGGTCGTTGAGATTCCCGTCGACTGGGCCAGCGAAGCGATCCGCCTGGGCCACGGCAACCAGGAATTCCTCTTCTGCGGCATGCTTGAGAAGGCGCTTGCCGAACATGGCGATGTCGTCAGCGACTATGTACCCGAACTGCTGGAAACCGCCCGCGGTTTCACCGCCGATGACTACCGCCGCTCCTTCGAGGTTGCCGACGCAGTCTGGGATGAACACCTGGGGCCGATGTTCGGGCAATACCATGCCTTCGTCATGCCCACGGTCTCCTGCCCTGATATCCCGACGGCGAACTGGCAGCGCACGCGGTTCAGGGTCAACGGTGTCGAGGTCACCGACACCGATACGGCGATGACCGTGCTGTGGAACATGTTCGGGCGCTGCCCCGTGCTGGCGGTGCCGTCCGGGCGCACGCGCGGCGGCCTGCCGACCGGCATCCAGCTTGTCGGGCGGCCCCACGACGAGGCGACCGTCTTCCGTCTGGGCGCGGCGCTGGAAGCGCGCCGCCCCTGGCTCGACACGCCGGAACGCCGCCCGGCGCTATAGCCCTGCTCAGGCCTCGCGCAGGCCCCGGCGCAGGTGGTTCAGCAGGTCGATGCGGGTGATCAGGCCGAGGAACCTGTCGCCGTCGACGACGATGGCGGTGAGGTCGCGGCGGAAGATCGGCACCAGGTCCTCGATCGGCGAGCTGTGGGGTATCGTCTCGATCACCGAGGTCATGGCCGAGCTGACGGCATCCTGGAAGTTCTCGTGGCGATGGTGGATCGCCCACAGGATGTCGGATTCGTCGATGATGCCGATGCAGCGGTCGCCCTCAAGCACGGGAAGCTGGCTGACGTCGTAGAGCTTCATGCGCGCCAGGGCCGCCGCCAGCGTGTCGTCGGGCTTCACGACAATGGAGGCGTGGTCGGCGTGGGGGCGCGCGATCAGGTCGCGCAGGTCGCCGTGGTGCGGGCGCTCCAGGAAGCCCTGATCGAGCATCCAGTAGTCGTTGTACATCTTGGAGAGGTACTTGTTGCCGCTGTCGCAGACGAAGGTGACGACCTTCTTGGGTTCGGTCTGGTCGCGGCAATAGGCAATGGCCGCGGCGATCAATGTTCCCGAGGAGGAACCGGCCAGAATGCCGGCATCTTTGAGCAGTTGGCGCCCGGTCAGGAAGGCGTCGCGGTCGCTCACGGTATAGGCCGATTTCACCAGCGAAAGGTCGGAGACGTCGGGGATGAAATCCTCGCCGATGCCTTCGACCAGCCAGGAACCCAGGGGCCCCATCTCGCCGGTCTTGATGTAGTTGGCGAGCACGGAGCCTTCCGGGTCGGCCAGCACCATCTCCACGCCAGGATCGACCTTGGCGAAGAAACGGCCCAGCCCCGTGATCGTGCCGCCCGAACCGACGCCGGCGACCACGGCGTCGACATCATGGCCCATCTGGGCCCAGATCTCCGGGCCGGTGCCGGTCTCGTGGGCCAGCGGGTTGGCCTCGTTACCGAACTGGTTGACGAAGAAGCTGTTCTCGATCTCGCCCGCCATGCGCTGGGCCATGTCCTGGTAGTATTCGGGATGGCCCTTGCCGACGTCCGAACGGGTCAGCGTCACCTCCGCACCCATGG